>NZ_JBVHHY010000040.1:0-54928 GCF_055560835.1 Kitasatospora sp. NPDC023120 | reverse complement strand
TCCGCCGACTCCTGCACCAGGGCGTCGTCCAGCACGCCGAGTCCGCGCAGCGCGCGCTCCATCAGCAGGATCGGGTCGTGCTCCCGCCAGGCGGCCACCTCGTCCGACTCCCGGTAGCGGGTGGCGTCGTCGGCATTGGTGTGCGCATCCAGCCGGTAGGTCAACGCCTCCACCAGGGTCGGGCCGCCGCCGGCCCGGGCCCGCTCCACCGCCTCCGACAGCACCTGGTGCACCGCCGCCACATCGTTGCCGTCCACCAGGCGCCCGCGCATCCCGTAGCCGACGGCCTTGTGCGCCAGGCTGGGCGCGGCGGACTGCGCGCTGAGCGGCACGGAGATCGCGTAGCCGTTGTTCTGCACCAGGAACACCACCGGCGCGTTCAACACCGCTGCGAAGTTCAGCGCCTCATGGAAGTCACCCTCGCTGGTGCCGCCGTCGCCGAGCATCGCCAGCGCCACCAGCGGATCACCCGCCAGCCGCGCCGCGTGTGCCAGGCCCACCGCGTGCGGCGCCTGAGTCGCCAGCGGAGTGCACAACGGCGCGGTACGCGTCGCCCGCGGGTCATAACCGGTGTGCCCGTTCCCGCGCAGCAGCGTCAACACCTCCAACGGATCCACCCCGCGCCCGACCACCGCCAGGGTGTCCCGGTAGCTCGGGAACAACCAGTCCCCGGGCCGCAGCACCATCGCCGCCGCCACCTGACAGGCCTCCTGACCCGCGGACGACGGGTACACCGCCAACCGGCCCTGCCTGGTCAGGGCGGTGGCCTGCTGGTTGTAGCGCCGGCCCACCACCAGGCGGCGGTAGAGGTCCAGCAGCAACGCCGGATCTGTGCTCGCCACGGCGGGCGTACCGAGCATCCGAACGGGGGAGTCGTCCGGGAGCAGCGGAGCCGGGTCGGTGCGGGGGCCGGTCGCGCCGGGGAACCACCCGGGTGCGGTGGTCTGGCGGCGGTGGTCGAGCGCGGTCATCTCGGCTTCTCCGGGGTGGTGGGGTCCGCCCGCCGCGTCCGGTCGAGCGAGCAGCGGGCGGACGGTGTGTGACGGAGGACCGGGCCGGGCCGGTCAGTGGACCTCGGAGTGGAGCTCCGTGCCGACCGAGTCCTTCTGGGCGAACTGGGTGTGGTACAGGTCCGCGTAGAAGCCGCCCGCCGCGAGCAGTTCGTCATGGGTGCCGCGCTCCCGGATCCGGCCCGCGTCGATGACCAGGATCTGGTCGGCGTCGCGGATGGTGGACAGCCGGTGCGCGATCACCAGGGAGGTCCGGCCGACCAGGGCGGTCTTCAGCGCGCGCTGGATCGCGGCCTCGGACTCCGAGTCCAGGTGTGCGGTGGCCTCGTCCAGGACGACGATCGGAGGCGCCTTGAGCAGCAGGCGCGCCAAGGCGATCCGCTGCTTCTCACCGCCGGAGAGCCGGTAGCCGCGGTCGCCGACAACCGTGTCGAGGCCGTCCGGGAGCGCGGAGATCGAGTCCCAGATCCGTGCGGCGGTGCAGGCCTCGACCACCTCCTGCTCGGTGGCGTCCGGGTGTGCGTACAGCAGGTTGGCCCGGAGCGTGTCGTGGAACAGGTGGGAGTCCTGGGTGACCACGCCGACCGTGTCGCGAAGGGACTGCAGGGTGAGGTCGCGGATGTCGTGACCGCCGACCCGGACGGTGCCCGAGGTGGGGTCGTAGAGCCGCGGCACCAGCTGGGTGATGGTGGTCTTGCCGGCGCCGGACGAACCGACCAGCGCGGTCAGCTTCCCGGCCGGGGCGACGAAGCTGAGCTCCTGCAGGGTCAGCGGGTTGTCGGCGCCCTCCGGCGCCCGCGCGGAGACGGACTCCAGCGAGGCGATCGACACCTCGTCGGCGCCCGGGTAGCGGAACGAGACCAGGTCGAACTCGACCTCCGGCGCGGCCTCGTTCTCGGCGGCGGGCAGCACCCGCGCGTCCGGCCGTTCCGCGATCAGCGGCTTCAGGTCCAGGATCTCGAAGACCCGGTCGAAGCTCACCAGCGCGGTCATCACGTTGACCTGCATGGTCGTCAGCTGGTTGATCGGGCCGTAGAGCCGCAGCAGCAGCGCCACCATGGCCGCCAGCGTGCCGATCTGGAGTCCGTCGTGTATGGCGAGGTAGCCGCCGAGGCCGTACACCAGCGCAGTGGTCAGCGCGGTGAGCACGGTGGCCGTGATGAAGAGCAGGCGCCCGTAGACGGCCGACGCCACGGTGATGTCGCGAATTCGGCCGGCCAGCTGCTCGAACAGGCCGGACTCCTGGTCCGGCCGGCCGTACAGCTTGGCGAGCATGGCCCCCGACACGTTGAACCGCTCGTTCATCATCGAGCCCATCTCGGCGTCGAGTTGCATGCGTTCACGGGTGAGCCGCTGCAGCCTGCGGCCGACCATCTTCGCGGGGGCGAAGAAGATCGGGATCATCACCAGGGCGGTGACGGTGATCTGCCAGGACAGGAAGAACATCGAGCCGAGCACCAGCACCAGGGTCATCAGCGTGGATACGCTCTGGGAGAGCAGGGTGGCCAGCGCCTGCCGGGCCCCCACGATGTCGGTGTTCAGCCGGCTGACCAGCGATCCGGTCTGTGTCCGGGTGAAGAAGGCCAGTGGCTGCTCCTGGACGTGTCGGAACACCTTGGTGCGCAGGTCGAAGACGAGCCCCTCGCCGATCCGTCCCGAGAACCAGGACTGGACGTAGAGGGCCACCGCGTCCACCACGGCCAGCACGCAGATGGTCCCGGCGAGCCAGAGCACCGTCGCGAGCCGCCGGGGAATGATGCCGTCGTCGATGATCGCCTTGAGTAGCAGGGGACTTGTCGCCGCGATTCCGGCGTCGATCACCGTGACCAGCAGCAGCATCGCCAGCGACCACCGGTAGCGCATCGCGTAGGGCACGACACGCCGGAGTGTACCGGGTTTGACCTGCTGGCCGGTGACGGAGTTCTTGTCGAAGCGCGGAAGCGTCGGACCCGTGCCCGGGCCGCCCGTCTTGGCCACGAATACCTACCTCGTCAGTGTGCGTCAAGGAACTCGGCGGTCGCCGCGTCGACCGCTTCAGGATGCCCAAGGTGATCGCAACCGGATATTCCGAGCCGCCACGGTTTCTCGGGCACTGCGGAGTCGACTGCTCTGGGGTTGCGCGGTGTTGATCGCTCGTGGTTTTCGATGGCCCGACCCGCGACGCGAGCGGTCACAGCGGCGCCTCACTATCCCATTCGGCTGCTGCGCTGATCAATATTCGGGCAGGTGCGGTTCGGCTGCGCCCGTCCCCCGCGACCAGGGTGACGGCCCAGTCGTTCAACTGCCGCAGTACGGCGGTTGAACGACTGCATTGATCAGCTGCGGGACTTCCTCCATAGTGGAGTTCGGCGCAGTGCCGGCGTCCCGGCGCGAGCACGGTCTGGTGTGGGAAGCGGGTTTGACCGCACCCGCACTTCCGGTGCCGGCGGACAATGGTGCCGGCGACGGCGGATCACCGCGCGCGATCCACATCCAATTCACCTGAGGAAGGACGGCGTGGTGACGAACCCGTTCGACGATCCCGATGCGAACTACCTGGTCCTGGTCAACGAGGAGGGTCAGCATTCGCTCTGGCCGGTATTCGTGGACGTTCCGGCGGGCTGGACCACCGTCTTCGGTGAGGCCGCACGGCAGGAGTGCCTGGACTTCATTGAGAAGTCCTGGACCGACATGCGCCCCAAGAGCCTGATCGAGGCCATGGGCTGAGGAGGACCCACCACCCGCTCGGCCGGCCCTCGTGGCCGGCCGAGCGGCTTTCTCGGGACATGTGAAGGACGCAGGCGGCACGTTCGCGGGACACTCGCGGCACAACGCCCGCCCGCCCGGCCGACTGCCGGGCGGGCGGGCGTTGTGCCGCGTTCCTTCGTTCGCTACCTCACCGCCGGTTCCGAGACCGCCGGTCCCGGGACGGCCGCCTCCGACACCGCGGAGTCGTAGTGCTCGCGGACCCAGTCCGGCCGGTAGATGGTGTCCACGTAGCGCTCGCCCAGATCCGGCGCGATCGCCACCGCGATCAACTCGTCGGAGTCCGAGCCGTGTTCGGCGAACCAGCGCTGGGCGCCGGACACCACCGTTCCGGTGGAGCCGCCGAAGAGGAACCCGTGGCCGGCCAGTCGGTGGCAGGCCCGGATCGTGTCGGCCTCCGGGACCGTCACCACCTCGTCCACCAGGGACTCGTCCAGCAGCGGCGGCCGCACTCCGGAGCCGAGGCCGGGGATCATCCGGCGTCCCGCCGGTCCGCCGAAGACCACTGAGCCGACGCTGTCCACCGCGACGATCCGCACGCCGGGCCGGTGCTCCTTGAACCAGCGGGCGCAGCCCATCAGAGTGCCGGTGGTTCCGGCGCCGACGAAGAGCAGGTCGAGCTCTGGGAACTGGTCGGCTATCTGTGGAGCCGTCAGTCGGTAGTGGGACCGCCAGTTGTCGGAGTTGACGTACTGGTTGAGCCAGAGGTAGCGCTCGTCGCTCTCGCAGAGCCGCTGGACGTACGCCAGCCGAGCACCGAGGAACCCGGTCACCGGATCCGGCTCCGTGATGACGTGCACCTCGGCGCCGAACGCCGCCATGATCTGGCGCGTGGCCGGATTGCAACGGGCATCGGTGACGCAGACGAAGCGGTGGCCCTTGCTCGCCGCGATCATGCTGAGCGCGACTCCCAGGTTCCCCGAGGAGGACTCCACCAGGATCGAGTCGAAGCCGAGCAGCCCCGACTTCTCGGCCGTCTCGACCATCTCCAGGGCGGGCTTCTGCTTGATCGAGCCGGAGAAGTTGAAGCCCTCGCACTTGAGATGGAGGGGCAGCTCGAAGGAAGAGGTCAGGTCTACGTACAGACCGGCCTCATTGTATTCGTGAGGTGCCGAGATGATCACCGCGTGCCTCCCGCAGCCGCGCTTGTCAGGGGGTCCGGGCCGGTCAGCCGTAGCGGCGCAGCTCGTGGAAGAAGTCCTCGACGACTCCCAGCTCTCCGGCACTGAGCACGGTGTCGTAGACGTGCTTGCCGACCGCGAGGTCGAGCACCCCGAGCCCGAACGGCGAGAAGATCGTCGGCCGGTCGGGGGTCGGACTCAGCCGTCCGGTGAGCACGTCGTTGAGGGTTCCGTCGATGAAGTCGCGGTGACCGACCTGCTGTTCGGCCAGGTGTACTGACGTGTCCGCCTTCAGGCAGTGCTCGACGTCGTCGACGATGTTGGTCGAGGAGAGCACCACCTCGGGGGACAGGTCGCGCAGCGAGACGTGCAGCACCACGGGGTTGTGCGAGAACCAGGCCGGGTCGGTGACGTGCGGGGCGCTGGCGGTGGTGGCGAAGACCAGCAGGTCGCTGCCGCGGACCACGTCCTCGGCGTTGCCGTGCACGGTGACCCTGGCCGAGCCGTCGGTGGAGCGCTTCAGGTAGTCGGCGTAGCCGTGGGCGTGCTCGGCGGACAGGTCGAACACGCCGAACTCGTCGAAGGACCAGCCGGTGCCGGCCAGGTAGTCGTTGATGTAGCGGGCGATCAGGCCGACCCCGAAGAAGCCGATCCGCCGGGGGCGGTCGTCGTGCCTGGTGAGGTGGTCGGCCGCCAGCGCCGCGGACGCCGCGGTGCGGCTGGCACTGATGATCGAGCTCTCCAGGCAGGCCAGCGGGTAGCCGGTGTCGTGGTCGTTGAGGATCAGCACGGCCGAGGCGCGGGGGATGCCGCGCTCCAGGTTCTCCGGAAAGCTGGAGATCCACTTGATGCCGTCCACCGGGGTCTCGCCGCCGATGGAGGCGGGCAACGCGATGATCCGGGAGCTGGGGCGGTCGGGGAAGCGCAGGAAGTATGACGGCGGGTTGACGGTGTCACCGGCGCCGTGTGCGCGGTAGGCGGAGTCGATGAGATCGACGACCTGCCGGTGCCGGCCGTCGAGGACCCGGTGGACCTGGCCGCCGGAGATCACGGCGAACGGGGGCACAGCGGTGTTGTCGGACATGCGGACTCCGTGGTTCTGGGCTGGGCGTGGGCAGATCGGCTGGGGCCGGGTCAGGACCGGAGGTGGTCGGGAAGGCGGACCGGGTCGCCGAGGATGGCGACGATCTCCCGCCTGCCCTGGTAGGGGGCCCGGCTGTGTGCCATCCGGAGGTTGTCGAGCAGCAGGACGTCGCCGTCCTGCCAGGGCTCGCCGACCGCAGCCTTGAGGTAGACCTCGTTGATCGTGTGGACGGTCTCGTCGGAGATCGCCGAGCCGTCGCCGTAGGCGGTGTTGAAGGGCAGGCCGTCGGGGCCGTAGACGTCGACCAGGTAGTCGCGGATCACCGGGTCCATGGTCCGCTCGTTGAGGAAGGCCACCTGGTTGAACCAGACCTGGGCACCGGTGCGCGGATGCCGGACCACGGCGGCACGCCGCTGCCGGGTACGCAGCCGGTCGCCGGGCAGCCACTCGTGCTCCAGACCGGCGGCCGCGCAGTAGGCGTCGACCTCGGCCCGGCCATCGGTCTGGAACGCGTCGCTCCAGGGGACACCGACCTCGTGGTACATCCGGGTGAGGAGCCAGCCCTCGCGGGTGAAGCGCTCCACCAGCTCGGCGGGCAGAGCCTTGAGCACCTCCTGGCCGTCCGCAACCTCGGTCATCCCGCCGCCGGTCGGCGCGGTCAGGCAGCCGAACAGCAGCAGGCTCGGGACCTCGGCGGCGTAGCTGAGCTCGTGGTGCATGCACATGGGCTCGTCGGCGGGCCACTCGGAGGCGGAGTAGACGCCGTCGGCGTGCGTGCCGCGCGGGGCGAACCGCTCCCGCTCGGTCATCCTCCCGATGCCCAGGCCGTCGGCGACCGCGGCCACTTGGGCGGCCGAGCCGACGTCCAAGCCGCGCAGCAGCACTGCCCCGTGCTCGGCGACCAACGCCCGCACCTCGTCGCGGTGCCCGGCCGCCCAGCCGGCGGCCCCGCCGGGGCCGGGAGTCGCCGTCAGGACGTGCAGGCCGCCGGGTCGGCGCTGCGCGCCCGGGGCCGCCGGATCGGGGATGGTCGTGGAGGTCACGGTGTCGTCCTCTCGGGGGAGCTTGCATTGATCCGGTCCAGCAGGGCCGCCACCTCGGCGACTGTGGGGGTGTCAGCCAGGTCCTTGACCGTCAGCACCCGGTCCAGCGCGATCACCAGGCGGATCGCGGTCATCGAGGTGCCGCCGAGCTCGGCGAATCGCGAGCCGCGGCCGATGCGCTCCAGCGGCAGCTTCAGCAGCTCGGCCCACAGCAGGGCGACCCGGCGCTCGGAGTCGGTCGCCGGTGCCTCGAGGGCGCCGTCGTGGGCCCGCTCGGACTCGGCGGCCATCCGCAGCAGCGCCTTCTTGTCGGTCTTGCCGTTCGCGGTGAGTGGCAGCTCCGGGATCCGGTAGAGGCGCTGCGGCACCATGTAGGCGGGCAGCGCCGCCGTCAGGGCCTGCCCGACGTCGGTGGGGGACGGAGCGTCCCGGCCGGTGAAGTAGCCGACCAGCTGCGGCTTCCCGGCACCGCCGGCGATCACAACGGCGCCGTCCCGCACGCCCGGGACCCGGAGCAGCCGGTTCTCGATCTCGCCGATCTCGATCCGGAAGCCGTTGATCTTCACCTGCGAGTCCCGTCGGCCGAGGAACTCCAGGGTTCCGGAGGGCAGCCAGCGGCCGACGTCGCCCGAGCGGTAGAGCCGCTGACCCGGTCGGTGCGGGTCGAGGCCGAACGCCGCCTTGGTGCGCGCCTCGTCGTTGATGTAGCCGCGGCCGACGCAGACCCCGGAGAAGACGATCTCTCCGGGAGCGCCCAGCGGGACCGGGTCGAGCCGATCGTCCACGACATACACCCGGACGTTGCGGACCGGTCGCCCGATCGGCACCGACCGCTGGTCCGGCACCCGGTCCATCACCTCGTGGTTGGTGTCGTCGGAAGTCTCGGTGAGCCCGTAGGCGTTGACCAGGAGCACGTTAGGGAAAGCGGCGAACCAGCGCTGGGCGAGCTCCTTCTTGAGCGCCTCACCGGTCACCGAGACGCAGCGCAGCGCGGGCAGCGGCTGGGGCCGCTCCTGCAACGCCGACAGCACCACGTCCAGGTAGGAGGGGACCAGTTGGAGCACCTGGATGCCGTGGTCGGCCACCGTCCGGACAAACCGGTGGACGTCCAGGACGGTCTCCTGCTCGATGATGTGGGTGCGGCCGCCCACCAGCAGCGCGCTGACCAGCTGCCACAGCGAGATGTCGAAGCACTGTGGCGCGGTCTGCGCTACCACCTGGCCCTCCTCGATGCCGAGATCCTCGATCTTGGCCAGAAGATGGTTGAGGAAGCCGTCGTGTTCACACATCGCGCCCTTGGGCTCGCCGGTGGAGCCCGAGGTGAAGTAGATGTACGCGAGCTGGTCGGCGGCCACCGTGAGCCCGAGGTCGTGGTCCGGGCCCTGCCAGGCCAGCAGCTCGTCCAGGTAGGAGAGTTCGACGCCGGAGCGGCCGCGGAGCGCCTCGTCGAGGTGCGGCACGCCGCGCTCGGCGAGCACCCAGCGGGCCTCGCTGCGGCCCAGTACTGCGGTGATCCGGTCGGCCGGGAAGTGCGGCTCCAGGGGCAGGTAGCAGCCGCCCGCCTTGAGTACCGCCAACACCGCCGCCAGCCACTCCAGGGTGCGCTCGGTCACCACGGCGACAACGTCCTCGGAGCGTAGCCCACGCTGGTGCAGCTGCCGGGCGATCCGGTTGGCCCGCCGGTTCAGCTCCTGGTAGCTCCAACGGCGCTCGCCCTGCACGGCGGCGACGACGTCGGGGTGGTGGCGCACCCGCTCCTCGAACAGCTCGTGGAAGCGGCGATCGGGCAGCGGGCGGACCGGGCCGGCGAACGCCTCCAGCTGGCTGCGCAGTTCCGCCTCCGGGAGCAGGCTGCGCAGCTGGTGGGGCTCGCCCGGGTCTGCGGTCAGCCGGTGCAGGGCGGTCAGCAGGTAGCCGGCGACCTGCGCCGGCGGCACGTACCCCTGGGCGCCGACGCCCTGCCAGGCCAGCTCGGCCTCGGCCCGCCCCCGCGGTGTGGCCACCCGGGCGACCAGGTCCTCCCAACTGCCCTCGTCCGACGAGAGGTCGGAGGAGCCGGTGACCGCCGCAGCCACCTTGAGCCGGGCGGCCAGGTGCACTGTGTCGGTGCCGACGCCGGAGGCGTCGGCGAGCCGCTGGACCGCGGTCGCGAGATCCGCGGGCACCACGGGGAAGTACTCCCGCATCGGTGCGCCGTCGTCGGGACGGCGGGTGCTGTCGATCATTGAGAGTTCCCTCGTTCAGCCGATCCACGGACCCGGATCGGTCGCCCACAAGAAATGCCGGGCGGCCGTCCGGCCGCCCGGCCGGAGCCGCGCGTGAGGGTCGGGCAGGGCCGGCCGCGGAGACTGCCGAGCGCGGCCCGGTACCGTCGGTCGACCGCTCGGCGAACCGTGTGCGGTACGGCTGCGGGGGAGCCGCCCGGGCCCGCCGCGCGGTCTGGTCGCGACACCGGGTCGCGAGCATGGACCCCGCAGCGGGCCGAAGGTCGTACCCGAGACTGCTACCAGCGCCACTCACGCTGGTTGAACAGGTGCTCGGCGGTGAAGCCGCGCTCCTTGCACCAGCCGAGGAACTCCTCGATCTGCTTGAGCTGGTAGGTGTCCGGGTGGTAGGTGGTGGCCATCACGTGACCCTGCCAGCTCTCCTCGCCCATGGCGTAGATGTATGCCTCGGTGGCGCCCAGCTCGACCATGATGTCGCCGGCCTGTGCGGCGTTCGAGCCGGACAGCTTGCGCGAGTCGCTCATCTTCTTGGTGACCGGCTTGGTGAACAGGCCACCGTACAGCCACGTCAGAGGTGCGCCGTCGCACTCCATGCCCAGGAAGGCCATGTCGACCTGGCCCAGGTTGTTGCGGATGTAGCGGTAGAGCACCGGGTCGATGCCCGAGGAGTCCGCACCGACGAAGACGTTCTTCCCGGCCAGTTCGACCCAGAAAGTCGACTTGGAGCGGATGTCCAGGTCAGAGTGCTCGCCGAGGAACGGGGTGGCCACCACGCGGCCGCCCTTGAAGGGCACCTCGTCGAAGTCGTCGACCTCGATCACCGGCAGGCCGATCTCCCGGAGGTAGAGGCCCATCGACGGGTCCTCCAGGTTGCCCCGAGAGGAGCGCGGAACCACGATGGCGCCGACCCGACCGCGCAGCTGCAGCAGGGTCTCCAGCACGATGTGGTCCTGGTGCCCGTGGGTGATCAGGACCAGGTCGATGTAGTCCGGCAGGTCGTCCAGGGTGTAGCGGTCGCCCTGGGTGTTGTCGGTGCTGATGAACGGGTCGGTCACGATCGACACGTCGGGGGTCTGCAGCACCAGGCAGGCGTGGCCGAAGTAGCGGATCCGGCCGCCATCCTTGATGTGCCGGTCCGCGGACAGGCTCGGCTCGGTGGTCAGCAGCTTGTCGAGCTGCGCCGCCTGCGTGTCGTCGAGGCCGAGCGCCTCGACCAGCTTGGCGGCCGTAGTGGGCTTGATCCGGGCCTGGAACAGCGCCTCCAGACCGGGGTGGTTGAACGGGATCTGCAGCTCGAGCACGTCGGGCGAGGGGAGCCGCGGGGTGCTCAGGATGAACGGGCGCTCGACACCGTCGTCCAGCGACAGCTGAACCGACTGGCGCCGCTCGTCGAAGGCCGGGCTCTTGTAGGTGAGCGGCTCGAGGAAGCGGAGCGCGGCTTGGTTGCTGGTGTCGTACGCCATCTCGACCAGCCCGTTCAGGGCGGTCGGCAGCTTCGGGTAGAGCGGGGTGAGGTCGAAGCCGGTGGCGTTCTGGCGCACCAGCTCCTCGCCCTCGGCGATCGCCTCGGCGAAGGCCAGCATGTCGGCCCGGTCCCTCTTGATCGTCTCGAGCAGCTCCGCGACCTCGCCGGCGCGCTCCTCGGGGACGTTGACGAAGTAACCGCCGCGCAGGTCGGGGTTGTTGCTGGCCGCGACGTGCACCTGTGGGGACTGCAGGTACGACTCGAGCAGCGGCACCTGCAGGAACGCCAGGTTCATCGACGCCGGGACCGGTGCGAACGTGAACATCCAAGCGTAGAACCTGTCGACCAGCGGCTCGATGATCACGTTCGAGCGGAGATACCTCAGCTCGCTACTGTCGCCCATGTGTTCCCTCCAACTGGAACTCTGCTGCCGAACTACGGGCCCGGGATCGCATGGCAAAACCGACAGTCGCGCCGTATTCGACGGGAAAAGAGAAAAGGCCTGCGGCCATTGACGAAATGCAGCTGACACGCAACTCATTGCACGGCGCGGTGCTACGGCTCCTCACTATGGCATCGGGTCGCATCGTTGATCAATGCCGGGCCACCACAGCCGCATTGTCGGCCGGACGCGTCAGCCTGCGGACGGCCGACCTGCGTTCAACTGCGGCATCGCGCCGGTTGGACGCAG
This sequence comes from Kitasatospora sp. NPDC023120, assembly GCF_055560835.1. Classification (NCBI taxonomy): domain Bacteria; kingdom Bacillati; phylum Actinomycetota; class Actinomycetes; order Kitasatosporales; family Streptomycetaceae; genus Kitasatospora; species Kitasatospora sp. NPDC023120. The sequence goes on along the minus strand of NZ_JBVHHY010000040.1, from coordinate 43,544 downwards.
GTCGAGCGGACAGGTCGATGACACCCGAGCATTGATCCACGATGCGATGCCGCGTCATAGTGCTCCGACGGAGTGGGCTCAGTCAGGATCGCTTTGAGTCGACGCTCGAAGACCATCGCGCCGGACCGGCGGCGCGGGATGCCTGCGGCCCTACGCGTGGGTGATTGGGTGTCCCCCCGACGAACTGGCGGTTGTGATGATGCGCAGCGAGCCCCGGCCGGTGCCGGAAGAAAACAGCCTGCAGAAGGAGGAGCTGCACTTCAGCCTCTCCGACCCTGTTCTTGACACGATGAACTTCCTCAACGAGGTGACGCAGCGCTATCCGGATGCGATCTCCTTCGCCCCGGGCCGCCCGTACGACGGCTTCTTCGAGACCGAGGACATCTTCGCGCACATCCGGCGCTACCTCGATTACCTGGAGGAGACTGGGCACTCGCCGGCCCAGGTCCGTGACGCGCTCTTCCAGTACGGCCCGGCAAGCGGCCGGATCCGCGAGCTGGTGGCCGAATGGCTTCGCCTGGACGAGAACACTGACGTACCGGCCGAGTCCATCGTGATCACCGTGGGCTGCCAGGAGGCGATGTTCCTCGCGGTGCGTGCACTCGTCTCCGGCCCCGAGGACGTGCTCATGGCCTCCAGTCCCTGCTACGTGGGGATCACCGGTGCGGCCCGGGTGCTGGGCGTCGAGCTGATCGCCGTCGAGGAGGAGGTGTCCGGCTTCAGCTGCGCCGACCTGGAAGCGGCGATCCTGGCCGAACGGGCGCGCGGGCGCCGACCCCGTGCTTTCTATGTCGTCCCCGACCACTCGAACCCCTCTGGGGCCACGATGCCGCTGGAGGCTCGACACGAGCTGCTCGAGTTGGCGGCCCGTCAGGAGATCCTCATCCTGGAGGACAGTCCCTACCGGATCGTCAGTCCTGGGCAGCAGCTGCCGACCCTCAAGTCCCTCGACAGCGGGCGCCGGGTGGTCCATCTCGGGTCGTTCTCCAAGACCCTCTTCCCCGGTTCGCGGGTGGGCTTCGCGGTGGCGGACCAGCTGGTCGTCGACAGAGCCGGCAACCGCGGCCTGCTGGCCGATGAACTCACCAAGATCAAGAGCATGGTGACGGTGAATACCTCCCCGCTGAGCCAGGCTGCGGTGGCCGGCATGCTGCTCGGCGGCGGCGGACGGGCCTCGGAGCTGAACGCCAAGACCTCGGAGTACTACAGGGAGGCAATGCAGGCCACCCTGCGTGGGCTCGAAGAGTGCTTTCCACAGGAGACCCGAGCGGAACTCGGGGTTCACTGGAACAAGCCCAGCGGGGGCTTCTTCTTGGCCGTGACTGTTCCGTTCCGCGTGGACAATGTCGCGCTGACGCGCTCGGCGCAGGAGTTCGGAGTCATCTGGACCCCGATGTCCTACTTCTATCCCCAGGGCGGCGGAGAGCACGGCATACGGCTTTCCGTCAGCTGCCTGAAGCAGCAAGAGATTGCGGACGGCATCGGCCGGCTGGCGCGGTTCATCCGGGCGGCAGCCGAGGCGTGACCGCTACGAACTCCGATTCGTGATGTCGGTCTCTACGGGTCGCCGGCCGCCCAGGGGCAGGCCGGTGGTGGCGAGCTCTCCGCAGGTGGGTCACAACCGGTCGTGCTTCGATGGCTGGGGAGCTTTGTCGGCGCCGGTCAACCGTCGCTCTGCGCATACCTCACAGCACGCGACTGCTGGGGCTTCACCGTTCGGGCGGCATCACGAATTGAATCTCAGTGCGGTCGTGCTCCACTTCACCCGTGGTTTCGATATCGTCGCCACCATGGCCTGGGGCGATGAATCCATACCTCGCGCACGTCGAACCTCACCCGGGACCGGAAACCATGCTGGCCCTAAAGCAATTCGGACTCTTTTCCAAAGAAATGACCGGTAATGAGTGCGGCTTTACCATGGTCGGCATTGCGATGGTCCCCGGGGCGTCTTCGGCCTTGCCGGCCGCGGCCCGTTCAACTGCGGCGGTCGACAGTTGAACGCCGCGCCGACGCTCGGGGAAGCCGCTTGCCCGCCCCCGATCTGTGCAGGTGGGGGGCGGGTGCGCGGCTCGGCGTGAAGTTGTACAGCGCTCAACTGCCTCTTGCGTACCAAAGCCCCGCGGTTGTTGAGTACTATCCAGCTTTGGCGGGTTGAGAACTCTCTATACAGATGTGAGGGATGAGTCATGCCCGCGTGATGGTTGCATGGGGAGAGGTGTCGCGCGATGGTGGAGTGAGTTCGCCTCGCGGCCTCGCCTCGGTGCTCTTCCGAATGTGATGAGGTGTTACCCATGCGTCGCATCGGTATGAATTCGGGCGATTCTGCCATGGGGTATGACGGTGTGGGCTGTAGTGGAGGAGTCGGGGTCGAGGGGATCTTGATGCGAAGGTCATGCGCTTTGCGTACAGGTGCTCCTGCGTAACTGTGGGTGATGCGTGCAGCAAGTTTAAGCTGTTCTTCATCATGGGGGAAATGCATTGACTCGTTCAACCGTTGGCTCTTTTGAATCAAGAAATTTGACGACTGGCAAAGAGGTGGCCGTCGAGCCGGCCGCCGGGGCTGTTCCTATCGAACTCCGGCAGCGGACGGTTGTGGCGGTTTCGATTGGTTCCCTGTTGCCCGGTGAATCCCCTCGCCTGAGGGGGGCGGACGGGGATCATGTCGCCCGACTGGCCGAGCTCGACGCACCACTTCCACCCATTCTCGTCGATCGGCGCAGCATGCGGGTGATCGACGGAATGCATCGTCTGATGGCTGCTCTCCTGAAAGGGCAGGAGACAATAGATGTCGAGTTCTTCGACGGTAGCACCGACGATGCATTCCTGTGGGCCGTTGAAGCGAACGTCACCCACGGCTTGCCACTGTCGCACGCTGATCGCCGTGCCGCGGCTGCGCGGATCGTGGTGTCCCATCCGCACATGTCCGACAGGGCGATCGCGCGGGCGGCGGGCCTGGGTGCCAAGGCCGTGGCGGCGATCCGGCGGTGCTCGAGCGAGGCTGTACCGGAGTTGGGAGCCCGAGTCGGACGGGACGGCAAGGTCCGCCCGCTGAGCAGCGTGGCCGGCCGGCAGCGGGCCGCCGAATTGATCGCTGAGCGTCCGCAGGCCTCGCTGCGCGAGGTGGCGCGGCTCGCGGGGATATCTCCGGCGACGGTCAGCGACGTTCGCCGACGTCTGGAATCCGGCGAGGACCCGGTGGGTGCCCGGTCCGCGGCGGGCGGCGCGCCCCGCGAGTCCGCCACCGTGGCCGGAGTCCCCCGGCAGCGCACCGAACGGCGGATGCGGTTGGTGCAGCGCGATCCGGCCACCGTGCTGGAGAAGCTACTGCGGGATCCCTCCTTGCGCCACAAGGAGGAGGGCCGGTTGCTGCTGCGACTGCTGCGGCAGAACGCAATCGGGACGCACGAGTGGACCGAGTTGACGGCCGTGGTGCCGCCGCACTGCGGGGTACTGGTGGCGAACCTCGCGCGTCAGTACGCCGAGACGTGGCGGGAGTTCGCCCAGGAGCTTGACGAACGCGTGCAGCTGGTCGCGGACCTGGCCGTCGCCGAGTGATCCTTCCTGTAGCGGCGGTGCGAGGGATAGCACTGACGGTACCGGGGGGGGCACGCGTCGGTCCGCTCGGCTTGACTTCGGGCCCCACCGAGATCTTTCTTGGTGGGGCTCGTCCGCGTCGGCCGGCTCGCCGCGAAGGGCGAGGCCCAGAGCAGCTACTACGTTGCTGGTCCGAACCCCCCGAGGAGATCACCCGAGGGGCCGTAAGCCCCCGCCGCTGCGGGACCCCTACGTGTGGATCGGCGAGTGCGGAATACGGGGCGTGTGCACCAGCGCCAGCCGCGGCTCCGCCTTGCGCTGGCTCTGCGGGGCGTTCTTCCGGGCCTGGTACACCTCGATGAGGCGGGCCTTCGCCTTGTCCGGGGTGGCCCGGACTCCTCGGTCTGCTTCCCGGCCGTGGTGCGGTAGCGGATCTTGTACTCGTGCGGGCACCTCGGCCACTGGTTCTCGGGGTGCTCGCACTCCTTGAAGAAGCTGCCCATGCCGCAGACGAGGGTGATGGTGGCCATGGTTGTCGACTCCCGGGCGCCTTGCTGACCTTTGCTGGCCCCGGATGGTCGACCAAGCCCTTGACCTGGGAAGAACCGTGGAGCGCGTGGTATGTGGTGGAACTTCATCGGCCGCTCGACGGAGGACATCGCCCAGGCCCGCACAGACTGGACGACGGGCACCCGCTTCGGCGAGGTCCACGGCTACGCCGGTTACCGCCTGCCCGCCCCGGAGCTCCCCGCGATGCCGCTGAAGCCGCGCGGGCGGGAGCGCTGAGGCAGTCAGAGATCAGCGACGTCTCAGCAGGTCTTCAGGCAGGGATGCCAGGAGAGGGGGCTCGGTCTCTCCTTCGTAGCCGAAATGCAGCTCCTGCCGTGCGCGAGTAGCCAGGACGTAGTAGGTCATGCGGAGCGTTGCTGAGGTCGGGTCGGCGGCGCCGTCGACGTGGGTGTCGGGGATGACCACGGTGTCGAAGTCGAGGCCTTTGGCGCTGGCTCGGTTGAGGATGGCGATGCCAGGGCGGTCGAGGTCGACTGTCCGGTATCGGCCGTGTGTGGCTTGGGACGTGTAGAGCTGAGGTCGCACGCGGGGAGCTCTGCGTTCCAGGCGGGTTAGTACGTCGAACTGCGCGTGGGTGGAGCTCAGGACAACGCCGATGCGATGGCGGGAGTGGCGTTCAGCGAGGGTGATGAGTAGATCCGTCAGGGCGCTGGCGCGGCCGAGCCGGTGCAGACGGGCCGCCGGGCCTCCGGGGCCGGGTAGTGGCAGGGGTGAGGTGCCGATGTAAAATTCGGCTGCCAGCAAAGCTATCTGACGTGTGTTTCGGTGATTTCCTTCGATGGTGTGGCTGGTGCACTTCCCGAGGGCGTTCGAGATCTCGGCCAATGTGGAACTGGTTTCGGTAAGGCGCTGGCACTCGTCGGCGTACACAGTCGTACGGCTGCCGAGAATGCGGCACAGCCGGTAGAACCCGACTGGTAGGTCCTGCGCCTCGTCGACCACGAGGGCGGGGGCCGGGCCCGAGTCGGCGACGGCGGCCCGCTCGTAGAAGGCGGCCCAGTCGAACCACCCGTCGTCAGCCCGTGGCGCGTCACCGCCGAACCATCGGGCCAGCCAGGAGTGGGCGGTCGAGACCAGCACCCCGTGGTCCTGGGTGCCGAGGGCGGAGACGATCGGCGCGAGGGTCTGGCGCAGCAGGTTGGAGCGAGTGAGGAGGACGGTCGGTGTGCCCGTGAGTGCGAGCATCAGGGCGCGCTGGGCAGCCATCAGGCTCTTTCCACTTCCGGGTGGGCCACTGACCAGGTGGTTGCCGTCGAACGGCAGGCTGTCCAGTGAGGCGCGCTGGGCGGGACTGAGGTCGAGATAGGTGATCGTCACAACAGGGCCTGCTCCAGTGCGGCGGCCGCGGTGGTGCGAGCGGCGGAGACGACGGATTCGAAGTAGCCAGGGACCTGTTCGCCCCCGACGAGGAGGACCCGGTCCAGGAGGGTGTTGCCGCTCTCGCAGCTGGTCTCCGGAAGAAGGCAGCAGGCATGGCAGGCGGCGCGGTTGAGGTTGCCGAAGCCCTGTCCGGTGTGTTCGGCGCAGAGCGGGTCCGCGGAGCACCAGGCGGCGGCCTCGATCATCCGCAGGAGGGTCTCGGCGAGGTGAGGCGTCTCGCCCTGCTAAACGAGTCCGCCGAGGGTGCCTTCGGCGTCGCCGGCGCCGGTGTAGACGAGGATCCCGTGCTGGTCGTGCTCGGGACGGGCGTACACCCGTTCGCGCAAGCTCGCCGTTGTGTAGCCGGATTCGAAGGCGAGCTGGCGAATGAGCAGGTGGGCGAGCGTGTGCAGGAGGACGAAGCGGGGCGACAGCTCCGTTCCGGTCAGGCCGGCCAGCTGGTCCTTGCAGAAGGACCGGTCGAGGTCGGCCTGCATCCCGGCGACTCGTCGGCGGACCTCCTCGTGCTGCTCCCAGTCGGTGAGGCAGGCCTTGTCGAGGGTGAGGAAGACGCCCTCGCCGAAGACCTCGACGGCGGATAGCCACTTGAGCCGCCTCGCGGTGTCGGCGGGTACGAAGGCCGCGTCCGGTGACACCCTGCTGAAACCGGAGAGCGCGCGGACCTCGCGCAACCGGTCCGCGAGGACGACCCGACCGATCCGGCGGTGGAGTTCGGCCCAGGGCTCGTCGGTCTCGTGGGCGAGGCCGAGTGTGGTGTCGCGGATAGCGAAGTCGCGGGTGACGGGGCGGGCCGGCGCGGTGAACGCGGCCCACTCCTCGCGACTGAGGTCCGGGTGCGCCGAGGCCCTGCGGCTGTCACCGGAGGGCGGCGCGGCGGCGCCCGTCTCCTCCGCCAGGAGGACGTCCAGGAGTGCGTCGTCGGCGCCGGTGTCCTCCTTGATCATCTCGCGGAACACATCGGCCTTCGATCCTTCGCTCGCCCGGCACATCGGGATCCACAGGTCATTCGCCAGGACCTTGGCGGCGAGATCCTGGTCGGTCACGGCCGACGTGTCGCCCTCCGGGATGTCGAGGGCCGAGTGCGTGACGGGGTAGTAGAGGTTGCCTGCCGTGCGCTGCACGACCTGTACGGGCTTCACGCAGGTTGCGGCCTCGCCGGCCCGTTGCCACGGGTTGCGTCCCGAGCAGCGCATGCCGTGGGTGCCGAGGACGTCCAGGAGGTCGCGGGAAGCGCTGCAGCCCTTCACGCCGCACTCGACCGAGAGGGCCTCCAGGCCGGCCGCCCGTTCGGAGACCCGGAACCGCAGCTGCTCGCGGGACGTGCAGGCCCGGCGCCCGGCGGCGTCCTGTCGCGAGTGTGCCCAAAACCACCAGTCGACGTCACCCAGGTGGCCGGCGGCGCAGATCTGGACGAAGCGCATCGGAGTGAGTTGCCGCACCGGTGAGCACGAGGGGCAGCGCGGCGGGACGCCGTGCTTCTCGTCGGCGATGCGCCAGCGCACCATGCGTCGGCACGAGCCGCAGAACAGCCAGGCCGGGAAGCGAATGTAGGGCGCTCCGGCCGCATCCTGGCGGTCGTACCGGACGTCCGCCGCGGCCGGGGCGGCGAAGAAGCCGGTCACGCCGAGCTTGGCGGCGAGCCGCGGAGACTCGACGGGTTGCCGATGCCGAGGCCAGTCCCCGATGCCAGTGGCGACGAACGACTCGCCCTGGATGTCCAGGACGGCGCCGACCCCGAACGGAAGCACGGTCTGTGCCTGACGGACCCTCAGTCGCCTGCTCACTGGTCGCTTCCCTTCACTGTCACCTGGCACTCACGGTCGACGTTGCGCATCGAGTTCGGGGTCTCCCAGAGACCGCCGTACTGCTCGAAGCCCTTCAACAGGTTCAACTGGCCCTTGCCCTGGCTGCGGTAGTGGAGTTCCTTGCCGGCCGCGCGGGCCTCAAGAGCGGCGTTCTCCCAGTCGGTGAGCAACTGGGCGAGTTCAGCTCGGATGCCGTCGGCGGCATGCGGATCGCTGGCGGCGGCCCGCGTCAGCAACTCCTCGGTGAGTGCCTCGGCGGCCGGCAGCACGTCGGAGAGGTGGCCGGCCCGGTTCTCCTCGGACAGACCGAGTCGGTGGCGTACCAGGATGACCAGCGCGGCGTGCAGTGCACGGCGCCGCGAGGGCACTGACCACGGGGTCACGCTGGTCGGTTCGACGTGCCGGTACAGCGAGCGGTGGTAGGTGCCGAAGGTCTCGTAGTGCGAGCGGTCGCGGGGCCGTGTCGCGTTGAAGAACGCGACGACGAGGCCAGGCACGGTGTGGCGGCCCACCCGGCTGGTGGCCTGGATGTACTCGGCGGTCGTCTTGGGCTGCCCCTGCATGAGCATCAGTGCGAGCCGCTTCACGTCCACACCCACCGACAGCATGTTCGTACACGGCAGGAAGGACACTGCCTGCGGGTCGTCCCACGGCCGCTCCAGCCGGTCGAGCAGGACGGGCTGCTCGGCCCGTGGCAAGTTGCTGGTCAGCTCCTGCACCTGGCGGTCGGTCAACTCGCGGATGCCGCAGCCTTCGTCGAGCCCGGCGAGTTGAGCCGGGATGTCGTCCGCCGCCGCGGTGACCGTCCGGCCCAGTTCGCGCAGGCTGTGGTGGTAGGCGACGAGGGTCCAGTAGTCGTCCCGGTGTTCCTCCGGAAGTTCCCAGGCGCCCTGGAGTATGGCGGCGGCGGTGGCCACGGCCGCACGACCGGCGGTGTGGCCCTGGGCCATCACGCCGACGTAGCGACGGCCGGGTCGTGACGTGTCGGGCTCGGCGAAGTACGAGTGTCGGGCGTCCAGGCCGGCCGGCGGGAAGAGCTGCACGTCGCCCCCGTACAGGGCGCGGACCTGTGGGCCGGAGCGGCGGATGGTGGCGGTGGAGGCCACCACCTTGGGGCCCGTCCCGTCGGCGGCGGTACACAGGCCGAGAACTGCCGCCTCGTAGAGGCCGACCGTGGTGCCGAGCGGCCCGGTGAGCAGGTGCAACTCATCCTGGATGACGAGCGATGGCGGGAGGTTGCCGGTGCCGGCCCCGAAGAGCCGGCCGGCGCGGGGTTCCCAGGCGAGCCGGGCGAACTTGTCGACGGTACCGAGAACGAAGGTCGGCGGGCGATCGTACAGCTGCTGGTCCACCACGGCGACCGGCAGTTCGTCGTGGAAGGCGCATTCCTCGCGGGGGCAGAAGAAGGCGAAGGAGTCCGCTGCGGCCTGGACCCCGTAGTCGTGGATGTTGGGTGACTTGTGGGCAGGGAGGATGCGAGTGCCGCACCACGGGCACCGGTCCAGGATGAACACGTCCTCCGGGCGGGCAGCAGCGCGGACCTCGTCGAAGAGGTCACGCGCCGCCTGGTAGGAGTTGGGCGACGTCGCCTCGCCCACCCAGAGCCCGATCGAGAACGGCTCGCCGCCGAGCATGCCCGGGTCCGCGCGGCGCAGGGTTTCCAGAGCGCACAGCGTGGTGGCGGCGCGCTGGAACTGCTGCGTGGTGAGGAGGCTGAGGGTGTAGCGGCTCAGGACGGCGGTTCCGCCACCATCCGATGTGCCGCGGCGCAGCAGCATGGCGAAGGAGGCGAGGAGGAGGTACGCCTCCGTCTTGCCCCCACCCGTGGGGAACCAGATCAGGTCGGTCACTGCGCGGTCGGGATGGCCGGGATCGACCGTTCCGTCGAGCGCGAGCAGGAAGAAGGCGAGCTGGAAGGGGCGCCAGCGCGATTCGGCGTCCGGTTCGGGGTCGATCAGCACGGGATCGTGCCGGCCGCGGCGCTCCCCGGCCTGGTCGGCGCGGATGTGGCGCATTTGGAGGGCCATGGCGCGGTTGGCGGTGCGGAACGCCTGGAGCAGCTCGGGGCGGGACGGATCGCAGAGCGTTCGGACGCCGGCCTCCATGCGGCGGATGGCCGAGCCGATGCGTTCCAGGATGCGGTCGGCGGCTGCGCGGCCCCAGGCGGGGATGTCGGTCCGGCATTGCCCCTCGTACCACGAGCGGTAGTCGGCGGTGAACTGGTCCACCCCGGAGCGGAGTTCGGTCAGGGGAAGGTCGGGATCCGCGAGGTGCAGGAGGCTCAGCACCGGTGCTTCGGTCGGTCCGGCCGCGCGCGTGGCCGGCACCTCGGCCTCCGGCATGACGGCTGCCCGCAGCACCGTGATCCGTCCGCTCCCGTCCGACTCCTCCTCGACGGCGCAGCCGTGGCCGACGGCGTGGGTGCGGACGTGCCGGTACTGGAGCCGTAGCTCCTGTTCCTCTGGGTCCCGGCTGGCCAGCCGCACGCTCGGGTACTGGAGGACCGAGCCGTCCACCGGTCGCGCGGCGAGCCCCACCTGGAACAGCATGCGGTCCCACTGCGCCGTGCGGCCGAGGGCCTGCTCGGTGCGCGCCGTGTTGACCAGGGCGATGGTGATCAGGTGTCCGGGACCGAAACCACGTCGCCGGACACGGATCTCGGCCCGGCCGTCGAGAACGGTGACCTGCTCCCGGTCCGGTCCGATAACGTGTGATTCGTCCTCCAGCGGCATCCGCTTCCACTGCCGGCCGTGTTCTCCCTGCAGCGTGGCGTACCTGGCCCCGGAACAGTGCACCTCGACGGTCGCGGCGTCGCTGTAGAAGCTGAACCCGAGGGAGGACGGCAGCCACGAGTTGGATTCGGGGACGGGATCGGAGGAGGGGTTCGTGTCGTTCGCGACCGACTCGGTTCCGGGGCCGTCCAGTTCCTCGGCCGAGACGGTCAGCCGCTGCTGGAGGTCGGCATCCTGGGCGTAGAGCGTCCCCATCAGGTACTGACGGTCGGGCGGCGTGTCGATGATCTCCTCCGGCCCGTGGGCGGGGCCGATGAGCTGGCGCCGGAGGTAGTCGACGAGTTCGTCTCTGGGTTCCACTGTCGTCCGTTCTCGGGGTCGGCTGTACTGCCCGCGATGCGGGCGGGTCACGATGTCGCGGCTGGCCGGGTAGGGCGGGGCACCAGCCGCTTCCGGGCGGGTAGTGACGGTCGATGCCAAGTCACGCCCAGAGATTCCAGGACGATCCGGCGATGGGTGGGAAGCCCGGTCCCGTTGACGCCGGCGATCTCGCGCTGTTCGTCGAGCCACTTACCCAGGGGAAACTCCTGTTCCTTGTGGCCCAGCCCGGGAAGGCAACACCGTTCACGCGAGCGGAAGCTCCGCAGAGCACTTACGCCCGCGGACCAGTCCCGGCTGGCGAGGTCCTTCGAGATCGCGTGTACAGCGTTGGAGGACCCGGCGTCGAGACGCGTGTCGGTGAGCATCCGGCGCAGTGTGATGTACGGAGCGCCGGCGGGGTCCACGAAGGCGAGTTTCAAGACGATCTTGACCTTCACCTCCAGCTGGCGTACCCGCTCCCGGGTGACATCGAGGTCGTTCCCGATCTCGTCCAGGGTCGCTGGGGCGTGTCCGTCCAGCCCGTACCGCCGGGTGACGATGTGGGCGAATCGCTCGGGAAGCGCGGCGACGGCCGCGTGCAGCTCCGCTTCGGTCAGAGTGCCGATGACCGTGCTCTCCACGCCCGGGATTGCGTTACGGGCTTCGACGAGGTCGCCGAGATGGACACCGTCGCCGATGATCCGGTCCAGCGAGTCGGTGCGGCGGCTGAGCCGCCGCACCTCGTCAACCTTCGTCACCGGGAGGTCGCAGGCCACCGCAACCTCGGCGGCCCGGATCGGGAGGCCGCGGGAGAGCAGGGTCCGTTCGGCGCGGGCCACCTTCTGGACGACCTCGTGCATGTGCACAGGGATGCGGATGACGCTGCCCTCGTCGGCGATGGCCCGGCTGATCATTTGGCGGATCCACTGGGTGCCGTAGGTGGAGAACTTGCAGCCCATGTGGGGGTCGAACTTCCGGGCGGCTCGTATCAGACCGAGCATGCCGTTCTGTACGAGGTCCTCGTACTCCAGCCCCTGGTTGAGGAACTGCCGTGCGACGGAGTGGGCGAGCCTCATATTGTGCGTGACCAGGCAATCCCGTGCCCGTCGCCGTTCGTTCGTCCCCGGGAGCCCGGCCAGTTCCTCGTCGGTCGGTTCGATGCCCACCCGCCGCACCCCGCCGCGCAGTAGTACGGCCAGGCCCACCTCCTCGTCCGCGGTGAGGAGTCGCTTGTCCGGGCGGAGGGTGAAGCGATCACCGGTCAGCACGTTGCGGGCTGCGGCCAGGGCTTGTTCCAGGTGGCCCGGCGCGACCGGTGCCATCTGCGCCGGGATCGACAGCCCGGCTCCTGGGAGAGCGTTGCGCGGGGGTGGCGCTGGCGTCGTGCCGCCAGGTGGTGACGCGACACGCGTACCGGATCCGAGCTCTTCGGCTTCGGCTGCCGAAAGGCCGGCCAGGCGGGCGACCCCGGCTAACGCCTGAGCGTCGACCACGCCCGCATCGTCGGCGAAGCGGTCCAGCAGCCGGCGCGCCGTGCGCACGCGGGGGGAGGCGTCCGGCCGCTGCGCGGGTGCGGGCTCGGCCTCCCGGCGGGACGGTTCGCCGATCCGGAGGTTCATCGTAGTGAGGGCATCGGCCAGCCGACCGCGTGCTTCCTCGCTCAGCCCGAGCGCCTCCGTCTCGGTACGGAAGACCTGGTAGGGCACGACCCCGCGCACCCTCTTCGTCTGAAGCTCGGCGTACAGCCTGCCGAGAGCGGCCTTCAGGCTCGGAACCTGGTGGTCCAACTTCCCACCCCTTCACGCGGAGGCGAGGCGCAGAGGCCTCGAAAGCGCGTACGTTGCGGGCTGCCACCCGATGTACACGGCGACGATAGCGATGGTTTGTTAGCGACGTCAACGCATCATCAACATGGTGTACGTGACCCTCGGAATCGTGTACGGTTCTTCCTGTCGTCCCCGCTCGCCGCTCTGCGGCAGGTCATGGGTGGGGGAGCGGCAGACGGCGTGGTGCGTCCTTGATCCGGGGGTGTGGAGGAGTGGCAGTGGGCCTGGAGCTGATCGGCGGCCGGTTCCGCGTGTTGGGGGCGATCGGCGCCGGCAACATGGGGGAAGTTCACAAGGCCGAGGACCTGATGTCGCCGGCGGACGGACCGGATCGCGTGGTCGCCGTCAAGACGATCCTCCGCCGCCGTTCCGGTGCTGCTGTCGATACCTACGGGGATGCCAAGGCGGTCGAGCGCTTTGCCCGCGAGGTGCGCATCATGCGCCGCCTGGACCACCTCCACCTCAGCCGCCTCATTGGCGGCGGCGTGGACGAGGACCACGGCGGTTTGCCGTACCTCGCGATGGAATACCTCGACGGTGAGGTCCTGCGTGACCTGATCGCGGAAGAGGGACAGCTCCCCGTCGCCTGGGTCGCCGCGATCGGTGCCCAGATCGCCGACGGACTCTCCGCCGCGCACGCGGCCGGCATCGTGCACCGCGATCTCAAGCCTGCCAACGTGATGCTCACCAGGGGCGGCGTCGTCAAGGTCCTCGACTTCGGCATGGGGCGGATCGTCGACGACCCCGAGGACGCCAAGCTCACCAGCACGGGTGTCGCAGTCGGGACGGCCCGGTACATGGCACCCGAGCAGTTCAAGGCCGAGCAGGTGACGCAGGCCGCCGACCTCTACGCCCTGGGCTGCCTGCTCTTCGAGGCGCTCACCGGTGTCGCCCCGTTCGTCGGCGAGGCTGCATATGAGCTGATGCGCAAGCACATCGAGGACAGCCCGACTCCGGTGCGCCTGATCCGGCAGGACGTGCCCGCGGAGCTGGCCCGCCTGGTCGATCGTCTCCTCGCGAAGCAGCCCGTTGACCGTCCTGCCGACGCCGTCGCCGTCCGCGACGCCCTCCTCCCGCTCGTCGACCGGAACGGCGGTGCCCCGTTGCTCCCCGCCTGGAGTGCGTTCGACCCCGTTCCGGTCCTGCATGCCACCCAGCCCGCAGTGACCGCACAGCCCGTGGTCTCCGCGGCCGAGGCACCCGCAACTTCCGCAACCACCACGGGTATGGACGTCTTCGGTGTCCACCGCCAGCTGATCGATGATTATCGCGCCTTCACCGAGGGCGGGACGGTCATTCGCGATGATCGGATCGCCGCGTTCGTCGAGGACGACCTGGACGCCAAGTCCCAGTGGCCGGACCCCTGGCTGTCGCTGAACCCGTTCTTCGCCGGCGGTGGCACCGTCCTGGAGCTCGCGGGCCAGGACGTGCTGCACAAGGAGTGCGCGCGCATCTTCCAGGCGAAGAAGACGGAGGGCGGTACCGTCTGCGACGGCCGTCCGCTGACCCTGCACCAGCACCAGCGCGAGGCGCTCGAAGCCGCCCAGTCGGGCGCCTCGTACGTGCTGACCACCGGAACCGGTTCCGGTAAGTCGCTGGGCTACATCGTCCCGATCGTCGACAAGGTCCTGAAGGACCGCAAGGCCGAGGGCCCGGCGGCCGTCAAACGAGTCCGCGCGATCATCGTTTACCCGATGAACGCCCTGGCCAACAGCCAGCTCAAGGAACTGGAGAAGTACCTCCGCGACGGCTTCGGCAAGGGCCGCGAGCCCGTCACCTTCGCCCGCTACACCGGCCAGGAGGACGACGCGGCCCGCAAGGAGATCCGCGACAACCCGCCGGACATCCTGCTCACCAACTACGTGATGCTGGAGCTGATGCTCACCCGGCCCGACGACCGCAAGAGCCTCGTCAAGATGGCCCGCGGGCTGGAGTTCCTGGTCTTCGACGAACTTCACACCTACCGCGGCCGCCAGGGCGCCGACGTCGCCCTGCTGATCCGGCGGGTCCGTGAGGCGTGCCAGGCCGGCCGGCTCCAGTGTGTCGGTACCTCCGCGACGATGTCGACGGAGGGCACGGCCGAGGACCAGCGGAAGGTCGTCGCGAACGTCGCCTCGACCCTCTTCGGCGTCAAGGTCGATCCCCGGCACGTCATCGGCGAGACCCTGGTACGGGCCACCGAGGAAGCACCGGCGACCGTTTCTCCCGAGCGCCTCAGGGCTCCGGCCGCACCGAGGGCCTACGGCGATCTCGTCCGCGACCCGCTCGCACGCTGGATCGAGACCCGCTTCGGACTCGCCACCGACCTGGCCGACGGCCGACTCGTCCGCCAGAAGCCAGCGAAGATCGAGGAAGCCGCGGCGGAGCTGGCGGAGCAGAGCGGTGTGCCCGCCGACCAGTGCGCCGCCGCGATCCGGGCCACCCTGGAGGCCGGCTCGCAGGCCCGCCACCCCGTCACCGAGCGGCCGCTGTTCGCCTTCCGCCTGCACCAGTTCCTCTCCAAGGGCGACACCGTCTACACCACCCTGGAGGGCAAGCTCACCCGGCACCTCACCCGCGGCTACCAGCTCGAACAGCCGGACTCCGGCGGAAAGTTGCTGATGCCGCTCGCCTTCTGCCGCGAGTGCGGCCAGGAGTACCTGACGGTGTGGCGCACCGAGAAGGACGGCGAGGTCCGGTACGAGGCGCGCCGCGACACCTCGGCGACCGGCGGCCGTCACGGCGACGGCTACCTCTACGTCGACCACGACCGGCCCTGGCCCCACGACACCGAGGCCGCCATCGCGGACCGCCGACTCCCCGAATCCTGGCTGGAGATCGACGACCGGGGCCAGGAGGTCGTCCGCAAGTCGCACCGCGACCGGGTGCCGCGAGCTGTCACCATCGACCCGTACGGCACCGAGGGGTACGGCGACCTGAAGGCCGCGTTCATCCCCTCCCCGTTCCTGTTCTGCGTGCACTGCGGCGTCTCCTACGAGCAGACCCGCGGTCGGGACTTCGCCAAGCTCGCCACCCTCGGTCAGGAGGGACGCTCCTCGGCGACCTCGTTGATCTCCGCCTCCGTGGTCCGCTCGTTGAAGTCGGTGCCGCAGGAGGCCCTGGACAAGGAGGCGCGCAAGCTCCTCACCTTCGTCGACAACCGGCAGGACGCCTCCCTGCAGGCCGGCCACTTCAACGACTTCGTGCAGATCACCCAGGTGCGCGGTGCCCTCTACCGGGCCGCCGTCGAGGCCGGCGAAGAGGGCATCCACCACGAGGACCTGGCCTCGGCGGTCGCCAACGCCCTCGCGCTGGACCCGGTCGACTACGCCGGCGACGCGGCCGACCTGCCGCCGGCCCTCGCCCGCAGCGCGGCGAAGACCATGCGCGACGTGATCGCCTTCCGGCTCTACCTGGATCTCGAACGCGGCTGGCGCATCACCATGCCCAACCTGGAGCAGACCGGCCTGCTGGAGATCGGCTACCAGGACCTCCAGTGGGTCGCCGAGCGTCAGGAGCGGTGGGAGGGCGCCCACCAGGCGCTGCGCGACGCCGACCCGGCCCTGCGAGCTGAGATCACCAAGGCGCTCCTCGACGAGATGCGCCGCGCCCTCGCCATCGACGTGCAGTACTTCCGGGACGACTTCGACTCCCTCCAGCGCGCCAGCGAGGAACGCCTCATCGACCCGTGGGTGCTGACGAAGTCCGACAGCCCCAAGGTCGGCACCGCCTACCCCCAGCCCTCCCGCCCCGGCCTGGACCGCTCCGGCCTGTTCCTGTCCGCCGCGGGCAAGTTCGGCAAGTACCTGCGCCGGACGGACAAGGCCTTCCGCGAGCTGGACAAGGGCGACCTCCAGCTCGTCATCGAGCAGCTGCTGAAGGTGCTGACCAAGGCCGGTCTGGTCCGCGAGGTCTCGCAGGCCCCTCAGCGCTCCGGCCGTTTCCGTCACTCCGCCGGGCCGGCCGTCACCGGCTACCGGGTCGCCGCGCAGACGCTGGTCTGGCGCGCCGGCAAGGGCGAGCGGGGCGCCCACGACCCGCTCACCCGCACCTACGCCAGCGGTGACGGCCCCCGGGTCAACATCTTCTTCCGCGACCTCTACCGCAACGCGGCCACCGAGCTGGCCGGGCTCTTCGCCCGCGAGCACACCGCCCAGGTCGATCCGACCGAGCGCGAGAACCGAGAAGAGGCCTTCCGCAAGGCAGAGTTGAAGCTTCTCTACTGCTCGCCGACGATGGAGCTGGGCGTCGACATCTCCTCGCTCAACGCCGTCATGATGCGCAATGTCCCGCCGACACCCGCCAACTACGCGCAGCGCTCCGGGCGCGCGGGCCGCAGTGGGCAGCCCGCCCTGGTCACCACCTACTGTTCCACCGGGAACAGCCATGACCAGTACTACTTCCGCCACTCCGACCGCATGGTGGCGGGCGCCGTGGCGCCGCCGCGCCTGGACCTCGCCAACGAGGACCTCGTCCTCTCCCACGTCCAGGGCATCTGGCTGGCCGAGGCCGGCCTGAAGCTCGGCCGGGCCATCACCGAGGTCCTGGACATCTCCCACCCCGATACCGGCGACCGCCCCGAACCGGCCCTCGAACTGCACCCCGACCTCCACGCCGCCTCGCGGGACGCCGACGCCCAGACCCGTACCGTCGCCGCCGCCTACCAGGTGCTCGGCCCCTTGCTGCCCGAGTTCGCCCGGACCACCTGGTGGGACGAGCGGTGGATCGAGGACCGGGTGCGCACCGTCCCCGATCGGTTCGACCACGCCTTCGACCGCTGGCGGGAGCTCTACCGGGCCGCGCTGGACGACCAGTATGTCCAGAACAAGCGGGTCCTCGACCACAGCCTCACCGAGGGCGACCGCAGGCGCGCGGTCGGCCGGCGGCGGGAGGCCGAGACCCAGCTCAACCTGCTGAAGAACGAGAGCGCGGAAAGCAAGTCGGTCCTCTCCGACTTCAACCCCTACCGGTACCTGGCGTCCGAGGGCTTCCTGCCGGGGTACTCCTTCCCTCGCCTGCCGCTTGCCGCGTACATCCTCACCACCGGCCGCCGCCGGGGCGAAGGCGATTACCTGCAGCGCCCCCGCTTCCTCGCCATCCGCGAGTTCGGCCCCGGGGCGCTGATCTACCACGAGGGCGCCCGCTATCAGGTCACCCGCATCCAGCTCCCGCCGGACGCCTCCGGGGACATCACCACCAGCGAGGCCCGCCGCTGCGACCACTGCGGCTACCACCACGACCCGCGTGAGCGCGCCGACCGCTGCCAGATGTGCGACGAGCCGCTCGGCGCGGCCACCTACGGCCTGCTCCAGCTGCACACCGTCTACACCCAGCGCCGCGAACGCATCTCCTCGGACGAGGAGGAGCGCCGCCGGGCCGGCTACAAGCTGGAGACCTCCTACGCCTTCCAGGACCACGGCACCCGCAAGGGCCGCCAGGACGCCAGGCTCACCGACGGCACCGGCCCGCTCGCGGCGGTGGCCTACGGCGACTCCGCGACCGTCCGGATCACCAACGTGGGCCGGCTGCGCGCCAAGAAGGACGACCCTGCGGGCTACTGGCTCGACGTCGCGGACGGCCGCTGGATGAACGACCGCGACGCGGCCGACGCTTCCGGTGACTCCAGCGAGCTGCCGGTCGTTGACGCCGACGGCAACGAGAAGCGCCGCAAGAAGCGGGTCATCCCGTACGTCGAGGACCGCCGCAACATCCTCGTCCTCACCCTCGACGAGCCGCTGCCCGAGCCGATCGCACTCACCCTGATGTACGCCCTGGAGCGTGGCATCGAGGCCGCCTTCGAACTGGAGGACTCCGAGCTCAACAGTGAGCTCCTGCCGCCGAACGACGGCCCGCGCAACCGCTTCCTCTTCACCGAGGCCGCCGAGGGCGGGGCGGGCGTGCTCCGTCGCCTGCAGTCGGAGCCGGACGCGCTCGCCAGGGCTGCCCGCCAGGCGCTGGAGATCTGCCACTTCGACGAGGACGGCGTCGATCAGGGCGGTCCCCACCCCGACCGCAAGTGTGCGCGCGGCTGCTACGAGTGCCTGCTGACCTACGGCAACCAGCTCAACCACGCGCTGATCGACCGCCGTACGGTTGCTGCCCTGCTGCTGCGGTTCGCCTCCGCCGTCGCGAAGCGCGACGAGCGCGGTGAGTCCCGCAGCGAGCAGTTCCGGCGGCTGGTCGCCGAGCAGAGCCCGGAGCCAGCGGGTCGGCCGGACGAGGCTGCAGAGCCCGCGGAGCCCGCCGCCGCACTGACCCCGTTCGAGCGCGACTTCGTGACGTGGCTGAAGGATCGCGGCCTGCGTCTTCCCGACGAGACCCAGACCCTGATCACCGAGGCCAACGCGATGGCGGACTTCGTCTACCGGATCCCCGGTGTCAACCTCGCGGTCTTCATCGACGATCACGACACAGAGACCACTGCCCTGCGCGACGGAGACGCCGAGGAACGCCTCTACGACGCCACTTGGGACGTGGTCCGCTTCCCCGCCGACGGCGACTGGGACGCCATCGCCGCTCGACACCCCCGGTACTTCGGCACCGCCCACCCGACGCGCTGATCAACGGAACCGACGAACCACCCGACGAGGACCTCACCTGATGACACCCACCTACTCCGCCGGTTCCCTGGTCACCGCTCGCGGCCGCGAATGGGTCGTGCTGCCCGAGAGCGCCGCCGACATGCTCGTGCTGCGCCCCCTCGGCGGCTCCGACGACGACATTGCAGCCGTCTTCCCGGCCTTCGAGGACGTCAAGGGCGCCGAGTTCGCTCCCCCCTCGCCGGCCGACCTCGGCGACCAGCGTGCGGCCGGCCTGCTCCGCTCCGCCCTGCGGATCGGCTTCCGCTCCGGCGCCGGGCCGTTCCGCTCCCTCGCCGGGATCGCCGTCGAGCCGCGCGCGTACCAGCTCGTTCCGCTGCTGATGGCCCTGCGGCAGAAGACCGTCCGGCTGCTGATCTCCGACGACGTCGGCATCGGCAAAACCGTGGAGGCCGGCCTGATCGCGAGCGAACTGCTCGCCCAGGGGGAGACGAAGGGGCTGGCCGTGCTGTGCTCGCCCGCTCTGGCCGAGCAGTGGCAGGCCGAGCTGCGCAGCAAGTTCGGCATCGACGCCGAACTCGTGCTCTCCTCCACGGTGCCGCGCCTTGAGCGGGGCCTGGACCTCGGGCAGTCGATCTTCGACCGGTACCCGAACGTGGTGGTGTCCACCGACTTCATCAAGTCCCCGCGCCACCGCGACGACTTCGTGCGCCACTGCCCCGAGCTGGTCATCGTCGACGAAGCTCACACGTGCGTCGCCGCCGACGACGCTTCCGGCCCTGGCGGCCGCTCCTCGCAGAATCAGCTGCGGTACGAGCTGCTGCGCCGGGTTGCAGAGAAGGCGGACACGCACCTGCTGCTGGTGACCGCCACGCCGCACAGCGGCAAGGAGTCCGCGTTCCGCGACCTGCTCGGCCTGGTGAAGCCCGAGCTGGCCACCGTTGACCTGGACAGCAAGCGCGGGCGCGAACTGCTCGCCCGGCACTTCGTCCAGCGCAAGCGCGCCGACATCCGGCAGTACCTGACCAAGGAGGATGGCCTCAGCGACGACAGCCTCGCCGAGAAGACCGCCTTCCCGGCGGACCGGTACTTCAAGGACGAGACCTACAAGCTCTCTCCGGCCTACCGCGCCCTCCTCGACGACGCCATCGCCTACGCGAGCGACCGCGTCGAGGCGGCCGGGGCGAAGGGCAAACGCGAGGCCCGCATCGCCTGGTGGTCCGCGATCGCCCTGCTGCGCTCGCTGGTCTCCTCTCCGCGTGCCGCCTCCCAGACCCTGACCACCCGCTCCGCCACCGCCGTCGCCGCGACTGCGGAGGAGGCCGACCGACTCGGCGCGCCGCTCACCAGCGACTCCGCCGACAGCGACACCCTGGAGGGCCTGGACGTCGCGCCCGGCGCCGAGACGGACGACGCGGGCGCCCGGCTGGCGGCGCTCGCGGAGCGGGCCGCGGGGCTGGAGGGCACCGAGCACGACCTCAAGCTCAAGGCGCTGATCAAGCACCTCAAGGCGCTGCTGGCCGACGGCTACAACCCGATCGTCTTCTGCCGCTACATCCCGACGGCGGAGTACGTCGCCGAGGCGCTCCAGGGGAAGGGCGGAGTCAAGGCCACGGTGGCCGCTGTGACGGGCACCCTCTCGCCGCAGCAGCGCATCGAGCGCATCGAGAAGCTCGCCGAGGAGGCGGGGGACAGCCTGGCGGCGCGCCGGGTGCTGGTCGCCACCGACTGCCTGTCGGAGGGCGTCAACCTCCAGCACCACTTCGACGCGGTCGTCCACTACGACCTCGCGTGGAACCCGACCAGGCATGACCAGCGCGAAGGGCGCGTCGACCGGTACGGGCAGAAGCGCAACGAGGTCCGCGTCATAACGCTCTACGGTGCCGACAACGGCATCGACGGCAAGGTGCTCGAAGTCCTCATCAAGAAGTACCGGCAGATCAGGAAGGACCTGGGCATCTCGGTCTCCGTGCCGGACGAGACCTCGGCGGGTGTGACGGACGCGATCGTCGAGTGGCTGCTGATGCGGGGGAGGGAAGGGCAGCAGGAGGGGCTGTTCGCGGTCGACGACCTGGTCGACGCGAAGGCAGCGGAGCTGGAGAAGGACTGGAACTCGGCCGCCGAGCGGGAGAAGACCTCGCGGTCCCGGTTCGCTCAGCGCTCCATCCACCCACAGGACGTGGCGCGGGAGGTCGCCGCGATCCGTGACGCCCTGGGGAGCGCGGGGGAGATCCGCACCTTCGTCCGGGATTCCCTCAACGCGCTCGGCGCCGTCCTCCGGGACACCGGGGGCGGGGACTTCACGGCGGAGGTCTCGGGTGCTCCGGCCGGGCTGCGCGACGCCCTGGCACCGGTCGTCGGCGGGGACGCGGTCGAGACCGGGCGTCCGATCCCGTTCCGCACCGATCCGGCGGTCGGTCGCGGTGAGGCCGCGCTCGTGCGTACCGACCCGGTCGTGGGAGCCCTGGCCGGCCACGTCCTCAACGCTGCCCTCGACACGCTGGCCGAGGGCAGCCGGCCGGCCCGGCGCTGCGGCGTCGTGACGACGGACGCGGTTTCGGTTCGGACGACGCTGCTGCTGGTGCGCTACCGGTTCCACCTGACGCTGCCCTCGCGGAGCGGGGACAAGCAGATCGTCGCCGAGGACGCCCGGCTGCTCGCCTTCCAGGGCGCGCCGAAGAACGCCGTCTGGCTGCCGGACGGGGACGCTCTCGCCCTGCTCGGGGCCCAGGCCACCCTCAACACCGACGTGCACTTCGGCGAGCGGACGATGACCCGCATCCTGGGGCAACTCCCGGACGTCCAGGGCTACCTGGAGTCGCACGGCGAGCAGCTCGCCGCCGATCTCGACGCCTCCCACCGCCGCGTCCGCGAAGCCACCGGCGAGATCGTCCGAGGCCTGCGCGTGCGTGCGCAGCAGCCCGCCGACGTACTCGGCGCCTACGTCTACCTGCCCGCGAACACGTCGACCGGAGAGGGCGCCTGATGTCCGCCACCACCCGCAACCAGGTCTTCTCCGCCGTCCACACGGTGGGCGGGCTGCTGCCCGCCGACATACTGGTCCGCATCGCCGAGGGCAAGGACGTCTCCGGCGCCAAGCCGGCTGATTACGGTGTCATCGGCTCGCGGTCGGTGCGTGATGACGCCGAACGCCACTGGGACTACCTCAAGGGTGTGTGGCGTGAGCTTCGGAAGCGCCTCCCCGAGGACGCCGAGACGGGCGCTCCGGCTGCCGACCCGACGGGACTCGCGGTTGCGCAGTGGCTGGAGCCGCTGTTCGCGGAGCTGGGCTTCGGGCGGCTGACGGCGGTTGGCACGGCCGGTATCACCGCCGACAGCGACGCGGCGAAGACCTTCGACGTCAGCCACCGCTGGCAGCACGCGTTGATCCACCTCACGCCCTGGAACACCGACCTCGACAAGCGCCCTGGTGGGGCTGGGACCATCCCGCCGCAGTCGATGCTCCAGGAGTGCCTCAACCGCACGGAGGCGCACCTGTGGGGCGTGCTCTCCAACGGCCGTCGGCTTCGGCTCCTGCGCGACTCCAGCGCCCTGGCGACGGCCTCGTACGTCGAGTTCGACCTTGAGGCGATCTTCGACGGCGAGCTGTTCAGCGAGTTCGTGCTGCTCTACCGGCTGCTGCACGTCTCGCGGTTCGAGGTGGCGGAGGGCGCGGCGGCTTCGGCCTGCCGACTGGAGAAGTGGCGTACGGAGGCCATCGCCTCCGGGACCAGGGCCCTGGACCAGCTCCGCAAGGGCGTCCAGGACGCCATCACGACCCTGGGTACGGGTTTCTTCCGCCACCCCGACAACGCTGCTCTGCGCGAGAACCTCAAGGCCCAGGATCTGCACAACGCGCTGCTGCGCCTGGCCTATCGGCTGCTCTTCCTCTTCGTCGCCGAGGACCGTGACGTCCTGCACGCGCCCGAGGCCGGGGAGCGGGAACGCGAGCGCTACGCCACGTACTTCTCCTCGGCCCGGCTCCGCGAACACGCGCGGCGCAGGCGCGGTACCGCGCACGGCGACCGGTGGCAGGCTCTGCGGGTCGTGCTCGACGCGCTGGGCGACGAGAATGGGCGCCCGGAGCTCGGGTTGCCGGGCCTCGGCGGCCTATTCACGCACAGTGACGCGGACGTCCCGCTGGACGGCCTTTCCCTGTCGAACGAGTACCTGCTGACGGCGGTTCGCCACCTGTCGCAGGTGCGGGATGCGGGCTCCAAGCGCTGGCGCGCGGTCGACTACCGGCACCTTGACGCCGAGGAACTGGGCTCCATCTACGAGTCCCTGCTCGAACTCGTCCCGCAGCACAGTGCGGCCGACCGGACCTTCGAGCTGGTGGAGCTGGCCGGCAACACTCGGAAGACGACAGGTTCCTACTACACCCCGTCCTCACTGATCGACCACCTGCTCGACTCGGCACTCGACCCGGTCATCGACGACGCCGTCAAGCGCGGCGAGCAGAAGGCCACTGCTGCCGGTCGACCCGATGCGGCGAAGGACATCGTCGACGAGTTGCTGGCCCTGACGGTCTGCGACCCCGCTTGCGGCTCCGGCCACTTCCTGGTGGCCGCCGCCCGCCGCATCGCCAAGCGGGTCGCGGCCGTTCGCGAGCGGAACCCGGAGCCGACGGTCGCCGCTGTCCGCACCGCCCTCCACGACGTTGTCGCCCGCTGCATCTACGGTGTGGACCTCAACCCGATGGCCGTGGAACTGGCCAAGGTGTCGCTGTGGCTGGAGGCCCTGGAGCCGGGCAAGGCGCTGAGCTTCCTCGACGCGCATGTGAAGCACGGGAACGGCCTCATTGGTGCGACCCCCGCACTGTTGTTGAACGGCATCCCGAACGACGCGTTCAAGCCGATCGAAGGCGATGACAAGAAGGTCGCCAAGTCGCTGGAGAAGCAGAACGACAAGGAGCGGTCGGGCCAGAGCATGCTGCTCAACCTCGGCGACGGCCCGAAGATCGCCAACACCGTCTTCGCATCGGGGCTGCGCAGCATCACCACGGCCAAGTCGGACAGTCTCTCCGACGTTCGCCGACAGGAGTCCGCCTTCACGGAGTGGTCGGAGTCCGCCGTCTACGTGCGGGCGCTGCACGCCGCCGATGCGTGGTGTGCCGCCTTCGTCTGGCCGAAGGTGCCGGGTGCCCCGCAGGCCGTTACGCACGATGTCTTCCGGGCCCTGCAGGATCCCGATGCCGACGCAGCCTCCCAGGCGACCCATGATGAGATCCTGCGTCTGCGCGAGCAGTACCGCTTCTTCCACTGGCACCTTGAGTTCCCCGAGGTGTTCACCGTCCCTGACGGTTCCGGCGCAGTCGAAACCGATCAGCGCACAGGCTGGGCCGGCGGGTTCAGCTGCATGCTCGGAAACCCGCCGTGGGAACGGGTCAAGCTCCAGGAGCAGGAGTTCTTCGCCACCCGTGACGAGAAGATCGCGAAGGCGTCGAACAAGGCCGCGCGTGAGCGGATGATCGAGGCGCTCGCGGACAGCGAGGAGGACGCGGAACGCCAGCTGCACGACGACTTCGTTGCGGCCCGCCGCCGGTCCGAAGGTGTCAGCCACCTGCTCCGCAACTCCGGGCGCTATCCGCTCGCCGGCCGGGGCGACGTCAACACCTATGCGGTCTTCGCCGAGACCGCGTCCCTCATGATCGCCCCGCGCGGTCGGTTTGGATTGGTCCTGCCTACCGGCATCGCAACCGACGCGACCACCGCGCCGTTCTTCTCGGACCTGGTGCGCACGGCGCGCCTCGCTTCATTCCTGGAGTTCGAGAATGAGGCGTTCATCCTCAGCCGGGACGTGCATCACTCCGTCAGGTTCGCGCTGCTGACCGTGACCGGCATCGGCGAGCGCGTGCGGGAGGCCTCTTTCGCCTTCGGTACCCGGTACATCGAGGACCTGGACGACCGCCGCTTCGCGATGCCGCCCGAGGAGATCCTGCTGGTAAACCCGAACACGGGTACGCTTCCGCTATTCCGCACCCGCCGTGACGCGGAGATCACCCTTGGCATCTACCGCCGGGTCCCCGTCCTTATTCGGGAGCCGGATGAGAACGGGCAGGGTGGCAGCAACCCCTGGGGCCTGTCGTTCATGACGATGTTCCACATGTCGAACGACTCCCGCCTCTTCCGCACCAAGGATCAGCTTGAGGCGGGCGGCTGGGAGCTCACGGGCAACATCTTCACCAAGGACGGCCGTCGTTACCTGCCGCTCTACGAAGCCAAGATGCTCCACCACTACGACCACCGCCTCGGAACCTACGAAGGCCAGACGGAAGCCCAGTCCAACATGGGCACCCTGCCCCGGGTGACGTCGGAGCAGCATGACGACCCGTCTTTTGCCCCGTTGCCGCGCTACTGGGTCCCGGAGTTCGACACTCCGACAGGCAAGGCGGACAGCAAGGGGCGGGAGATTCTCGATCTGGGAGTGCGCTCGCGATTGGCGGCTAAAGGATGGCACCACTCGTGGCTGATGGGGTGGCGGGACGTCGCAAGGTCGACTGACAGGCGAACCATGATCGGGACTGTGCTTCCAGCCTATGGCGTGGGGCACAAGTTTCCGCTGATGCTTGTAGAGCGCGAAGCCATTTTTTTGAATGCTGTCCTGGCGTCATTTATTTTTGACTACGTGACCCGCCAGAAGGTTGCGGGAGCATCGATGACTTACAACTATGTCATGCAGCTTCCGGTGCCGAGTCCGAACTCGCGCATCCCCTTCCCTGTGGCCGAGGGGGAGGATCTGGCCGAGTGGATCAAGCCTAGAGCTTTGGAACTGCTCTACACATCCTGTGACTTGAAGCCGCTGGCTGTGGATCATGGAAATGACAATGCGCCTTACGGCTGGAATGCCCCCCGCAGGGAGCTTCTTCGGGCAGAGCTTGACGCGGCTCTATTTCACGCCTATGGAGTCGACCGCGACAGTGTGAAATTTGTCATGAGCTCCTTTGGAGTGATTGAAAAAGCGGATACGGGCATCTATGGAAGTTACTGGACCAGGGACCTGATTCTTGAGGTCTATGATCGCATGGCGGAGTCCCGGCGTACCGGCGTCAAATACGAATCGCCGCTAGATCCGCACCCCGGTCAGGGCCCCCGCCATCCCGCCTCCACCGCCGAGGGCGTGCGTTGACCGACAGCATGACCGCTGCCGCCGTCGGCACGGACCCCGCCGAGGTCCGTGCCGAGCGGCGGCGGCTCGTCCAGGCAGTGGCCGCGCATCGCCGGCTGCTCGCCGGGCGGCCGGCGTTCGAGCGGGCGGATCTGCGGCGGCGCAACCGGGAAGTGCGGGACCGTACCCGTGCGCAGCAGAAGCACGACGCGGCGGTTCGGCGTGCTGATGGCGCGCACCGGCGGGCACAGGATTCCTGTGCCCGCCGGCTGACGGCGCTCGACGGGAGCCGTGATAGCCGGGAGCGGGAGGCGCTCGCGGCGTTGCGCCGGCAGTTCATCGATCGGGCGGTCGCCAAATCCCCGTTGGGTCCGCAGGAGGTCAACGGCATCGGTGACGGGCTCGTCCGCGATCTGTCCGCGCAAGGCATCCGCACGGCCGCCGACTTCACTCGCATCAGCTACGAGAAGGCGCCCAACGGCCGTGGTGGGACGGTGGTGTGGATCCACCGAACTCGTGGAGGCAAGGTCCACGTCAACGGCATTGGCGAGCACCGGGCCCGGACCCTGATGGAGTGGCGGGACGCGACCATGGCCCGGGCCGAGGCCCGGGCGCCGCAGCAGCTTCCTGCGGACGAGCGCATGCGCGTGGATCAGATCATCGCCGAGGAACGGCTGCACCTCCAGCGCGAGAAGGAGGAAGCCGAACGGGCGGCGAACGCGGCACGGGCCGAGGCCGGGCAGTTGCTCGCCGAGGCCACATCCCGCCTTGCTGCGGCCGAGGTGGAGGCGGAGGCGGCTGCGGTTCTCCGACGTTCCGAGTTCGACGAGATGGCGGAGCGTCTTCTCGTTCTCCAGGCGGAACTCCGTCTCCACGTTGACCAGCACGACAGCGTCCGGCCGGGCTTCCGGCTACGCCGGGCGCAGGCTCGGGTGCTGCGGCCGGTGCCGCAGCACCCGGGCGCGGAGGAGCGCTCGTTCGTCCCGCCTCAGCGTGCGCCGATGTCCTCGGCGCCGCAGGACCTCGGAGCGGCTGCCGCTGGGGGAGACGTGTCTCCTGAGCCGGGGGCCCGTTTGGTCTGGCTGTTGCCGATCGGCTGGTTCGTGCTGACGGTGTTCTTGGGGTTCGGCCGGAGGATCGCGGGCCCGCTGTGGGCAGAGGTCACGGTTCGGCTCGTGGCTGTGGGGATGGTGGTGTGGCTGTTGCGCCTCTGGGTTCCCCGGCGGCGGATGGCTACGGACAGTCCATGCCGCCCGGCTCTGCCCTGATGACCTGGGGAGTGTTCGTGGGACTTGTCGCGTTTCGAGGGTTCCTCGACCAGGCCGGCGTCGGTTCTGGCATTGGCTGGTTCGGGGCTGTCCTCTCGGCGCTCTTGCTGCTCATGAGCCTCGGCCGGGGGGGGGGGGGGGGGGGAGGACTGACCGGGCGAGTCGCTTGATGAGGTGGTCGAACTCCCCTGCCTTCACGCCGCAGAGGAAGGCCCGGAGCTTATCGGGGGTGGTGGTGATGATCGTGTCAGGGTCGTCGCTCTCTCGGATCTTGACGGCGCCGTCAGGGGCTCCTGCGAGGTAGATGCAGTTGGCGGTGTCGCCGCTGAATGAGGACTTCTGCCAGTTCTGAATGGCTATCATTGTTCCCGTCTCAAGGGCTCTGGGAGATACGGCGAATGAGGTCGCGCGACGCTTCAGGCTTGAGCGCGCTCGCTTCCAGCCGATCCAATACGGCTCGATACTTGATCAGCTGCGGCTCGGTGTCAATGAACTCGAATCGATCCCCATCGACCTGGACGCTGTCCAACCGTGCGACCTCGGCAGCGAAGTACACGATTCCGGCGCCGGAACTGGGGTAGCTGCCGGTGCCGAACGGAATCACCCGCAGGTCAACGTGAGGGTGCTCGCTCATGGTCAGCAGGTATTCCAGCTGACCACGGGCAACCTCCGGACCACCGAAGCCCATGCGCAAGGCGGTCTCATGGACGATTGCCGACAGCGGGATCGGCTGCTCGCGGAAGAGCACAGCCTGTCGCTTGATGCGATGAGAAACAAGGTGTTCCACTTCGGGTGGAGACAAGGGTGGGGCTACATCTCGGAAGAGCGCACGGGCGTGCTCAGGGGTCTGTAGGAGGCCGGGGACGTGAACCACTGAGGCGATCCGCATCCACTTCGCATGGTGCTCGACTTCCGCGAGGTCGAGTGCTCCGGCCGGGAGGATCTCGCGGTACTCCTCCCACCAGCCTCGGGTGCGGCCGCCGGTCATTCGGGTCAGCGCCTCGATCAAGGCATCATCTGCGCAGCCGTAGAGACGGGCGAGGGCCCGCACCCGGTCCGCGCTCACCGGGTATCCCCCGGATTCGATGTTGCTGATGCGGGATTGCTGGGTGCCGTGGAGTTCCCCGGCTCGTGTGACCGACAACCCTGCCTTCTCGCGCAACCGACGCAACTCTGTGCCGAGTCGCCGCTGCCGGATGCTCGGCGGGATCTTGCTGGGCGGCATCCGCTGTCTCCTTCCCTTCGCCCGCTGTGGCCGACGCCACTCACTCGTTGGAGTGGTAATGCAATGGATTCCCCAGTGGCGATGGACTACATACTACCAACCGGCTAACTTTGATTGAGCGTCAGAAAAGCACGCTACCTGTGGTGGCGCGCCGTCCAACTCCCCTTTGGATAGGAGAGTTCCATGGCTGCTGCGCCCTCGTAAAACCCTCGCTCACTGTTCGACCAGGAGCTGTGCGGGCTCGTGCTCGACACCGCACCCCGGCTGTTCGCCGTGGTCCAGGTGTGTGGCGATGGCGGCGCGGACTCCGACGGGTGGGTCGTGGCCTGGGGGCTCGTCGACAACGACGGGCCGACGCACATCGTCGGCGTCGACGGGCGAACGCGGATGACCCTCGCGTCGCCCGAGCGTGCCGTGCGTCATTTCGCCCGGCGGCCGGGGATCACCGCGCGGCTGGTGTGGCTCGCGCAGCCGGGTGTCGCCGCACTCGACCGGGCCGACGCCGCTTGAGCTCTCCGTCGCGCCGCCGCTGTCCCGTCGGGTCTGCTGCCGCGGGTCCTCGCTTGTCGGTGAGCGGCGATAGCATCCCGTTCAGCAGAAGCACTAGTGACGCTACATCAGGAAAGTGGGGCCGCTGTGGGATTCCCTTCGAGTGACATGCTTGCAGCGATGGGGAATCTCCTCATGTACGAGGCACTCGGCGAGAGGTTCCGTACACGGCATCCCGATCTGGCTGGGCGTCTTGAGGTGCCGCAATCGCCGACGTTGCACCTGTCGGTGCCGCTGACCGGGGGCCGTTCCGTGGTCCTTGCCCAGGTACGCTTCGCCAAGCCGTACGACTACACCCCGGTCTGGGCGGTCGTGGGGCCGAAGCTCTCCGAGCCGCCTCGCATCTGGGCCGGCATCACGGACATGGATGTCCTGGTGGACGCTCTCCATGCCAGGGCCGTGGCCGAGCTCGAACGAGAGGAAGAGCAGACGCCCTGGAGGTGGGACGAGCCCGCGACCGGCGAGATCGTGGAGCTCGCGGACGACCTGGCGGCCCGCGGAGCGGATGTGCTGATGGCCGTGGCGCAGAACTGGTGTCGCGCGGTGGAGGCCGAGCGAGGTACGAAGGCCGAATATTTCGGGCGTGACCAGGGGCATTTCGTCGTCGTCCAGGGCCTGGGCTGCTTGATCAGGGTGTCCAGCAAGCCGTTGTCGGGGTGGAGTGCCAGCGTCCGGGCCGAGGAGGGAGGGATCTGGCAGTGGCTCGATCTGGGCGGTCTCCTGTTCGGTGAGCCGTCCGTCGTCCCGGGTGTGGAGTCCGGCCGCATCGACCGGGCGAAGCTCGCGGGGCTCGTCGCGGATCTGGCCCGCCTTCCCCATGTCCCCACCGTGGCCGAGCGGTCCGTCAGCCGGCACGGCCTGCCCGCGCAGCGGCCGATGGTGGCCGACCGGTCGGCGAGTTCGGTTCTGGTCGAAGGCGCGGCGCGGGAGTTGGCCCGGATGGGATTCGCGGACGTCGTACCGGACGACACGTGCAGCCGACTTGAGTCGGAAACCTTCCAGATCGAATGGTGGAGCCGTCCGAGGAGCATGGGCGTCGGGGATGTGCAGCGGCTGTACGGCGTGGCCGCTGTGCAAGGCCGACGCCTGATGGTGCTGTCGGAGAGCTCTGCCACGAAGCCTGCTTGCGCCTTCGCGGACCAGGCGAAGGCTTTCATCTTCACAGTCGATGCCGAGGGGAACGGTCTCCACTCCTGCAACGACCTCGCCAGGGAGGTCATCCTCGACAAGTCGAGCTGGAGCCCGGCGTGAGGCCTGCTGGGCGGCCGGCCGTGGTCAGGGCGGAAGTCGTCCGACCTCCTGGCCCGCAGGCCTGTTTGTCAGAGGCAGGGCCTATTGTGCGTACAGGATCTCTGAGAACGAGGGGCGGGAGCGGTCCGTGCAGGACGAGTACCAGGAGTTTCGGCTGCGTCTGCCCAATGGCGGGCCTGTGGCGCGGGGT
Source organism: Kitasatospora sp. NPDC023120 (assembly GCF_055560835.1). Taxonomy (NCBI): domain Bacteria; kingdom Bacillati; phylum Actinomycetota; class Actinomycetes; order Kitasatosporales; family Streptomycetaceae; genus Kitasatospora; species Kitasatospora sp. NPDC023120. The sequence continues at coordinate 13,229 of NZ_JBVHHY010000040.1, read as the reverse complement.
CGGCTGCTGTCGGAGAAGGGCAGTAACGGGAGTCAGAAGTTCCTGGTGTACGCGGGTGCGCCGGCCCGGGGGAACGTGGTTCCATCATTCTCAGTTCGGAATGTGTCCTCGAATCGCCTTCGGACACAGCTGATCAACGACGGGAAGCTGCGGCCGTCCGAACGCTGGCCCGGGCACCTCGAACTGGTCGAGGACGTGGAGTGCGGCTCTCCGTCTGCCGCCGCCGAAATCCTGATGGGCCGTGCGGCCAATGGGTGGTCGCGGTGGCGGACGGAGGATGGCAGGCCGCTGTCGGAGTTCATGCCGGGCGTCTGGGTCGGCCCCAATCGCGCCTGGCTGGTTCGCGGCTCCAACGTCTCCGGCCTCGACCTCGTCCAGCGGCTCTGGCTGCCGGAGGGCCTGGTCACCCTCGCGGCGTCCCGGCTGCGGCAGGGCGTCGGGCAGGGCACGAGCAAGGAGCAGCTGCGCGCGTTCGTCCAGGAGGACTACGAGTCCACGGCGACGTACAGCCAGAAGCAGGATCTCGTCGAGGCGCTGCACGCCTTCCTCTCCCGGATCAAGCCCGGCGACACCGTGTGCACCATCTCCGGTGGCCGGCTCCACGTGGGCGAGGTGACCGGGCCGGCGGAGCAGACGGCCTCGGACGATGACCGGTCCAACCTGCGCCGGCCCGTCGAGTGGCAGAGCGAGGGGTACCCGTACTCCGACCTGCCCGAGGAGCTCCAGCAGAAGCTCTCCGTGCAGCACGACGTCGTCGACCTCACCTCCGTGCAGGCCTTGATCAAGGGACTCGGGGTGAGCGACCAGGAGCTGGAGGAGGAAGCCGAGGCGATAGAGCGTGACCCGAGTACGGAGATCCTCATCGCCCGGCGAGAGCTGGCGCTGCCCGAGCCGACTCCCGAGCTCGCCCGGGAACTGCTCGTCCACGACGTGGAATGGCTCCGGGAGGTCCGCGATCTCCTCTGGGACGAGCGCCAGCTGGTCCTCTACGGCCCTCCGGGGACCGGCAAGACGTACCTCGCGCAGAAGCTCGCGGAGTTCCTGGGCGGCGGCCCCGAGCAGGTCAAGCTCGTCCAGTTCCACCCCTCCTACGCTTACGAGGACTTCTTCGAGGGCTTCCGTCCCAAGGAGGACCCGGAGACCCGCGAGGTCGCCTTCCGCCTCACCGCCGGCCCGCTGCGCGAACTCGCCGACCTCGCCTCCCGCGAGGGCAACCGGCACGTGCCGCACTTCCTGATCATCGACGAGATCAACCGGGCCAACCTGGCGAAGGTCTTCGGCGAGCTGTACTTCCTCCTGGAGTACCGCAACAAGGCCGTCCGGCTCACGTACTCCGGCGACGACTTCGCCCTCCCGCCGAACCTCTTCATCATCGGCACCATGAACACCGCCGACCGCTCCATCGCCCTGGTCGACGCGGCGATGCGGCGCCGGTTCGCGTTCGTCGAGCTGTCGCCGCGCATCGAGCCGACCAGCGGCCTGCTGCGACGCTGGCTCGCGGCGCAGGAGCGCGACAGTGAGCCGGCCGACCTTCTGGACACCCTCAACGCCCGGATCGACGACGCGGACTTCCGGATCGGCCCCTCGTACCTGATGAAGCCGGGCGTCTACCGCGATGGCGGTCTGGACCGCACCTGGCGGACCAAGATTCTCCCCTTGCTGGAGGAGCACCACTACGGCGAGGGCGTCGACATCGAGAAGCGCTACGGCCTCGCGGCGCTGCAGGCCGAAGTGGCCGCCAGACGCTCGAGGTTCGTCGTGCAGCCGGGCGACATCGTGTGGGACGACCAGCCCCAGGCCGAGTCGTGACCGTCGTCCACCTGACCGAGCACGCTCCGGCGGTGTCCGTTCCCCTTCCGGACGCCGCCGGCCGGGCCATCGCCGCCTCCCGCATCCTCGACACCGCGGCCCCCGATCCCTACCGGACGGGCCACTGGACACTGCGGGCCGGCAGCAAGATCGGCGCGGTGAGCCTGGCGGTGCCGGGCGGCGATCCCGTCGCCCTGCGGATCACTCCCAAGGTGCCGATCGCCCGCCTCTTCTTCCTCATCGGGTACAGCCTCGACCCGCGCGGCTGGCGGGACGGGGACGTCGAGATCGGCGACCACGACGAACTCCTGCCAGCCCTTGCCCACGCCGTGGAGCGTCAGGTGGACCGGGCGCTGCGACAGGGTCTCCTCCAGGGCTACCGCACGGTCGAGGAGTCCGCGCTCGTGGTCCGGGGCCGGATCCGCGAAGCCGAGCAGATACGCCGCCGGTTCGGCGCCGCCCTGCCCGTGGAGATCGCGTACGACGAGTTCACCACCGACATTGCGGAGACCCGCATCCTGCGCGCCGCTGTCGAACACCTGCTCCGCCTGCCCGGCGTACCCCAGGACGTGCGCCGCCGCCTGCTGCACCAGCGGGTACGCCTCGCGGAGGTCTCCCCGCTCATACGTGGTCAGGTACTCCCCACCTGGCACCCCACCCGCCTCAACGTCCGCTACCAGCACGCGCTCCATCTCGCCCGCGTGGTCCTCGACGGATCGTCACCGGAGCACGCCACCGGTGAACTGCGCATCGACGGCTTCCTGTTCAACATGAACAAGCTCTTCGAGGATTTCGTGACGGTCGCCCTGCGCGAGGCGTTCCGGGGTACGGACCGGACCTGTCGGCTCCAGGACCCGCACCACCTGGACGAGGCGGGCGAGATCCGCATGAAGCCCGACTTCGTCCTGTACGGCTCGGATGGGGCACCGCAGGCAGTGGCCGACGCCAAGTACAAGGCCGAGAAGTCCGGCGGCTTCCCGGACGGCGACCTCTACCAGATGCTGGCCTACTGCACCGCCCTCGGCCTGCCGGACGGGCACCTCGTCTACGCCAAGGGCAACGCCCCGCACGCCGCCCACCGGGTGCGGCACGCGGGCATCATCATCCATCAACACGCGCTGGACCTCGATCGGGGGCCGGCCGATCTGCTCGGTGAAATCCGTTCCCTGGCCTGGCAGATGGCCCCGGGCGTGACGGTATGATCACGATCGGAACAGCCGCCAGGGGGTAGGGAGTCCGTCGGTGCCGCAGCTCGCGTTCGCGAACAGCTTCTGGGAGAGCTACGACGTCCTGGAGAAGCCCGTCAAGGCCGGCGTCCGGAAGGCGATGCAGAAGTTCCAGCAGCTCACCGTGCCCGAGTTGCACGCGGACAAGGGCCTGCACCTGGAGTCCGTGGACAAGGCGCGCGATCCGCGGATGCGCACGATCAGGATCAACGACTTCTGGCGCGGCGTCGTCCTCGCCCCCGACGACGGCAGTGACGTCTTCCTGCTCATCAACGTCGTGCCGCACGACGACGCGTACACCTGGGCGGCCAAGCGGCTCTACACCGTCAACACGGCCACCCGCGCCCTGGAAGTCCGCAACGTCGTCGCTATCGAGCAGCTGACCCCGGCTCTTGAGAAGGCGGCGACGACCGCGCCGACGCTGCTGTTCGCGGAGTACTCCGACACGGTGCTGCGGGACCTCGGCATCGACGACCAGGTGCTGCGAGCGGTGCGGACCGTGGTCGACAGGCCGCAGCTGGAGGCGTTCGGGACGCTGCTGCCCGAGGACCAGTTCGAGGTCCTGCAGTTCCTGGCGGAGGGTTTCACGCCGGAGGAGGTGTACCGGGACGTCGTGGTCGAACGGCGCGCTGCGGCCCCCGTCCCGGAGTCCGAGCAGAGTCTGGCTGCGGCCATCGCCAACACCGCCAGCCGGATCACCCTGGTTTCCGGCCCCGGCGAGCTGGCCGACATCCTGGAGAAGCCGTTCGCCGCGTGGCGGGTCTTTCTGCACCCCTCGCAGCGACGGGTCGCCTATCGGGCTTCCTACCGCGGCCCCGTCCAGGTCACCGGAGGCCCCGGCACCGGCAAGACGGTCGTGGCCCTGCACCGCGTCAAGCACCTGCTGTCCCGGTCGCCCGAGACGCGCGTGCTGCTCACCACCTACACCAACGCGTTGGCGGCGACCCTGAGGGAGAACCTGGCGCTGCTCCTCGACGGTGACGGCGAGCAGCTCGCCCGGGTGGACGTGACGACGGTGAACGCCCTCGCGCACCGGACGCTCACCGAACACGCGGGACGCGTGCCCGCGATCATCGGTGACCGGGAGGAACAGCTGGTCTGGCAGCGGATCCGCAAGCGGCTGGACCTCCCGTGGACCGAGCAGTTCCTTGCCCAGGAATACCGGCACGTGGTCCTCGCCCACGACCTTCGTACGCTCGACGACTACCTCGCGTCCGACCGTCCAGGGCGTGGCAGGTCGCTCGTGACGGGGCGGCGCAAGCTGCTGCGGCCGGCCGTCGAGCTCTTCGAGGCCACGTTGAAGGCGCGGGGGTCGGTCACGCACCTCCAGGTCTGCGCGCAGGCGGCCCGGGCGCTCGACGGCGCGGCGGCGCGCTACGACCACGTCGTCGTCGACGAGGCGCAGGACCTCCACCCCGCCCAATGGCGGGTGCTGCGGGCGGCCGTCGCATCCGGCCCGGACGACCTGTTCATCACCGGTGACCCGCACCAGCGGATCTACGACTCGCGGGTGTCGCTGGGCTCGCTGGGGATCCAGGTGAAGGGCCGCACCAGCCGGCTGCGCATCAACTACCGCAGCACGGAGGAGATCCTCGCCTGGGCGACCGGGATCATCGGCTCCGCCGCGGTCGAGGACCTGGGCGGCGAGGGCGCGGACAGCCTTGCGGGATACCGTTCGTTGCTCCACGGTCGCAGGCCTCATGTGGAGGGTCATGCCTCGGAGCAGGCGGAGATCGCCGCACTCGTGCAACGGATCGAGGGCTGGATCGTCCAGGGGATCCGTCCCGCCGACATCGGCGTCTCCAGCCGTTTCAACGTGTTGCTCGACAAGGCTTACGACCGGCTGGCCGCTGCCGGTGTGCCCGTCGTGCGCGTCAAGGACGGTCCGGCGCCGGGCGCGGATGGTGTGCGGCTGGCCACCATGCACGCCATGAAGGGGCTTGAGTTCCGCGCGGTGGCCGTCCTCGGGGTGAGCGCGAGTGCCGTGCCGTTCGCGCGGGAGATCACCCCGGTGGACGTGGACGAGTCGCAGCACGAGACCGACATGCTGCGGGAACGGTGCTTGCTCTTCGTGGCCTGTACCCGCGCACGGGAGGCACTGGCCGTTTCGTGGAGCGGGGCTGCGAGCGGTTTCCTGCCTTCGCGCGGGTGAGGGCGGTTCAGTCCTCCTCGACGGTGGGGGTCAGCGCGCCGTTCGTGAGGCCTTCGCGCGCCAGCTCGGTCACCTGCTGACTGAGCTGTGCGAGACGGCGCGTACCTGCTTCGACGTCCTGGAGCGCGCGGAAGGCCGTGCCGTACAGGCGTTGGGACTCGATGCCCATCTGGGGAATGCGGGAGCCCCTCGTGTCGGCGCGGAACGTGCCGGTGCTGCTGGTGGAACGGCGCCGGTTGGCGGGGCTGACCAGAAATCCGTGCAGGTAGTCGGTGTCGAGGTGTTCGCTGACGGAGACCGGCTCGCCCCCGGTGTATTCGACCAGTCCGGCGCGCGCGAGATCGGCGACGCTGACGGATGCGGTGTCGAGCGTTCCTGGCCCGCCTCCCGGGGTGAGCCGGGGCAGCAGGGCATCCAGGGCGCGGAGTTGTTCCCGCAACTGGTCGCGGAGGGCGGTGTACTCGACGAGGTAGTCCCGGTTGGCGCTGCCGATGTGGCTGCCCGGCGTGAGGTCGACGACGTCGTCCAGGAGATCGATGAGCGGGATGTCGACGACCTGGTCGGGTTGAGGGGAGAGCGGTCCGTCCGGCGTGTTGGCGGTGAGATCCACCATGCGGACGGTCTGCGCAGCCTGCCCGTCGGGGCGCACCAGGACCCACAGGTGGACGGGGAGGGAGTGCGCCGTCGCGGTTCCCGCCGGCAAGGCGACGACCTGGGCGAGAATGCCCCGCCGGACGAGCTCTGCACGAATACGTCGGCCTGCCTTCCGGTAAGCGACGGAGGCAGGCATGACGATGACGGTCCTGCCGCCCGGAGCCGTGTGTGCGTACGCGTGCTGGAGCCAGGCGAGCTCGCTCTCGGCACGCGAGGGGGTGCCGAGTTCCCAGCGTGAGTCCAGGAGGAGGTCCTCGCGCCCCCAGTCGGGCCATGCCACCGGCGGGTCGCAGACGACGAGGTCGGCCCTGAGCCCCGGCCACTGGTCGTCGCGCAGGGAGTCCCCCGCCCGGATCTCGGTACGGGTGCGGCCGCTGAGCGCCGCGCGGAGCCGGGCGAAGTCGGCCATCGAGGCATCGACCTCCTGGCCGTACCGGGCCGGGCCGTCCGCCGGACCGAGGGAGAGCAGCAGGGTGCCGATTCCGCAGGCCGGATCCAGGATGGTCGCCGTGTCCGCGACCGGGCCCGTGAAATGCTGCACCGCCCGGACGATTCGAGGGGAGGAGACCTGGTCGGAACCCGCACGGCGGGTGGCATCGAGGAACCGCTCCGTGAGGGCGTCCATCAGCTCGGCCCCGGAGGTGCTCTGGGCGATCTCCAGCGCCAGCCGGGTGATCTCCGGCCCGAGACGAGGTGGGGCCGCACCGTCCGTGAGGAGCCGGGCGACCGCTGCCAGCCCCTGGACGACGTCCTCACCGAACTCGCCGCGCAGGGACTGCCACAGCCGAACCTCGTCGGACACGTGGTGTCCCTTGCTCTGCCTGGCGAGCCATGCCTGCACGTCGGCCAGGTTGAAGAGAGGACTGGTCGGCCCACCCCCGGCCGGTGCCGGAAAGTCGTCGTAGCGCCGCCGCCAGTTGGAAACCGCGGCCCGGGTCACTCCGGCCAGCCGGGCGATCTCGGCACCGGTGATCAGCGGATCAGGGGCGTGGCGAGTGTCGTCCGTCATTCGGCCACCGTACACGGCGAGTGTGCCATCCATAAAGGCAACCCATGTTGGCGACGTTCACATGGCTTTACGTGACGCCTCGTTTACGGAGCCGACCAGAGCACATCAAGGGGCGGTTGGCGGAATCCGGCCCCGGTGTCGGTAGCGCTCCGTACAGTGGGCGAAGCACTGTGCACACGTCAGGGGGGAGTGCAAACGTATGACGCAGGCCGAACGGCCCTACCCGGTCAATGAGCTTCTGGTCGCCGTGCAGGCGGAGATCCGGGCGGAACGGCGCGACGACGCCAAGGACGCGGAGAAAGCAGCGTTGTCCGACGGGCAGCCGGTATCCGCATCGGAGGGCCGGTACGAGTACCTCTTCGGCTGCCGCAGATGGCCGGGATCCTTCGACGGCAGTCCTGTTCTCGTGCGTCCCTCCCAGGCGCGCGGCGCCTGGATCCCGGGCGAGGCCTCCCCGATGCCGGACGGGAAGGTCAGACTGGTGGTGGCCGAGAGCCTGCCGGCCGGGGTGCGCAACGTGCAGGTGCGGAAGGACGATTCGGCAGGCTTGCTGGTGCTCGCGGAACGCCTGGGGGCGGCAGGTTCGGACGACGGTGGCATCCGGATCGAGAGTGCCGGGTGGATCGTCGGGCAGGGAGCACCGGCGGTGGGCCGGGCGGCGGATCCCGAACGGTGGGTGGCCGGCTGGCACGGGTTGAAGCTCAATCCCCGCCAGCGGACCGCGGTCGCCCAGGCCCTTGCGAGCGAGGCGTTGTTCCTCTGGGGTCCGCCGGGCACGGGGAAGACCGATGTCGTTGGCCACATCGTGGAGGGCAACGTCCGCCAGGGGCACAATGTCCTCTTCCTGGCTCCGACCAAGGTCGCCGTCGACCAGGCCCTGGAGCGGATCTGCGACCTCCTGAAGACCGAGACGGGCTTCGCCGAGGGCCTCGTCCAGCGGGCCGGGGAGATCGAACTGCCGTCACTACGCGAGCGGTACGGAGACTACGTCGCCCCGGACCGGATCGCTGGGCGGGTCTCGGCACAACTGGGCGAGGAGGCAAGGGTCGCGCGGGAGGCCCTGCAACGGGCGCGCGCCGGTGTCGCCCTGCACGACGAGGTCCGGGAGCTGGAGCAGCGCCTCGCCGACGACCGGAAAGCCCACCAGAACGCTGCTGACTCTGCCGGGGTTGCGGAACGGGACGCCCTGCGGTCGGAGGCCGAGGCGGCCCGGCTGCGCCTGGCCGTCACCGAAGCCAGGGAACCGAAGGGCTTCTTCGCCGGGCGAAAGGAGCGAGAGCTCGCCGCCTTGCGGGACGAACTCGCCCGGGCCACCGAGGCCGCCTTCACCTCTCAGTACGTCGGAGCGGCCGCCCGGAAGCAGGCAGAGGAACTGGGCGCCCGGATCAGCACGACCAGTGGGCGCCTCACGGGTCTTCGGCCCCGGCTCGAAGGCCTCCCGGCGTACGCGGCGCTGGTGCGCGAGGCCGGAAACCTGCAGGAGCGCATCCAGGAGCTCGACCGGCAGCTCGCCCGCATCCAGCAGACCGTACGGTCCCGGTGCCGGGTCATGGGGGCCACGGTGGCCAAGGCGGTTCAGTCGCGCAAGCTGCTCGACCGGGTGGACGTCGTGGTGGTCGACGAGGCGGGCATGGTGGATCTGCCCTCGGCCTGGCTGGCAGCCGGCCTGGCGGGCAAGCGGATCGTCGTGGCGGGCGACTTCCGACAACTGCCCGCGGTCACCAAGGGAGACGGCGATCGGAAGGCCACGGAGGACGAGCGCACACACGCGCGGCACTGGGTTGCCCGTGACGCCTTCCATGCGGCCGGCCTGGTGAGCGAGCACGGGTCCGTACGCCAGGACCCACGCCTAGTGGCGCTGGACACCCAGTACCGCATGCGTGAGCCGATCTGCCGACTCGTCAACGCTGTCGCCTACCCCGACGCGCCGCTCGCCACTGGACGCGGCGATGGCAGTCGGATCCCGCCCAACCCGCTGATCGACGTCCCCGTGATCCTCGTCGACACCTCCAAGCAGCGCATCCCGGGGCCTGACTACCGGGCCAACACAGTGAACGAGGCCGTCGTCCACGAGCTCGTCCGCGGCCTCCAGTACGAGGGGGTGCTCCCCGGTCGCAAGTGGGGGAGTTCCGAGAGCGGGGTGGGGGAGCGGGCGACCGACCGGCTGGCGGTCATCGCGCCCTACCGCGCGCAGGTCAAGGCGCTGAAGGGAAGCCTGAAGTACCGGTTCGGAGAGGATTATGAGGGGCTGGTCGACACCATTCACCGGTTCCAGGGCAGCCAGCGTCCGATCGTCGTCTTCGACACCGCCGTCGGTGCCGGAAAGGACCCGGGCATCTTCTACGCCGGAACCGGCCTCTCCTCCCAGACCTGCCGCCTGCTGAACGTCGCGCTCAGCAGGGCCCAGGACCACCTCGTCGTCGTCGCCGACGTCGAGCACCTGCGCAAGCATCTCGGCCCGCACAGCGAGGCCCGGACCATGCTCGACCACCTGGAGCGCCATGCCCAGGTGATTTCGGCCGACCAGCTGATCCCGACGCGGGACGCGGCTCAGCTCTCGGTCCTGTCCGAGGAGGAGCTGGCGCGGCCGGCCTTCTTCCCCGCCGACGAGGTGCAGAAGGCCGTGGAGTGGGACATCGCGCGGGCCCGGACCAGCATCGAGGTCTACTGCGCCTTCCTCGATCCGACGCCGGTGCGCCGCTGGTCGGCGCTGCTGGGTGCCCGGGTGGCCGACGGAGTGCGGGTCGTCGTCCATACCCGGTCACCGGAGGAGCAACGGGAGGCGGCCGGGGCGGCCCGTCACCAGAAGCAGATCGACATCCTCAGGGCGGCCGGCTGCCAGGTGGGCTTCCGTGAGCGGATGCACGAGAAGGTCCTCATCCTCGACAACGCCGTGCTCTGGCACGGCTCGCTCAACCTGCTCGCGAGCAGTGGGCCGACCGACCTGATGATGCGCTTCACCGACCCCGCATCCTGTGAACGGGTCAGCCGGGTCATCGACCGGGCCCGCAAGGAGCGGGCTGCGTGGAACCCACGGCCGGCCGGGGACACTGCCGGCAGCGTGAGACCTGCCGCGTCTCCGCCCGCCGCTCCCGGCACGACTGGGGCGGCGAGCATTCGCCCCGGGGACATCATCGACGGGCGGCTCTACCTCAACGTCCCGTACGGCGAGAAGGACGAGGCCAAGAGACTCCTCAAGGCCCGGTGGGACAAGCCGAACGGGCTTTGGTACGTCGATGCCGCGCGGGTGACCCGGGAGCAGGCCGTTCGCTGGTTGTCCTGAGGGCGGGAAACGTGCTTCTGGCCGTACTCCCGCCGGTCAGGGCGGCGGCTTCTTGTATTGGTGCACCGGAAACTGACATGATTTCAGGGAAAATGCTCCTTGTGCGATGCGAACCGGACACCTGCCCTGGCGGCACGGAGAAGGAGGCAGGATGGCACGGGTGAACCTGCGGGCCGCGTTCATGAGCGGACTGTCGTCCACCGTCACGGCGCAGCAGGTCTTCACCAACCGGGTCGACGAGGTGGCGGCCTTCAAACGGTCGGTGGAGTGCCTGCGCCGGACATTGGACGAGGCCGAGGTCTCGCCGGTGATGGACCGGGCGCAGGGGCGCCGCAACGTCCTGACGCTGTACGGGGTCGGCGGCATAGGCAAGACGACTCTGTCCCACGAGCTGGAGCGCCGGCTGCTCGCTGACGCGGTGGCCGAGGGACGCGAGGACGTCGTGGCCGTAAGGGTCGACCTGTCCGAGGACGGTGCGTGCGACATCGAGGGCCTGCTGCTGCGCCTGCGGGCCGGCTTGGGGCAGTTGGGAAGCCGGTGGCAATCATTTGACCTGGCGCTCGCCTCGTACTGGGCCCGCGCGCACCCCGGGGAGGCCTTGCAAGACTTCCTCGACACCTCACCGGCCCTACGCCGGGCCTCCCGGAGCGTCGGGCTCGGAGACCAGATCGCGGAGACGGTGCGGGACGTCGACCCTGCCGGGCTCGGCGGGCTGACCGGGCTTGCGCATCGCGCCGCCCTGGCCACCTACCGCGCTGTCCGGGACCGGGTGCGCGAGGGGCGGCTGCTGGCCGACTGCGAGCTTTTCGCCGAGCTGGTCGAGGCGGACGCGGACTACGAGACGCTCTCCTACTTCCCGTACCTGCTGGCTTGGGACCTGGACCGCCTGCCACACCGGAGCCGGGCGGCCGGGCGGCCCACGGTATGCGTGTTCCTGGACACCTTCGAGGTGGTCAACGGGCGTGCCGACCGCACGGTGGAACGTCTGATCCAGCGCTGCGCCTACCTGATGCCCAACGTGCTGTTCGTGATTACCGGCCGCAACAGGATCGACTGGGCGGACGCGGGCGTGGGCGGCGAGCTGGACTTCACCGGCCCGCAGTGCTGGCCCAATCTGCACTTCAGCAACGACACCGTGGAACCTCGCCAGCATCTCGTCGGCTACCTCTCGGACTCCGACGCCGACAGCTACCTCCGCGAGGCGCTCGTCCGGGACGGCGAACCCGCCATGCCTGCCGAGGTCCGTCGACGGATCATCGCGGGCGGCCAGGGGCTGCCCCTGTACCTGGACCTGTCGGTGTCGCACTTCGTCGCACTCCTCGCCCGCGGCGGGCAGCCGTCGCCGGCGGATTTCGGTGGCTCGTTCACGGCGGTGGCCACCCGGTCGATCCGTGACCTGCCCCGGGAGGAACGCGACCTGGTCCGGACCGCGGCGCTCACCGACCGGGTCGGTGCCGAGCTGCTGCGGGCGGGACAGCCCGGCGTCTCCGACGGCAGCGTGGCCCGGTTCCTGCGCCGGCCGTTCCTGACCCATGACGACGCTTACGCGCTGCCGTACGCCCTGCACGCGGCGCTCCGCCATGCCATCGGCGAGGCTGACCGAACGCTCCCGGACGGCTGGTCCGACCGCGACCGTAGCGAGGTTGCAGCCCGGCTGCTCGCCTGGCTGGGGAAGCGCCTCGGGCCGGGTGCCGGGCGGGTCGCTGTTGCCCAAGCCTTGGAATCCGGTCTCAAGCTCTCGGCGACGTACGGGGTCTTCGAGGACTGGATGGCTCGTGCCACGCAGCGTCTGGTCGAGGCGGGGCAGTGGTCGGAGCTGGGCGCCGGGCTCAGCGCCGAACGGACCGGGACACCGGAACACCAGGCCGTGCTCGCAGCCATACAGGGCGTCCGGCTGCGCCGAACAGGCCATGCCGCACAGGCGGTGGAGCTGCTCGGCGGTGCAGGGGAGGGCGTACCGCAGGGCAGCCCGACGGCGCAGCTGTTGCGGATCCACCTTGCCCACGCGCTGCGCAACCAAGGGGACTACACCGAGGCGGCGGAGATCTACCGCACCCTGGTGGGTGGTGAGTTCGACGCAGTGGCCCGGTACTGGCTCTGTGACTTCGACTACCTCAACGGGAGGTTCGGCACGGCGCTGGCCTCACTGCGGGAGCAGCGCAGCCGCGGGCCGGAGGACGAGGGCGAACGGCTCCGGCTGATCGGACACATCTGGCGGGTCAACGCCCGCTTCGACGAGGCGGGCGCCGCGTACGACGAGGCGATCGGCCTGGCCCGGCGCGAGGGCCTGGCCGCCGCGGAGGCGAAGGCGCTGGCCAACCTGGCACAGACCGTGTGCTGGTCCGGTGACACGGCAGCGGTGTCGGACGCGGCGGCCCGCGCGCGGGACCTGCTCGAACTGGTACCCAACCCGGTCGAACTGGTCAAGGTCCGCTCCGCCGAGGCGGTCGCTCACGCGGTGGCCGGTGATGACGGGGCCGCTGTCCAGGCGATAGAGGGTACCCGGCGGCTGGCGGACGACATCGGGTACCGAGGCGGTCACAACCTGGCTGACGTGGCCCAGGTCCTGCTCGGAGTCCTCGACGGGGACCACGACGGTGCCCGCCGTACCCGGGCCGAGCTCGACGCGCGAACCCGTCGGTCGGGCGGTAACACCTACTGGGTCCCGATCGTGACCAGTTGGATCGAGGGAGTCCCGGCGGCGATGGAACACGAACCGCGGGTCGAGTGGGTCGACGGCCCGGCCGTGTCGTTGGGCCGGTGGGCGGAGATGGCTGCTCGACGATGAGGCACCGGAGCCCTGAGATGTGGGGCGGGATCGACGAGGGGAAGAGAGCTCATGGCCAACCCGGTAGGCGTCGAGCCGGTACGTGTCGGCTTGGTCGGGATCGGCATCATCGCCGAGACCCACCTCGCCGTCCTTGCCGAACGGCCGGACGTGCAACTGGAGTTCACAGTCGATCCCCGACCCGTGGCGCACGTGGAGTTTCGAGGCCGCACACCGCCCCACTACGACGACCTCGCCCGGGCGCTCGACGAGCACCGGCCGGACCTGGTGGTACTCGCCACCCCGACGGAGACACACGCCGAGCTGAC
>NZ_JBVHHY010000039.1:0-54932 GCF_055560835.1 Kitasatospora sp. NPDC023120 | reverse complement strand
ATCGAACCACGCGGCCCCATCGAGGCCGAAGCAGCCCGCCGCCTCGCCGACGACCTCAAGAACGAGTAGTCAGCCAGTTACCCGACACTTTCTCACCCGCACCCGGGTCGACCACCGCAAGCTCAGCCAGGCCGACAAGGACGCCTTCAACACGGCCCTGAAGGCCGCCCACGCCGCCGGGGAGTACAAGAAACTGGCCGACATCCACGGCGACATGAGCCACCGGATGCACTCGATGAGCGGCCCGATCGGCACTCAGCGCTTCCTGCCCTGGCACCGCCGCTACACACTGCGGGCGGAAGACGTGCTGCGCTCCTTCCAGCCCGCCAACGGCGCGCCGACCCTGACCATCCCGTACTGGGACTACGCCAACGACCACGCCCGCCCCGACTGGGTCTGGCAGCCCCCGAACGTCACCCGCGGCGTCCCCGGCGCGCACGGCGGCTCGCTGCCGACCCAGACGGTGATCGACAGCCTGCTGCTGCGCCCGCTCTACACCCCGTTCACCAGCCACCTGGAGACGGACGCGCACAACGACGTGCACAACTGGTGCAACGGCACCATCAGCAACATCATGGCCTCCCCACACGACCCGATCTTCTGGCTCCTGCACGCCAACGTGGACCGCATCTGGGACCGCTGGCAGCTCAACCACACCGGCAAGCCGAGCCTCTCCGGCACGGACGCCGTCCTCGACCCCTGGACCAGCACCGCCACCGACGTGGCCAGCACCACCACCCTCGGCTACTCCTACGCCTGACCGCCGACGGTGCGTCCCGGGTTGGTCCGACCGGTCGGATCCTCCGGTGGGTCGTGCCGGGACGTTCCGGGCGTCGGCAGAGCCGAGGTTATGAATGCGTCACCGGAGCGCCGGAGCACCGGACCATCCCATGAGCAGCTACCTCAGGAGCCACACGATGCGCCCCATCAGAGCCGCCCGCCTCGGCGCGGCCACTGCGCTGGCCACCCTCCTCGCCTGCGCCCCTGCCGCGGCCGCCGCGACGGACACCGGTTCCGTCCAGGGCAACGGCAGGGACCGGGTCCTCACCCTCATCGGCCGACTCGCGCAGCAGACGCGCTTTCCCGTCAACCCCGGCGGCGCCCCCGCCCAGGGCGACCGGACCGTCTTCCACTCGGTCCTCTTCGACCGGGACGGCAACCAGGTCGGCGACACCGGCGGCAGCTGCACCACCACCTGGGTCGACAACGGCGGAGCGGAGGAGTGCACCGTGACCTACAACCTCCCGGACGGCCAGCTCTCCGTGCAGGGATTCGTCTTCGGCTTCCTCAACCCGGGCCCCCCGCCTTCGTTCGACAACGGGATCACCGGCGGCACCGGGATGTACGACCGGGCTCGTGGCTCGGTCCACGCCGAAACGATCGGTCCGGGCACGAGGCGTTTCACGATCGACCTCGACCGCTGACCGACCCTGCCCCCGCCCGGCCACTGACATGACGACCACGACCTACGGCTGGAGTGACCACCACTCCAGCCGTAGCCCGTGATCGCGCCGGTGCCGCGGGAGTTCCCACGAGCGCGCTCGTGCCGGACCCGGACGCCTCCGAACCGAGCCGCTAGTCGTCGGCCGGTTCGAACCGGGCGAGCGCAGTCCAGTCCAGCGGTCGCACGATCTCGGCCAGCCGGCTGAAGGGGTCCTCACCAGGCTGCTGGAACCACACCACGGACAGCTCGCTGTGGCCGGGATCAGTCACTCCCGCGGGGCGCCAGGACGCGCTCAGGCGGGCATGCACCCGGGCCCGTGGCAGCCAGGTGTCCACCCGCGCGGCCGCATCGGCCCGGATGCCGTCCAGGTCGTGGACGTACAGACCGGACGTACCGGCGAGCTGCTTCTCGAACTGCCCGATCCTGAACCGGCGGTGCAGGTAGGGCGTCCCCTCGAGCATCCCTTCGAGGTCGTCCCACATGCGCAGCTCGCGCAACTCCGCGCACACGTCCCGTACCTGAAACGTCCGCAGGTCAAGTTCCCAAGTCACGGCGCGCAGCCTAGCGACGGCCGCTGCTGCCGGCGAACGCGATTCCGTCGGGACGCCGGAGCGCGGCCTCGTCATCGCCGAACGCGAGTGGTCCGCCCGGCTCGCCGCCGTCATGGGCCTCGGTGGCGGTACGCGGCGGTCGCGATCTCGCTGAAGGACCGGATCAACGGGTTGGTGTCGCCCTCGTTCCACACCGCCACCACCCGGCTCGGCGGCATGTCGAGCAGCGGCACCACGGCCAGCTCCGCGGGCAGGTTGTGTCCGAGCGGGGCCAGGCCGACCGTGCCGTTCCACAGCACGGCCTGCAGGCATTCCTGGACGGCGCGCACCACCGGGCCCTCGCGCGGCGTGCCGCCGTTCCAGTACGACTGCCAGACGGGGTCGGTGTCCGGCGGGAACCGGAACCAGCGGCGGTCGTCCAGCTCGGCCAGGCGCAGCCGGTCGCGGCGGGCCAGCGGATCGTCGGCGCGCAGGACCACGCCGACCGGATCGGTCCGTAGCGTCCGTACCGTCAGGGCGGTCTCGTCGAACGGCGCCCGGGTCAGTGCGAGGTCGACCAGTCCGGCGCGCAGCCCGCAGGTCGGGTCGGTCAGGTCGGTGTCGCGGATGCGGATGTCGACGCCGGGGTGGCTCCGGCGGTAGGCGGCGGCCAGCCTGGCCGCTCCCGGGTCGGTGCCGTCGCCCAGGATGCCGATGGTGATGGTCGCGACGCCGGCCGCCGCGCTCACGCGCACCCGGACGCGGTCGGCACGGTCGAGCAGGGCCCGCGCCTCGTCGAGCAGCACCGATCCCGCCGCGGTGAGCGTGACCCCGGTGGGCGAGCGGGCGAACAGCAGGGCCCCGACATCGGCTTCCAACTGCTTGATCGCCCGGCTCAGCGGCGGCTGACTCATGTGCAGCCGGGTGGCGGCCCGGCCGAAATGGAGTTCCTCGGCGACCGCCACGAAGTAGCGCAAGGTCCGTAGCTCCACGCTGCAACGATACCCACGGGGTATCGGCGCCGCGGAACGGGTCTTGGACACCGGCAGGCCCACGGCGGTGCACTCGTGGGCATGACCGAAGAAGCGAAGACCAGCGAGCCGCGGACCGGCCCCGCCGTGTCGGTGGTGGGTCCCGGCGACGGCGAGACGATCGTCCTGGGCACCACGCACATGCGCGTCCTCGAGGACGGCAGCCACACCGGGCACCGCCTCGCGATCGCCGAGTCCGTCCTCGCCCCGCACACCCAGGGACCGCCGCAGCACCGCCACGCCCGGCACGACGAGGGCTTCTACATCCTCTCGGGCACCGTGCGGTTCACCGTCGGGGACGAGGACTACGACGCCGTCACGGGCACCCTCGTGATGGTTCCGCCCGGTACCCCGCACACCTTCGCCAACCCGACCGACCGGCCGGCCGTCATGCTCAGCACCTTCACCCCCGACCTGTACGTGCAGTACTTCCGGGACCTCCAGGAGGTGCTCGCCGCCGGCCGGCCGCTGACGCCGCAGGCCAACATCGACGCGATGGGCCGCTACGCGACCGAGCCCGCCACCGACCCCGCCTGAAGCCGGCGGTGCGGCACGGGCCCGGCCCGGCAATCGACGCGATCGACGCAACCGACGGGCCGCCGTGAACCGGCGGCCCATGAACGGGAACCACGAACGAGAACCACGAACGGGAACCATGAACCTCGCCTACTGGATCGTCGCGGGACTGCTCGCGCTCTTCTACTCCTACGACGGCACGCTGAAGGTGGTCCGCAGCCGCGATCGACTCCGACCGATGATGGCCTGGGTCGACCGCGTACCCCTGCCCGCCCTCAGGGCGCTGGGGGCGGTCGAGATACTCGGCGCGACCGGCCTGGTCCTGCCGCCGCTGACCGGCGTCGCCGTCCCGCTGGCGCCGGCCGCGGCCACCGGCTTCGTCCTCCTGCAGACCGGCGCGATCGCCGTCCACCTGACGGGCGAAGACCGCCGGATCGCACTCAACGCCGGGCTCATCGTCACCGCGGCCGTGACCGTCTGGCTGGCCACCGGGCTGTGATCGAGCACGGCCCCCGACCGGTGGACGGCGCGGCCCGGTGAGCGCCGCCCCGGGTCTGGTCCGATCCGTCGGTTCGGGCAGGATGGCCCGATGAGTTTCCACCGTCGATGTCACCGGTTCCTGCCGCACCCCGAGGGTGGCGCGAGCACTGTGGAGCGCGGACGGGCCGCGGCATCGTGCTCGACCGCCGTGGGGCAGTGACGTGCTGCCGTACGTGTACCAGATCACCAAGTACGACCCCGGGGACCGCGACGAGCGGGGTCGCTACACGGGGGCGGAGGAGACGGTCAGCGACCACGGGCCCGTCGAGGCCGCCTACCTCGCGGCGGTTGCCGCCTTCGCCGACGACAGCGGGGTGCGGCACCTGGCCATCCGCGAGCCCCAGGCCGCGCCCGGCTTCGTGCACTTCGGCTTGGAGCCGGCGGTTGAGGGCGGCGGTCTCGCAGGGCTCTTCCCGCCCGACCTGACCGGCTTCCACGACGGGGCGCAGGTGCCGGTCCCGCTCGGCCTGGAGTTGGTGCGGGCGATGCTGCGCGACAGCGGCGCCTGGTGTCGCCTGGAGGTCGAGGACACCTTCGCCGTCCACGTCGGCTGGGACCAGTACGTGTACGTGGGCAGCAGCGTGCCCTGCGAAGCGGCCTTGGCGCGCACCCGCGAACTGGGGCTCTTCCCCGAACCGCTGGATGCCTCCCCGTACGAGGCGGCGGCGGACTACGACGAGCCGGGGGAGCAGCGCCCGGCCGATGATGACTTCTGGGCGCGGGTGCGCTGGTGCGTGGCGACGCGTGAGGCGGCGCTCTTGGAGGAGACGCACGTCGGCAACGCCTCCCGCTGGCACCGGCTTGCCGACGGCACGCTCGATGCGGTGCGCGCCCGGCTGACCCCACGGGCCCGTCTGGCCGTCTGGCCGGACCTCTCCACCGATGTCGCCGCGGTCCTGGCCGGCCTCCCGGACGAGGGCCTGGTCGAGTTCGTGTGGGAGGACCGGGACGGCCGGATCACCGGCACGGTCACCGACGAGACCTGCTTCACGGCACTGGCCGCCCGGGTTTCCGGCGCACGTGCCGCTGCCGTCCTGCCGATGGACGTCGACGGGCGCAGGCCCCTGTTCACGGCCGTGCTTCCCGACGGGGACGGCGTCCTGCGCGCCCGCTGGCGCACGGAACCCACCCCGAGCGACCGGAACTGGGCCTTCCTGAAGACCCTCCGCCGCGGCCAGGCGGTGACCGGCACCGTCACCGAGATCGCGAGCTTCGGCGTCACGTTCGTCAACATCGGCGGCTTCACCGCGATGATCAACGTTCCCCAACTGTCCTGGCGCCCCATCGGTCACCCCTCCGAGGTCGTCGCGGTCGGCCGGCAGATCACGGCGGAGGTCCTCGACGTCGACCTGGTGCGGGAACGGGTACCGCTGTCCCTCAAGGGACTTCAGGAGGACCCGATGCTGCAGCTCGTGCGGCAGGTGGGCCGGATCGTCACCGGAGAGGTCACCAGGATCGTGCCGTTCGGTGTCTTCGTCCGCATCGAGGACCGGGCGGACGGCTTCGAGGGGCTGGTGCACAACACCGAACTCGCGCAACCGCCTGCAGGCCGGCCCGAGGAGACCGTCCGGGTCGGGGACAGGCTCACCGTGATGATCACCGACGTGGACCCCGCGCGGCGCCGGATCACGCTGTCGCACACGCAGGCCCGTGTGTCAGGCGCGGAGGAACACCGCCAGGTCTGACACACGGGGCAGGTGGTGCTCTCAGGGGCCGACCCGTTCCCCTCGTACGTGCCTCTGGCCGGCCCGCCTCAGTCCGAGCGCAGTGCGTCGAAGCCGAGCAGCAGGGCATCGAGCGCGAAGGCGAAGCGCTCGGCGTCGTCCGCGCCGACCCCCTCGATCGCGGCGCGGGTCAGCAGCGGGTACCGCTCCGCCTCGAGCGCGGCCAGCCAGTCGGCGCCACCGGCCTCCTCGGCTCCGACCACGATCCGGGCCTCCGCCGTCGCGTGGCCGATCACGAACACGGCAAGGGAGTTGAGCGCGTGCAAGGCGCGGCCGAGCGGGAAGCCGCCGGCGGTGAGCAGGCGCAGGAGAGCCTCGAGGTCGTCGAGGGTCGCCGGAGTGACGGCGGGCCGGGAGGTGGCGAGCGGGAGTACGGCCGGGTGCCGTAGCAGACCCTCGCGCAGGGCGGTGGCGTACGCGTGAAGGGCCGTGCGCCAGTCGGCCGGGCCGTCCATGGCGGGGGTCGCCGCCGTGAACACCTGCTCCACCAGGCCGTCCAGCAGGGCGTCCTTGTTGGGCACGTAGTGGTAGAGGGTCATCGCCTCCACGCCCAGCTCCTGGCCGAGCGAGCGCATCGTCAGGCCCTTGAGCCCGTCCCGGTCGACCAGGCCGAGCGCCGCGTCGAGGATCTGCTGCCTGCTCAGCCCGGCCCGCTCGCCCCGGCCGCGCCGGGGGGCCGCCTGATGCTCCGCCATCTCCGCTCCTCCGCCTCCCCGCACGGGCTTGACTTTCTTACAGCATAAGAGAACACTCGTCCCCAGCGAAACTTACCGCGTAAGAAACAAGCCGCCGCAGGGGGAACCACGATGTCGACCACCGCCAACAAGCAGGTCATCCGCGACTTCGTCGCCGCGCTCAACGACCGCTCCGGCGAGGGCTGGGTGCAGCTGCTCTCCCCGTCGGTCATCGACCACAACAAGATCATCTTCGGTGAGGAGGACGCCCCCGGCGCCGCCATCGAGGGCTTCCGCCTCCAGCTGGCCGCCTTCAGCACCGAGGCCGAGGGCGACGGCTTCCACATCGAGCAGCTCATCGCCGAGGACGACGAGGTCGTCGCCCGGCTGCGGGTGGCCGGTGTGCACACGGGCTACCACGCCCGCATGCCCGAGCCGACCAACCGCCGCTGCGACGTCGAGCAGATCTGGATCTTCACCGTCCGCGCCGGCCGGATCGCCGAGATCCGCGCCGTGAGCGACCGCCTCGGCATGTTCATCCAGCTCGGCTGGGACTGGCCGACCACGGACTGACCCGGCAGTGGACCGCCGGGCACTGGCCATCCGTCACCCCCGGCGGCGTGAAGGACATCGAAGGCGCCGGGAAAGCCGGACCGCCCTGCCGGATCCGCGACCTCGCCTCGGACGGGCAGGTGAGCGTCGGCCGGCAGGTCCGGAGACCGCATGGACCGAGGGCGTGACGGCGATGGCCCGGGCTCCTGCCCGGGCCATCGCCGAACAAGGTCTCCCTCGGTGGGCCGGCTCTCCCCAGCCCGCGTAGGCCCGCGTGACCCGGGGGCTCCTGGCACACGAGCTGGAGCTCGTCGCACGGCTGTGCCGCTGAGCGCGTGCCACGGCCCCCATCGACCTCGCGCTGTACGGCCTGGTCGCCCCGGAGGGACCTGCTTCAGCTGGTCTTCCAGGCGAGGGGCTTGTCGTCCTTGTCGAGCCACACGATGTACTGGAGGGGCTTGTCGGCCGGGGCGAGGTAGATGGCGCACTCGTGGTCGCTCTGGCCCTTGACGAAGTCCTTGCCACCGTGGGGGACGTCGCTCTCGCACTTCGGGAAGGCGCTGAGCAGGTCGACCTTGCGGGCTTGGGCGGTGTCGCTGACCATGGCGCGCAGCCGCAGGTTGAAGTAGGGCTCGTAGATCCCGTTGCCGCCGGTGTGGGTGTAGGTGACGTGCACGTAGTACGGCGTCTTGCCGGCCATGTCCTCCGGCTTGAGGAAGTTGGCGAGGTCGGCGATGTCGCCCTTGACCACGCTGGTGGGGCCGATGGTGAGGGAGATGTCGCCCTTCGCGCTGTCGGTGTAGGTGCCGTTCGCGGTCGAGGCGGGCGGGAGGGCGCCGGCGAAGCGGCTCGGGGCCGTCGGGGTGGCGGTGGGCGCCGCGGTGGTGATGGTGGGCAGCGCGCCGGCCGTCGTCGACGGCGAGGCGGTGCTCGGGCTCGCGGTGGCGGTGGGCGCCGCGCCGGCGGGGTTGTCGCTGTTGTCGGGGCCACAGGCGGTCAGCAGGAGGGCCAGTGCGGCGGCGGCCGGGATGGCGGCGGAACGGAGTACGGGTGTGGAGCGCAAAGGGAGTCCCCCGGGAGGATCACGGTCGGCCCGGCTGAGGCGGATGTCCCTCGTCGGTGCGGGCGAGCCTGACGGCGGCCGCGTCGTACGGCCCTCGGTGATCCTCCATCGGTCTGCCCGGGCGCCACATGAGTACGCGTACTCACATTCGGCCCCGTACCCAGCCCGCGGCGACGGGGACCGCGAACTCGGAGCACGGTCACCCGGACCGGGAACCGGCCGGCCTCGACCGCTGGGCGGAGTGATGCAGTGCGGCCTCCAGAGCAGCACCGGCGTCGTCTGTCGCTGGGCGGACGCTTCGACCGCGGGCAGCGTGATGGCGCCGGCTGTCAAGGACCTCCACCAGGCCGCGGCTTCGGCCCGGATCAGCCGCCGCCGCCGCGCCCCAGGGCGGTGCCCCACCGTTCGGCGATGGCGGCCGCGTGTGCGAAGTGCGCGGCGGCCTCGGCGTCGCGGCCGAGCAGGCGGGCGAGTTCGCCGAGGGTGTACGCGACCGGGCGGATCGCCAGGGTGAAGCCGGCGGAGGGCGGCGGCGCGTCACGGTGGGGGAGCAGGGTGCGGTACAGCTCGTCGGCCCGCTCCCGCTCGCCGAGCGCCACCGCGGCCATCGCACGGAAGGTCGCGAAGACCGTGAGGAGGTAGTCCGTGCGCAGCGGGCCGACCCGGGCGAGGACGGCGCGGGCCTCGTCCGGCTGCCCGTCGGCGCACAGGGCCGCCGCCAGGAGGTCGGCCATCACCGGGCCGTACTCCTCGGCCAGCTGCCGGGCCTGCGGGACGAACTCGCCGAGCCTGCCCTGGGCGGCCCGAATCGTCGCCGTCGCGACCCGCAGGAAGCCGTCGGCGTGCGGAGAGCCCTGCCTGGCCATCCCGGTGGTGGCCTCGGTGTACAGCTCTTCGGCGTCCTCACCGCGCCCTTCGATCAGTGCTCGCGTCGCCAGTGCGGTCTGACCGACCACGACGGGCCCTGGCATCCGGTAGGCCCGGGCCAGTTCCACGCACGTGTCGATGTGGCCGTAAGCACCGGCGACATCGCCCTCGGCAGCGGCGGCGGTCGACAGGCTGAACACGCCGAACCAGCGGAAGGCGGGCAGGTCGTGCTCGGTGGCGAGCCGGACGAGCTCCTCGCTCCGCCGCGTCTGCTCGCGCGCCTCGCGCTCGATGTCGAGCTCGCGGAGCAGCGCCGCGAGCGACCTCGCGCGAAGTCCCGGGTCCCCCAGGGCCGTTGCGAGCTCGACGGCCTCCTCGGCGGCGGCCCGCACCCGCGGGTCCCGCACGTCGGACAGTTCGGCGCAGTAGGCGAGCAGCAGCCCGCACCGAGCGGCGGGGGCGAGGTCCGGGCGGTCCAGCGACCGGCGGAGCAGCGCGACGACGGGTTCGTCGACCGCGCCGTACGGCCGGGTCTGCCACGGCGTCGGCTCGGACCACGCGGTGAGCGCGCGGATCACCAGCTCCTGCCGCCCGGTGCCGACCGCGTACTCGATCGCCTGCTGCCGGGTCGCGCGGGCGGTCATGACCGCGCCGGCGCGCACCTGGGCGCGCAGCAGCCTGCCCAGCAGGTCGACGCGTTCCGCCTCCCGGTCCCCGGACGGGCCGGCCGGGGTCCGGTCGAAGCAGTCCAGGGCCGCGGCGAGGAGATCGGCTGCCGCGTCGTGGGCGTAGCGGGCGGCCGCCAGGTCGGCCGCGCGCAGGCAGTAGTGAACGCCTTTGGCGGCCGTCGCCGAGGCCGCCGCCCGCGCGAAGTGGTGGGCCAGTGCGGACACATCACTCGAACCGAGCCGCTCCAGGCCGGCCGCGATCCGCCCGTGCATGCGCCTGGCCCGCAGGCCGCTCAGATCGGCGAGCAGGGTGTCGCGTACCAGCGCGTGCGTGAACCGGACGCGGCCCGGGGCGGGCTCGGTCAGCAGTCCGGCGACCAGTCCGGCGTCGAGCGCGCCCAGGACTCCGTCCTCGTCGGTGTCCGCGGCGCCGACCAGCAGCTCGACGTCCGCTTCACGCCCGACGACCGCGGCCAGCCGCAGTACCGCCACCACCGTCTCGGGCAGGCGCCCGAGCCTGCGGCGCACCACGTCCCGGACGCCCTCCGGCACCTCGGACAGGGCCACCAGCACGCCTTCGCTGCCGAGCAGTCGGGCGCTCTCCCAGAGGTAGAAGGGGTTTCCGCCGGTGCGTTCGGCGAGCGCGGCGACCGTCCCGGCGTCCACCGGTCCGGCGCCCGCCGCTCTGACCACCTCGGCGACGGCCGACGCGGGCAGGCCCGGCAGCGGCAGCCGCAGCGGCGACCGCCCGGCGAGCACGGCGAGCTGGTCCGTGAGCGGGCCCTCGATCTCGTTCGGACGGTAGGCGGCGACGACCAGGACCGGTGTCCCCACGGGTAGGTCGGTCAGGCCGGTCAGCAGGGCGAGCGTCTCGGCGTCCGCCCAGTGCAGATCGTCCAGCAGCACGGCCACCGGCCGCTCGCGGGCGACTGCCGCGAGCCACTGCGCCACCGCGCGGTTCAGACGGAACCGGCCGGCGGCCACGTCCTCGTCGGGGCCCCGGCCGGATGCGCGGTCGGCGAGCAGCGGGGCCAGGGCCTCGGCCGACTCGGCCGGCGGCGGCACGGCGGCGGCGATCGTCCGCAATGCCGCCACCCAGGGCCACGCGGGTGGAGCGCCCTCGTCGTCGGTGGCCTGGCCGACCGCGACCAGCCAGCCGTCGCCACGGAGCCGCTCGCCGAGCCGCTCCAGCAGCTCCGACTTGCCCAGGCCCGCCTCGCCGGTGACCAGCGCGACCCCGGGCCCGGCGCCGGCCGCCCGGTCGGCGGCCTCGACCAGCCGGGCGAGTTCGGCCTCGCGGCCGACGAACAGACGTGTGTCGGTGGCGGGTCGGCGCGGTGGTGCGGGGATGTTCCGGTCCTCGGGCGGGGTCGGCGGCCGGTGCCGCGGGACCTCCGTCGCGGCCCGCAGCAGCGCGGTGCGACCGCCCAGGATGGCCGCTTCGAGCTCGTTCAGCGCGGGCCCCGGGTCGAGACCCACCTCGGCCGCCAGGACCGCACGGGCCCGGCGCAGCGTCGCCAGCGCGTCGGCCTGCCGGCCCGCCGCCCACAGCGCCAGCGCGTGCAGACGCCAGCCTTCCTCCCGCAACGGCTCGTCGAGCGTGAGCAGTTCGGCCTCGGGAACGGTCACGGCGGCCTGTGCCGACCTCAGTCCGGCGACCACGTTCAGCTCGCGCGCGACCAGCCGCAGCTCGTCCAGACGGGCGACCTCGGCGCGGGCCCAGGACTCGTCGACGAACTCGGCGTACGCCGTGCCCCGCCACAGCGAGAGCGCCTCGGCGAGCAGGCGTCGCACGGTCTGCGGCTGCCACTGCGGGACTTCGCGCGCCTCGCGCAGCAACCGCTCGAACCGCCAGGCGTCGACGGCGCCGTCGGGCAGGCGCAGCGCATACCCGGGTGGTGCGCTCACCAGCAGGGAGGCCGGAGTGCGCGGTGCCCTGCCGGGCTCCAGCAGCCGCCGCAGGTTCGACACGTACGCCTGCAGTGACGTCACCACCCGTGCGGGCGGGGCCCCTTGCCAGATCTCCTCGACCATCCGGTCGACCGAGACGACCGCGCCGCGCGCCACCGCCAGCCGGGCCAGGACCGCGCGCTGGCGCCGGCCGCCGAGCGGGAGGGGCCCGCCGTTCCACTCGGCCGCGAAGGAGCCGAGCACCCGTATGGAGACCATCACCAGGCCCATCTTGACATCCTCTCCGTCCTCTAGGGATTGGGACGTGGGCTCGAAGCGGCCGATGCGGTGGGTTCGACGGCGAGGACGACCACGTGCGTCCGCTCGTGCACTACCCGCCCAAGGTGTTCTCCAAGTCGCTTCCAAATGCCCTCCAGGAGCCCCCGGCGAGGCTTCTCGCATGGACACCACGAACGCACCGCTGCAGACCCGTCCGAACACCCGGGAGATGGTGGTCATCCACCGCGGAATGCGCCGCGAGTCGCGACTGCTCATCGAGCTGATCGCCGCCGTGGCTCCCGGAGACACCGCCCGCGCCCGTGTTCTGGCGGACCACTTCCGCGACTACCGGCTCGGATTGAGCAACCACCACCACGGCGAGGACGCGTTCCTGTGGCCGCCGCTGCTGGCCAGGGTCGACCTCGAAGCCGACCTCGTGCTGCGGATGGAGACCCAGCACGAACGCGTCGCCGCCACCCTTGCGGCCGCCGAAGCCGCCCTGCCCGCTTGGGAGTCGGGGGCAGCGGAGGCGGACCGCGACGCGCTCACGGCCGCCCTGGCCGAGCACCGCGCGGTCCTCGTCGAGCACCTCGACGAGGAGGAGACCTCACTTCTCCCGCTCGCGGCACAGCACTTGTGGCTGCACGAGTGGAACGCGATGGGCGAGCACTTCCTGGCCAACACGCCCAAAGCCAAGCTGCTGTTCTTCCTCGGCATGGTCCTCGAGGAGGCCGATCCCGCCGAACGCTCGCCGATCCTCGGCAACCTGCCGCTCCCCGCCCGACTGCTCTGGTACGCCGTCGGCCGCGCGCAGTACGCCCGCGTCACCCGCCGTGTCCGGGCCTGACCGCTCCGATCGCCTCCGTCCGGGCCACCCCCCGGGCCACCCCTTCTCCCCGAACTCGCTCCGAAAGACAGGAAAAGCCATGAAGCGCTTCACCACCGTCCTCTCCGTCCTGAGCGGCCTGTTCCTGCTGTACATCGGGCTCCTCTTCCTGCTGGATCCGCAGGGGTCCGCGGCCGGATTCGGCCTGCCGAGCTGGCCCCGGCACGAGGGCACGGGCTTCCTCACCGTCAAGGGCGGGCGCGACATCGCGATCTGCCTGGGCGTCTTCGCACTCCTGCTGACCGGCCACCGCAAGGCCCTCGGCTGGGTGCTGCTGGGCCTCACCTTCGCGCCCGTCACGGACATGCTGACGGTCCTGGGCAACCACGGGTCGGTCGGCACCGCATTCGGCGTCCACGGCCTGGCCGCCGCGCTGGTCGCCCTGAACGCCGCCCTCCTCCTGCGCGAACGCCCCACCCCGGCCACCGCCTGAGCGCCGAACACGTCGGTGCAGCGCGCCACCAGGTCCGTGCAGAAGCGCTGGTCGCGAAGATCGCCGCCGACGGATGCTGCTCATCGGTGTCAGGGCCCACCCGGCTGGACGGCACGGCGGTTCACGGGGGCGATTCTGGCTCCCGTGAAGCCCGTCCGCGCGGTGGGCTACGGCATGCGGGTGTTCTGCCCGGCAAGTCCGCGTGGGCGTCCTCGGACTGCTCGCCGAGATCAACCCCCTGGTCCTCACCACCATGGGCGCAGCCGCCCTCGCCCACGGCGCCACCGCGCTGTGGGACGTGGCCCCCGCCCCGGCCGCCGGCCGACGAGATGCCGCGCCTGCGGATTGCCGCCGCGCCGTCGGGTAGACGCGCGGGTATGTCCGGTGGCCCGGCCCGGCCGGCCGGTGCCCACGCAGGGCGCAGGGAAGGAACGTCGGATCATGAGCGAGGAGACCGGTCACATCACCGGGACGAAGGACAAGGACTACGACCTGCTCTGGTACGTCGAGGCGTGCCTGAGCAACGCGCTGCGCCTGGAGACCTACGTGGGGGACGCCGAGCGGGCGGGGGACGGCGAGGTTGCGGAGCTGTTCCGCAAAGCGCAGGCTGACAGCCGCAAAGGCGCGGAGATGGGCAAGCGACTGCTCGCAGCGCGTCTGAGCGCTACCGGCACTGCCGAAGAGAAAGCAACAGCCTGAAGAGAGAACAACGACCCGGGAGAAGGTGCCGCCTTGGCAACCGACTACGACGCCCCGCGCGACGCCGGCGACGAGAGCAGTGACGACAGCATCGAGGCGCTGAAGAGCCGGAACGAGGAGCGGAAGGACTCCGCGATCGACCTCGACCCCGAGGCGCTCGAAGGCCTCGAACTGCCGGGCGCCGACCTGTCCGGCGAGGAACTCGCCGTCCGGGTCCTGCCCCTTCAGCAGGACGAGTTCACCTGTATGACCTGCTTCCTGGTCCACCACCGCGCCCAGCTCGCCGGTGAGGACCGGAACGGCCAACCGATCTGCCTCGACTGCGTGGCCTGACCCGAACGGTGGCCTCGAACGGGCCCGTCCGACGAACACGTGAGGCCGGGCTCGCTCTCCACGCCTGCGTGGATCAAGTGGGTCCCGCGTCCCCGAGGTCGACGAGCTCGCCGACGCGGAGAACGCGGTGCGCCGCCTGCACACCGCCCTCACCGGCGATCCGGACACGGTGCCCGCGCCGGCGCGCCTCGCGCCCTGACCGGCTCGTCCGGGCTCCTTCGGACGGACACCCGTGTCCGTCAGCTCGCCGGCGCCGGCCCGCACAGCCGCTGTCCTGGCGGCCGGCGGAGAGCGGAGCGCACGTGGAGCCGGGCTGACGGGCGTCGCCGCCCTGCTGGGCCCACTCGGAGGCCACACGGCGACGCCCTACGAAGCTCCTGGCCGGTGGGTGCCGGCCCAAACCCCGCTGGTGGCACCGGCAGCCACCCGTGCGCGGGCGGCGGTGGCGTCCCTTCCGGCTCGGCTGGTGCCGCAGTAGCCTGAAAGGTTCATCCGTGCACGAAGGGGTGTCGTTTTGGTACGTTCGAACTGGGATCCGGAGTCGGTCGGCGAGATCCTCGAACCAGCGGGTGCCGCGCCGGAAGCGCTGCGGCGCCGGGCGCGCAGGGCGATAGCCGCTCACGCGCTCGACCGGGAGGACTGCCGGCGGCTCCTGGAAGCGCTGGGCCTGGAGCAGGAGGAGACTTCGGCCGCGTCGTCATATGAGTGACCCACGACCTGCTCGCCGTCGGGTCGTGCCCACCGGGGCCGTCCGGGCCCGCCGCTTCCACGCCCTGCCCGGGTCACCCGGGCGGGGCTGTCCGAGTCAGCCGCCGGGTTCGGACCGGTCCGGCTCCTGCGGGCCGACGCCCGTGCGGGCCTTCTGGGAATAGCTGCCGGACGGACGGCCGGACGGGCCCTTGGCTCCGTGGTCGCGCCGGTGTTCCGAGGGGCCCTGCTCCTCGCCGCGCGGGCCCACGCTCTCCACGGTCTGCCCGGGAACCCCCTGCTCCTCCTCCTTCGAGGGCTCGCGCCCCGGGCCGGGCCCCGGCGCGTACTTCTCGGGATGGAACGAGCGGTGCGCACTGTCGTTGGGCCGCTGTTCCTCCGCGTCGATGTCGCCGGACCAGCCGTGCTGCTCACCCTTGAAGCGGCTGGCCCGGCCTTCGTCCATGGACTTGTGCCCGGCAGATTGCCTGGAAGTCATCACCGACCTCCTTCAGATGCGGCTACGTCTGTTCGGAGCCTGTCCAGCTTTCGGCTCACGACACACCGGTCCCGGCGCGGCGTGCGGTTTCCGGCGCTGTCACCGTGGCCTCCGTCCGCCGGTGGTTCAGGCCGTGATCGGGCAGAAAAGCGGTGGTCGTCCGATCGGTCTCCCTGTCACGATCCGGGTGTGACCACGTTGTTCCTGATGGTCGGCCTGCCAGGGGCCGGAAAGACCACGCGGGCCCGGCAGCTCGCCGCGGAGCACGGCGCGCTGCGCCTGACGCCCGACGACTGGATGATTCCCCTGTTCGGCGCGGCGGAGGCGGACGGGAAGCGCGACGTGCTGGAGGGGCGCATGCTCTGGCTCGCCTTGGAGGCGGTCAAACTGCGTACCAACGTCGTCGTGGACTACGGCTGCTGGTCACGGGACGAACGGTCTGCGATCCGCTGGCTGGTGGAGGCCGAAGAGGCGTGCTTCCGCATGGTCTACCTGCCGGTGGACGACGAGACCCAACGCGCCCGTATCGCCCATCGCTGGGCGACCACCCCCGAGGAGACGCTGCCGATGTCCGAGGCCGACATCCTGCACGGGCGGGCGCATTTCGAGGAGCCCGACGCGGCCGAGCTGGAGGGCCGCGGGGTCGCCGGCCCGCCGCCCGGCTGGGTGGGCTGGCGGGAGTGGGCAGCCGACCGGTGGCCGTCGTTCGCGTGACTGCGACAACGCAGCCATACCGGCGTGCCCGTAGCAGCCAGAAATCCTGTCTCCGGACAGGCCCTGGACGTCGGTCCGTGGTCGCCCCGGTCCGGCTCCACATAGGCCGGGGACGGCGGGAGTCGACGACCTCCCCGGAGCGCCGACTCCGGCAGCTACCACCGCCAGCCCGGCTGGGCCGCCCTGTGGCAGCACAGCACCGCCTGGCACGCCGACGTCCGGTCCGGCTGCCATCATGCCGAGGTGGCCCACGACATCGTGTTCTTCCTCGCTCCCGACGACGAGACTGCCGCTGCGACGCGACTGAGGGGGGACGCTGCGATCACGGCGTGGCCGGTGCGGGTGGCGCCGGTGGCTCGTTGAAGGGGGTGTGAACGACGAGGCGGGCAGCAACAGCCATGACCGGGCTCCGACGGTGTGGGCGCTGGCAGTGCGTGAGGTGGCTGAGGGGCCGCCGCTCGCGGAGCTGATCGTGGAGGTCGGTGCGGACCTCTACACGGATCTGGTGGAGGCAGCGGTCGACAGCGGCTTCACGCTCGCGGCGGGTGAGCCTCCGGACACGAGCGGGGCCGTCGAGGTCGGCGACGGCCGTGTGAAGCGCCTGGTGCTCGTCGGCGGGCGCCAGAGGTGGGAGCCGGACACGCGCGTCGAGGTGTCACCCGGCTGGTTGGCCGCAGCCGAGGGCCGGGGTACCGCCGTAGTGATCATCGTGCCGCCGGACACCTGGCCGCCCGGCCTGCTCGAGCTGGAACCGGAGGCACGCCTGCAAACATTCACCCGGCGATTCGGACAGGAGCACAGGGCGGGCCGCATCCTGCACGGGACCGTACCGGTGTGGCTGGGAAGCCCTCCGGGCACAGGGGACGGTGACGTCCTGCGACCGCCGTCCTGACCGCGTGCCATCCCGTCCCGCAGCTACCGGTGACAACGCTTGCAGAGATCCGATCCCTGTTGGGTGAACCCCTATTCAACTGGTCGGATGCGGCGCCATGGATCGAAGAGAGCGACCTCAGGCTCGGCCGGCAGAGGCTGTGAGTCGGTCGGCGAACGCCAGGACGAGGCCTCGGAGTTCGTCCGGTCGCTCGATGACGAACGGCCGGTCGAGCGAGGCGAGGACGGGAGGCAACCAGTCGAGCCGCTCCGCTCTCAGTTCGACGCGGAACCAACGCTCGGGGTGCGGATCCGCGCCGTCCGCGGGGGCGGGCTCCTCCACGGTCGCGATGCCGGCGGGAAGCCGGGCGCGGATCTGTTCGACCGTCCCGTGGATCCGCAGGGTCACTTCGTGCCGGTACGCGGCCTTGGCGAGCCCTGACAGGACGCGCTGCGCCGGATCGAGCCCGGCGGGCGGCTCGAACGAGCCCGGCAGCGTCCTCGCGTCCGCGATGCGATCGAGCCGGAACGTCCGGTCCTGGCCGATCCCGGGATCGGTGCCCGTGACGTACCACCGGCCCCCATGGGTGACGATCCCGTACGGATGCAGCGCGCGTTCGCTTCGCCGGCCGTCCCGGGCGGTGTACCTGATCGAGATCGGGCGGCGATGGCGTACCGCATCGGCGATGGCGAGCAGGACCCCGGTCTCCGGGGTGGCCCACTCGCCGGGCACAGCCGTGAAGGCGAGGGATTCCATGACGGCGTCGAGCCGACGGGCCAGGCGCTCGGGCAGCGCCCGGCGGATCTTGGCCGCTGCCGTCTCGCCCGCGGTTTCGGTCGCCGTCAGCAACCCCGTCCTGCGGCCGGCGACGAGGCCGAGCAGCACGGCGAGCGCCTCGTCGTCGTTGAGCATCAGCGGAGGCAGGCGGTATCCGGGGGCGAGCCGGTACCCGCCGTAGCGACCGCGGACCGCCTCGACGGGGATGTCGAGGTCGATCAGGTGGTCCACGTATCGCCGCACGGTGCGCCCGTCGACGCCGAGCCGGTCGGCGAGTTCGGCCGCCGTTCTGATGCCGCCCGACTGCAGGAGTTCGAGGAGGGTGAGCACGCGGCCGGTAGGTCGAGCCATGTCCACGAGCCTAGCGTCCATACCGGACCGGTTCTGTCCGCTATTTGCTCTAGCGTCCAGGTGCAACGGCTTCACCCACTCCTTCACCAACTCGAGGAGAGCACCATGGACTTCGTTTCGATCCGGATCATCACCGCCGACGTCGCGCGCCTCGTCGACTTCTACGAGCGAGCCACCGGAGTGCGGGCGGACTGGTCCACCGAGGACTTCGCCGAACTGCGGACCGCGAGCGCGACCCTCGCGATCGGCAGCACCCGCACCGTGGCGCTGTTCGCGCCCGGCTCGGCCCGTCCGGCCGACAACAGCACCGTGATCATCGAGTTCCTCGTCGCCGACGTGGACGGCGTGTACCGGAACCTGGCCGATTCCGTCGTCGACTTCGTGACCGAGCCCACCACGATGCCCTGGGGAAACCGGTCGCTCCTGCTCCGCGACCCCGACGGCAACCTCGTCAACTTCTTCACCCCCGTCACGCCCGCGGCCATCGAGAAGTTCGCTCGCTGAGAGCGCGGAGGCCGGCGCGGCGGCCGCGACGTGGAAGGCGGTGCGGGACGTGACGTCGGTTTCACGGGCCGATGCCCGTGAAACCAAGATGCTTCGACAGGCATGGGTCGGGTAGCGTGCGGACCATGTCGAGTCCTGAGTCAGACAAGGTGGGGGCTTTCGGTCACGCCGTCAGCCCCCTGAACCACTGAGCTCGTAGCCCTGCCGTCGCGCCGCTTCTTGCGGCGGGACGAGTGTGCGCTTGGGACTGGCCGCGGTGACGAGATGACCTTCTCGTGCCTCTCTCACCTCGGAGCCACTCGATGCCTCTGCCGCTGTATCTGCTTGCCATGGCGGTCTTCGCCATGGGGACCTCGGAGTTCATGCTCGCCGGCCTCCTGCCGGACATCGCCTCGGATCTCGACGTCGCCGTCGGGACAGCAGGCGTCCTCACCTCGGCCTACGCGATCGGCATGATCGTCGGCGCCCCTCTGGTGGCCGCGCTTGCCCGTAACCGGCCCAGGCGCGCCGGCCTTCTCGGGTTCGTGCTCGTCTTCGCGGCAGCTCACGCCGTGGGCGCCGTCACCACGAGCTTCCCCGTCCTGTTCGCCACCCGGGTTGTCGCCGCGCTCGCGAACGCGGGGTTCCTCGCCGTCGCTCTGACGGCTGCCGCCACGCTGGTCCCGCCCGACAGGAAAGGACGCGCGCTGGCCGTGCTGCTGTCGGGCACGACGGTGGCCACCATCGCCGGTGTCCCCGGGGGATCGGCGCTCGGCACGGTGCTCGGCTGGCGGGCCACATTCTGGGCCGTCGCCGCTCTCTGTCTGCCTGCGGCTCTCGGCATCCTGAAGGGAATCCCGGCAGGACGTGATGAGGACGAGGCGACCGGCAGGCCGGCCTTGCGAGCGGAACTCGCCCAGCTCACCAGGCCGCGGTTGGTCCTGGTGATGCTGCTCGGCGCGCTGGTGAACGCGGCAACGTTCGGAAGCCTCACCTTCCTCGCCCCCGTGGTGACCGGCAGCGCCGGGCTGGGCGAGATGTGGATCCCTTTCGCTCTGGTGCTCTTCGGTGCCGGTTCCTTCGTGGGCGTCACCGTCGCCGGACGGCTGTCCGACCGGCGTCCCGGCCTGGTCATCGCGGTCGGCGGTCCGTTGCTGCTCATCGGCTGGGCGGCCCTGGCGGTGCTGGCCGACGAGCCGGTCGCCCTGTTCGTCCTCGTGTTCGCGCAGGGGGCGCTGTCGTTCGCGCTGGGCAGCACGCTGATCACGCGGGTCCTCTACGAGGCCGCCGGAGCCCCCACCATGGCCGGCTCGTACGCGACTGCGGCCCTCAACGTGGGCGCCGCGGTCGGCCCCGTCATCGCTGCGGCCACCCTCGGCACCGAAGCCGGGACCCTCGGACCGCTCTGGGCGAGCGGACTCCTCGTCGCGGTGGCGCTGCTCATCGCCTTCCCCCTCCTCCCCGCCGTCACGGCCGGCCGGAGCACCGAGGTGCTCCGATGACACCTGCGAACGCCCCCTTGAACACCGAGGGACGCCGAAGGCTCGTGGAGTGCGCGGCCACCGCGCGGTCGTGGCGGCAGCCGGGGGAGGCGGTCGGCGTGCTCGGCCCGCAGGAGCGTCAGGGCGAGTGAACGGCCCGCGAACGCGGACGAGGCCCGGCACCCGAGTGGGCACCGGACCTCGTCCGACTGTGGAGCGCCAGGCCCGGGTCGCACGGACTCTCCCTACTGAAAGTAGGGCGTGCTCTGGTAGCACCGCTGACGCCTGGCGAGGGGTCATCTCCCTCGCGACGACAGGAATACTAGCAGGTCAGCGGCCCGCCATCGAAGCCGGTCACGGCCAGTCCGGTGAACGTCCCGGGCCGGCCCGCGGTCGGCTCCTCGGGCCCCGGCGTACGGGTCCACC
Source organism: Kitasatospora sp. NPDC023120 (assembly GCF_055560835.1). NCBI lineage: Bacteria > Bacillati > Actinomycetota > Actinomycetes > Kitasatosporales > Streptomycetaceae > Kitasatospora > Kitasatospora sp. NPDC023120. The sequence goes on along the minus strand of NZ_JBVHHY010000039.1, from coordinate 34,514 downwards.
CGGCCGTGCCCCCGGACCTCCGTGTCGGCGGCTTGCCGAAAGCCGGCCCGCCCCGGCGAGGAGGGAGACCGGGAGGATTCCGATGACATCACCCTGAGGGACGACCACTGCCGCAGCTCCGTCGGCAGCTCCAGACCCCTGCGCAACTCGGCCCGGCGGATGGCCTCCGGGCTCCCCGGCCCGCCGAGAGCGGCGAGGCCTCGGGGTCGTTCCGCTCGAGCCAGGCGGTCACCCGGGCCCACGCCTGCCGAACGTCTCCCGCCTCGTTCATGGGAGCTCCCTTCGTGGGCGACCACGGTCGATCGTGGATGGGAGAACCGTGGGCTCGGCCACTGACAGGAGCGGGCCCGGAGGTCCTGGCCCCGCGCCGGCCGGTCGGTGGCCCGGGGAGTCGGTGCGTCAGCGGCGGTGTAGTTCTCGTTCGGCGACCTGTCGGAAGCTGTGGGGCGGGCGGCCGGTGATGTGGTGGACGGTGTCGGTGGTCCGGTCCTCGGCGCCCTCGGCGATGGCGCGGTCCATGTCTGCCAGGAGGCCGGCGAACTCGGCGGGCATCAGGGCGGCCAGGCGGTCGCGCAGCTCGTGGTGCGTCAGGTGGCGGTGGATTACCGGGCGGCCGGTGACCTCCGAGACGATCGCGGCGATCTCGTCGTGGGTGAGTGCGGCCGGGCCGGTCAGGATCAGGTCGCGGTCGGGTGCGGGGTCGTCGGTGAGGGCGTGCACGGCGACGGCGGCGATGTCGTCGGCGTCGACGAAGCCGATCCGGCCGGCTCCGGCCGCGGTGAGGATCGTGCCGTCCTCGCGGATGCCGCGGGCGTGCAGGTGATCGCCGGTGAAGTTCTGCATGAACCAGGAGGGCCGCAGGACCGCCCACTCGTCGAAGAGCCCCGGCAGGGCCCGGTGCACCGCGCCCACGGCCGGTCCGCCCTCGGGCACGGCCGAGGAGCTGAGGAGCACCGCGCGGCGCACCCCGGCGGCGCGGGCGCGGCGCAGGAACGGCAGCATGACCGCGGCGGGGTCGGGTGCGCCGACGGGCGGGACGAGGTACGCGCGGTCCGTCCCGGCCAGGGCGTCGTCGAAGGTGGTGGGGTCGTACCAGTCGAAGCGCACCGGATCCGCGCCGGTGGCCGGTGCGGTGGCGCGCCGGCTTGCGGCCCGGACGCGGTGTCCGGCGGCGAGCAGCCGCGCGACGGTTCGGCTGCCGGTCGTTCCGGTGGCGCCGGTGACCAGGATGGCGGCGTCGGTCATCAGGCGGCGCTCCCGGCGAAGTCGAGGCCCGGCTGCTGGACGGCGAGGGGGTTCCAGTAGTCGCGGTAGGAGGTGAACCGTCCGTTCCGGGCGGTCACGACGGCGATGTAGGTCATGTCGAAGGGGTCTCCGGTCCGGACGAGCCGGCCGACCCCGCGCATCTCCACGACGACGGTCTCGGGGTCGGTGGTCCGGTGGATCCGAAGGTCGGGGAAGTCGTGGAGCTCGATGTGGTCGGGGTAGTCGCGCATGTAGGCGGCGACGGCCTCTCGTCCGTCCAGTCGCCGCGGCCAGCCGGGCGGGGCGAACGGGAACTCCATGACGCCGTCCTCGGCCCACAGGCCGACCCACGCGGTTATGTCCCCGGCCAGGAGCAGCCGGAGGCCGTGGCGGAACAGCGCCGTGGGTGAGGGGTTCTCGGGCATGCGTGTCTCCGTCCAGTACGATACGGACCAGCGGTCCGTTTCCATGAAGATACGGACCGCCGGTCCGCATCGCAACTGGAGGCAACCCCCCATGCCCACACCCGCACCCGAGCCCGAACCCGATCCCGCTGCATCCGAGCTCGCGGACGTGCCCGACGCCCCGGTGGAACGGAAGCCCCGGAAGGACGCGGTCCGCAACCGGGTGGCCGTCCTCGCGGCCGCGGACACGCTCTTCGCCGCCTCCCGCAACCCCGAGGACGTCACCATGTCCGACATCGCCGCGGCGGCCGGCGTCGGAAAAGGCACGCTCTTCCGCGCCTTCGGTGACCGCACCGGCCTGATCCGCGCCCTCTACGGGACGCGCCTGGCGCCCCTCATGGACGCCGTCGAACAGGGCCCGCCGCCGCTGGGGCCCGTCACCCCTCCCCTCGAGCGGATCCCTGCCCTGCTCGACGCCTTGCTGTGCTTCAAGTTCGACAACCGCCACCTCGCGCTGGCGCTGGAGGGGACCGGGGCCGACAGCCCGTACCGGACCGAGCACTACGACCGGTGGCACGCGATGCTCCGGGGCCTGCTGGAGCGGACCCCGGCCGCGGCCGGGAGCGACTTCACCGCCCACGCCCTCCTGGCGGCCACCCGGGCCGACCTGGTCGAGCACCTGGCCGGTGAGAAGCACACCCCCCGTGAGGAACTCCGGTCCCGGCTCGCGGACTTCACCGGCCGGGTGCTCGGCACCGGCTGACCGTCCGGCGGCACGCCGGAAGGACGGCGATACGCCGCCGGGGCGGCGTCGCCACACAACTGACGGAGTCCGGGCGGACAAGCGGAGAGCCTCCGGCCGCTGATCCTTCCCGGACCGACCGGGGTGAGCCGGTCGGCACAATCGTGGACCACGCCGGCCGACCGGGCTGCCCGAGGCGGGGGAGGAGTCGGCGGGCGGCACCGGGGACGACCGGATCGTGGAACCGGTCCGCGAGGCCCGCGCCGAGGATCCGGCGCGGGCCCGCGTGGTCCTCACCGCCGACCGCGAACTACCCACCGGGTGGGAGCGTTTGGGTACGGCCGTCACCGGCCCCCGGAGCGTCCGGGGCTGAGCCCGGGGCCCGGGACCGGGTCAGTGGGCAGGACGGATCTGGAGGGCGTTGATGCCCCAGTGGATCGACGGGTCCGAGGTGTGCACGGTGAACTGGAAGTCCCGGCCGGGACGGGCGGGGATGTCCACCGAGCCGACGCCGACGGAGTCCACCGGGCACTGCACCGTGAAGTCGGCCGGAGCCAGACCACCGACGTGCACCTGCACCGAACCGCCGCCCTGACAGCCGACGGTGACGGCGATCGGCAGCGTCTCGACCACCGAGGCCGTCACCGCGCCGCCGTTCCCGATCCAGTCGGGGATCGAGAACATGGTGTCCTCGTCCGGGGTCGGCGGCAGGATCCCCCCGCCGGGGACGTGGCGGACTGGTCGAGCCGGCTGGAGGAGATCGCCGTCGGGGTCAGGCAGGCGCCCCGGTCGCTCTCGTTGGGGCTGTGCCGAGCGGTTGGTCGGCGGTCAGGGCAGTGTCCAGAACTGGGTCGTGATGAGGTAGAAGGCGGCGACCCAGAACGCGGTCACCGCGGCGACGATGCCGAGTCCGATGCCGTTGGTCTTGGCCGGCGGTTCGCCCGGTGCGGGCCGGAGCCAGCGCTTGAGCAGCGGGTTCACGTAGTAGGGCATCGTCACGAAGCTCATGATGAAGCTCGACAGGAAGTTGCCGACCAGCAGTCCGATCCAGAGTGGCATGTTCGCCGGCGACAGGGCGAGTGTCAGCAGCACGACGGTCGGGTACAGGCCGACCCAGACCGCGATGGCGGTTTTGGTTTCCGACGGCGGTGGTGCCTGTTTGCCGTTCTCCCCGAAGGCGAACCAGCTGCCGAACGAGTTGTCGATCGTCCGGAGTTCGAAGTCGCTGAACTTCCTGCCCTCGGCGAGGATCTTCCGTCGCGTGCCCGACGTCAGCCAGGCGTCGAGGTGCTCCGCGCTGTCGAACCGGTACAGCGTGGTCCACTCGTCCTGGAGCCCCTCGATCGGGCGGAAGAGCTCGGTGCCGCGGAAGCCCTCGAATCGCTGTTCCTCCTGGCTCATGCGCTGCTGCCAGTCGAGGAACTCGTCGACGTGGTCGGGGTGGACGCGGTGGGCGACCACGACGGTCACGAGCGGATCCGGTGTCCGCGCGCCGCCTCTGACGACCTGCTGGGTTCCCGGACCGTCGAAGTACCTGCTGCCGGCGTCGAGCAGGTTCTGCCTGGTCTCGCTGTTGATCCAGGCCTGCAGGTGGGCTATCGAGTCGAACCGGTAGACGACGACCCACTCGGGCTGCCGGGACGTCGGCGGGGAGACCTCCACACCGAGGTGGCCGGCGTAGTCGGCGGCGGCGGCGTTGACCTCCTTCTGCCACGTCTCGTACTCGCGCTCCAGCCCCGGCCGGACCTTCAGACCGATGATGGCCGTTGCCGCAGTTTGCCCGTCCCGGGGCGTCACGGAGGTCATTTCGGTCCGGCCGCCGTCGACACCGGCCTGGCTTCGTTCAGCCGGCCGTAGATCCGTTCCGGGGTCAGCGGCAGCGCGCGGTAGCGGACGCCCGTGGCGTCGTGGAGCGCGTTCGCCAGGGCGGCGGACACCGGGTTGATGCAGCATTCCGCCATGCCCTTGGAGTGCATCGGCCCGACCGAGTCGGAGGACGGCACCAGGAGCACGTCGGTTCGGGGGATGTCGGCGTAGGTGGGGATGCGGTAGTTGCGCAGGTTCGGGTTCACCATGGCACCGTTCGCGTCGATCCGGTGGTTCTCGGTCAGTGCGAAGCCGATGCCCTGGGCGACGCCGCCGTCCACCTGTCCCCGGACCTGTTCGGGGTTGATGACGTTGCCGGCGTCGGTGGCCTGCACGCTGTAGAGGATGCGGATCTCGCCCGTCACCCGGTGGACGGCGATCCGGAATCCCTGCGTGTTGGAGGTGACGCTTCGCGGCGAGCCGTAGCCCTTGCGGGCGGCGGTGAAGCGGATTCCGCGCCCGCGGGCCAGGGCGACGAGGTCCGCCAGCGAAACGCTCTGCCCGCCGCAGACGACGCTGTCGTCGTTCATCGAGCACATCACGACGTGGACGCCGGTGTGGGCGGCGGCGAACTCCAGGATCCGGTCCCGCACCGCGTCGGCCGCACGGAGGACGGCGTTGCCCGACACGAAGAGTCCCGCGCTCGCGAAGGCGCCGGTGTCGAATCCCGTGCGGTCGGTGTCGGACTGCACCAGGCGGATCCGCTCCGGCGTCGTGCCCAACTGGTTGGCCGCGATCTGGACATGGGCGGTCGAGGTGCCCTCGCCGAACTCGACCGTCCCGACGGCCAGCTCGTACACCAGGTCGTCCCCGAGTGTGACCCAGGCCTCCGAGATGTGCTCGGTCGGGGGCGCGGTCTCGTGCAGGGAACTCGCCACGCCCTCCCCGACGAGCCAGTCGGGCCCCGGTGACGGCTCGTGAGCGGTTCGGGCCATCGCGGCGTCCACCAGGTCGATGCACTGGGCGAGTCCGTCCTCGGTGAACATCACGTCGTCGGGTCCGTCGTGCAGGGCCACGAGGGAGTCGCCCGGCCGGACGATGTTGCGGCGCCGCAGTTCGAGCGGGTCGAGGTGCAGGGCGCGGGCCAGTTCGTCCATCGCCGATTCCACGGCGAACGCCGGCTGGGTCATCCCGTATCCGCGCAGTGCCCCGCTGGGAACGGTGTTCGTGTAGACGGCGTAGGCGTCGTACTTCTTGTTGGGACAGCGGTAGATCATGACGGCCGCGCCGCCCGCGTACAGGGTTTCGCCGCCGTGGTTGCCGTAGGCGCCGGTGTTCGACACGTTGCGGACCTGGAAGGCCGTGAGCGTCCCGTCCGCTTTCGCGCCGAGCTTGACCGTCAGCGTCATCGGATGCCGGGGCGAGGCCGTGGTGAACTCCTCCTCGCGGGTGTACTCGAAGCAGACCGGCCGCCCGGTGTCCAGCGTGGCGAGCGCGACCAGGTCCTCGGAGATCACTTCCTGTTTGCCGCCGAAGCCGCCGCCGACCCGCTTGCAGAACACCCGCAGCTGGTCCGGCCGCAGGGCGAACAGGTAGGCGAGTTTGACCTTGGCGATGGAGGGTGACTGCGAACTGGTCCGCACGTTCAGGCGGCCGTCCTCCATCCAGGCGATCGAGCCGTGGGTCTCCAGGTGCGCGTGCTGCACGCGCGGGGAGGAGTAGGTGCCCTCGTGGATCACGTCGGCGTCGGCGAATCCGGCATCGACGTCACCGATGTGCGAATGGATCTCCAGCAGGATGTTGCGGACCGGATCGCGGACGAAGGGGTCGTCCGTGCCGTGCAGTTGCGGCGCCCCCTCGGCCATCGCCTCCTCGGGGTCGAAGACGGCCGGCAGGACGTCGTAGTCGACGACGACCCTGCGGCAGCCCTCCTCCGCCGCCGCGACGGTGTCGGCCACGACGGCTACGACGCGCTGGCCGACGAAGCGCACCGTGTCGTCGAGGATGAAGGTGTCGTCCGGATCGACGAGGTGGTCGGTGTGGATCGCCGTGGTGAAGCGCTTGCGCGGCACGTCCTCCCAGGTGTAGACCCGGCGCACGCCGGGGACCGCGAGTGCGGCGGTCTTGTCGATCGAGACGATCCGGGCGTGCGCGTGCGGCGAGTGCAGCACCTTGAGGTGCAGCATGCCCTCGACATGGGTGTCCATGGTGAACTCGGCGCGGCCGGTCACCACCTCGTCGGCGGCCGGCGCGCCGACGCTCGTCCCCACGGCCCTGCCCGGGGCCGCCGTCTCCACGGCGGTGACACCCCGCACGGCGTCCTCGATCGCCCGGTAGCCGGTGCAGCGGCAGAGGTTGCCCTTCAACGCCCGTGGCAGGTCGTCCTTCTGAGCCTCGGTGAGCGCCGCCGACGTCATGATCATCCCGGCCGTGCAGAAACCGCACTGGAATCCCGGGGCGTCACGGAACTGCCGTTGCACCGGATGCAGGTCACCCGGTGATCCGAGCCCCTCGATCGTCGTCACCTCGTGACCGTCCGCACGGAAGGCGGGGGTGATGCAGCTGTGCACCGGATCGCCGTCCAGCCACACCGTGCACGCGCCGCAATCACCCGCGTCGCACCCCTTCTTGACGCCGAAGTGACCGAGCGAGCGGAGGAAGGTGCGCAGGCACTGGCCGGGTTCCGGCTGTTCGTCGAAGCTCCTGCCGTTCACGATGAAGGTCATGCCGGGCTCCCGGCCACGAGCTCGTGACGAATTTCTTCGGTGAAGTGCTTGGTCAGGTGGCGCCGGTGGTCGGGGGTCCCGTTCGGATCGGCGAACCAGACGTCGGCAGGGATGACATCGATGCTGTGCTGAAGAGTCGGTGCGTCGGGCATGGTGTCGAAGGCGATCCGCACCGGCCGCGTGGTACCGGCGGTGACGGTGAGCAGCAGGTCGTTCGTCCCGGGCGTCTGGGTGCCGATGAGGAAGACCGTCGAACGGCCGAGGCGGGTCAGCGTGAAGCGGCGGTGCACGGCGCGTTTGCGCAGGGCGGCCGCCGGAATCGTGATGCGGCGCAGCAGTTCGCCGGGGGCGAGGATGTTGCGGTTGTTGCCGGTCACGAAGTCGAGGGCGTCGACGACGCGGGTCGACCCGTCGGGAGCCCACAGCTCGTACCCGGCCTCGAGGGCGACCGTCAGTGTGATCATCGGGCCAGCCGGCAGTGACAGGCAGATGTTGCCGCCGACGGTCGCCGAGTTCCACACCTTGAACGAGGACAGGAACGCCTCGCAGGCCGTGGCGAAGAGGGTGCCGGCGGTCCAGTCACGCGGCGGCTCGAAGGCGTACAGGTCGCGGATGGTGCAGGTCGCACCGATGTCCAGGCCGGTGGCGCTCGGCACGAGCGGATCCCACCCCAGGGCCGTCAGGTCGATCAGGCGGCGCAGGCTCGGCTGCTCGGCGGAGAACAGGAACGTGCCGCCCGCGAGCCAGGCATCGCCTTCGTGCCACTCCGGGCCGGGCCGGTCGGGCGGGCGCCGGACGACTTCGGTGATGGTGTTGAGGTCCATGGGAACGTGCTCCCTCACGAGGACCACCGTGCGACGGACCGCCCACCGAATCAGCGTCGGGCCGTAGCGGTCGGATCGCCGGAAAGAGGAACATCGCGGGCGCTGGGATTCCCATCCAGCGTATAGCCGGACGAGTCGGGCCCGCCAAGTCAGGACTCGGCACCGCTCTCGGCGACGGCTTGGTCCACCTCACCTGGCCCGCCCACCCGGGCGTCCAAGAACTCCAGCGCGTCGGCCGCCCGGTCGGCTGGACCGAGGAGTACGACGTCCAGCGCGGCACGTGGACCGCCCTGATCGACAGCGGCATCGCCACCACCGCCGCCAGCGGCGAGCCCCTGCGCTGCCCGACGTCTCGCGGGGTACGCAGCCCTCGCCCTGCCGTGCCGCGCTCTCGGGGAGCACCTGACCCGCTGGTAGAACCCGTACGTCCGCACCCCGCACCGCACCGCATCCGGCCGACCGCTGGCAAGCTCACCACGTGCATGGATTCTCAACGAACCTGATGCTTCCTCATCCCCCATGCAGCAGTCCGCGCGGCCATGTCGGTGGCAGGTGGGACTCATCGGCGGTCAGGCCTGCTTGGTGGCTACCGACGGCACCCGGTCCGGCGGATTGTTCGGCGGCGTGGCCCGGGGGCTGCTCGGATCGGGGGAGGGCAGCGGCCAGGTGCCTTGGGCGAGGTGGTGGCGCAGGGCGTCGAGCCGGGCGAGGTGGGTGTCGAGGGCGGCGTTGACGGTGCTCGTGGTGGCGGCGACTCGTGCTTCGAGGTCGTGGATCCGGTCCAGGAGGTCCCGCCGGCGCTTCTCGGCGGCGGTGACGGGGTCAGGCGCGGCGTCGGTCGCTGTCGTCACGGAGCTGGGTGGTGTGGTGGGTGAGGGCGTCGAGGCGGGTGGCGAGGTCATGCTGGCCGGTGCCGAGGTGGGGGCGGACGGCGGCGAGGGGCTCTATGAGGTCGGCGGGGTCGGCGGTGCCGAGGGCGGCGGTGAGCGCGGCCTGGGCGGGGCGGGCGTCGGCTGCCAGATCGGTCACGGCGGTGATCTGGGCGGCGAGGACGCGCAGTTCGGCGGCGTTGTCACGGGCCCAGGCGGCCACGGTGCGGTCGGCGGCGCGGCGGTCGCGGACGGCCTTGACGCGTTCCGCGCCGGTCCCGACGGTCCGATGGGTGGTTCCGGCGGGGCGCAGGCGCAGGTAGCGGTTCTCGGCGGCCTGGCGGCTGGCGACGCCCATGGGGTGGGCGAGGTCGGCCCAGGTGGCGCCGGCGTCGCGGGCGTTCTCCACCAGGCCGGCTTCCCAGCCGGCGAGCTGGGTGCGCAGTTCGCGCAGCAGGACCAGGGCGGCCAGTGCCTGTCCGGGGCCGGCTTCCTCGGGCCCGTGGGGCCCGGTGCTTGGGGCGGGCGGGGTGTTGTCCGGGGCTTGGGCGGTGCGGACGGCGTCGTCGATGGCGGCCAGGGCCGCGGCGGCGGCGAGGAAGGAGACGGGCTCGGCAGCTCCGGCGGGGCGGGTGGCGGACTTCGGGGGCTTCTCACTCATGTTGTCACTCTATCGATGACGAGAAGGGTTTGTCATCGGATGGATGACGTGTTAGAACGGTGTCAGGTGAAAGCGCACTGGCACCCTTTGATCCCACTTGGAGGTGTTTCGCGATGCTGTTGCGCACCGACCCGTTCCGCGAGCTGGACCGTCTGACCCAGCAGTTCCTCGGTACGACTGGTACGTGGTCGCGTCCCACGCCGATGCCGCTGGACGCGTACCGCGCGGGCGAGGAGTACGTGATCTGCTTCGACCTGCCCGGGGTGGACCCGGAGGCGATCGACATCGACGTCGAGCGGAACATGGTGACCGTCAAGGCCGAGCGCCGTCCACGCCACCAGGGCGAGGACGTGAAGTGGGAGCTGTCCGAGCGCCCGCTCGGTGTCTTCTCGCGCCAGGTCATGCTCTCCGACACCCTGGACCCCGAGGGCATCACCGCCGACTACGACGCGGGCGTGCTGACGCTGAAGATCCCGGTCGCGGAGAAGGCCAAGCCCCGCAAGGTCGCGATCAGCCACAGCGGCGACCGCAAGCAGATCCAGGCCTGACCCGGCCCCGATGTCGTCCCGCGCCGCCCCGAACATCCCCCCGACGGGGCGGCGCGGGACCCCCGCCACCGTCAATCCCCGAGCCCGCCCGCCCGCGCGCCGGCCGGCCGGACAGCGAGCAGCCCCATGCAAGACCAGGGCCCGGTCGTGTTCACGGTGCGGGCGCGTGGTGCTCGACCTGTCGGAGATGACGTTCATGGACTGCGCGGGCCCGGGCGCCCTCGTCCATGCCCGCAACCTGGCCGACCGACCTGCGCGCGCCTGGTCCTGCATGGTGTCGCCCGCCCCATCGGAAGGAGGACCCGCGGTGACACTTCGATGGGAGGCGTTCTTGGACCAGGTCCGAGAGCGCGGCGAATACGACACCCCCGAGGAGGCCGACCGCGCGGCCCGCGTCGTGCTGGCCCTGCTCGGCGCCCACCTCGTGGGCCAGGTCCGCGCGGACCTGGCGGCCCGCCTGCCCGAGACCATGGCCCTGATCCTGCTCAATCCCCTCGAGGCCGCCGAACCCCTCGATCCCGAGCGGTTCGTGCGCGCCACCGCGGCCTGGATCGAAGGCGCCACCGAGACCACCGCCCTGTGGGACATCGGCGCCGTCCTGTCCACCGTCGCCGACGCCGCGGGCGACGAACTCATGGACCGCGTCCTGCTCCAGCTCCCGCCCGGCTACGACCTCCTCTTCGGCCGCCCCCGGGCCGGCCACCGCCCCTGACCCGCCCCGCCGTCCCCTTCCCCGGCTGCACCCGCCCGCCCGCTTCGCGACGCCGCGCCGAAGGCGCGGCCCCACCCCGGAAGGCCGCCCGCCATGGCCCGCTACCGCCATCTCCTCCAGCAGGTCCGCACCAGCGGCCGCTACCCCACCGACGAGGAAGCCGAACGCGTCCTCACCGCCGTCCTGGCACTCCTCGGCTCCCAGCTCACCGGCGAGGAACGCTGCGACCTCGCCGCGGTCCTGCCCGAACGGGCCCGAGCCGTCTTCGCCGCCCAGATCCCCCTGCCCCACCCCGTCACCGCCCCCGCCTTCGTCGAAACCCTCGCCCACACCCTGGGCACCAGCCTCACCGCCGCCCGCTGGGACGCCTCCTCCGTCCTGACCGCCCTCACCACCCTCACCGACGACAACCTCACCGACCGCCTCCTCGCCCACCTCCCTCGCGGCTACGCCCTGCTGTTCGGCCGCGCCGACCTGGCCGCCGTCGCCTGAAGCGGGATCCGGCCGCGAGCGCGGGACGAATGCCGGGCCGGGGCCTCGCTGCCGGCGACGTGGACCACTGGACGAGGCCACGACCCGGGACAGGATCGCTTACGGACACCTTTCCCGGCCGGAAGGGAGGGCTCGAGCGCGCTCTCACTGCTACGTCCCGGACCTTGGTGATCGGCACGTGCTCGGAGAGGCGGATGTGCGCTGCCCGCCCGCCTTCCGGGGAGGGAGGCGGGCGGCGGGCGCCGTCGTGACCGGTCCGCGGCAGGCTGCCGGGGAGAGCCCGGTCACGCTGGGGTTCCGGTTTCCGGCAGAGCCGTCGCGCCCTGGGCGGCGGCCCGTGGTGGGCAGGGGGTCAGTAGTAGTGGCGGCGCCCGCCGACGGCGTGGCCGAGGAGACCGGCGACCCACAGGATGAGGCCGATGACGGCCAGCACGATGCCGATGGTCCACAGGATCGAGATCCCGGTGACAAAGCCGATGATGAGCAGTATGACTCCGAGGATGATCATTGGGTCTTCCCGAATTGCGATGGACGATGGGCAAAGGCGCCAGAGCCGCGGCTCGCGGACGGGCGGCTCAGCGGGCCGTCGGTGGCCATCTGCGCGTATACCGCCGGCCGGTCGAGGCAAACCGGCCGGACCCAACCCTGGACGAGGAGAAGGTCGCCCTGGACGAGGAGAAGGTCGCCCACTTCGGCGAGCCGTCCCCGCTCGGCCGGGCCTGGCCGCCCCGAGAACAGGTGCGTTCACGAGCCGTCGCTCGACTCGTCACACCGCCCCCGCTCCCAACCCGCGGCCGGGTACCTGCTGTGGGTACGGCCTGCCGACGGCGTACGGCCGCCGCGCATCCGGGTGACGCCCACCGGGACTACCGGGCCCGGGGTTCCCGCAGATGTCGGCCCCGGGCCGTTCTGCGGCGTCCGGGTGCCTACAGCGGAACGCCCTCGGTGTCCAGGAGGTCCGTCAGCTGGGTGCGGTGCAGGGCGGCGACGGGTTCGAGCAGGTCGGGGTGGCGCAGCAGCGCGCCGGCTTCGCTGTCGCGGGCCCGGGGGACGGTGAGTCGTCGCGGGTCGCCGTGGTCCGCCTGGTTCTCGGAGCCGCTTCGGTGGTGGGCGCGGGCTGCGAGGGCGGGGTCGGCGAGCAGGCAGGCGGCCCAGCTGACGACGGTCTCGTCCACCCAGGTGCGCCAGTCGGCGTGCCCTGGGGGGTCGGCGTCGGGGTCGCGGCCGGCGAGCCGGTCGAGCCGGTCGGAGCCGCTGGGGGCGAGCAGGTGGAGCAGCTCGACGTCGAGGGCGGTGGGGTAGCGCAGTGTGGCGGCGAGGGCGGCGGCCTGCTGGGCCTGGGCCTCGGCAAGCGCTCGGTTCAGCGCGCCGGCGGGTGGCGGGTAGGCGGTGAGCAGCCAGCGGGCACAGGCGGCTATGACGGGTGTCAGGTCGGTGGACACGTCGGTCGGTCCCTCGGGGCGGGCTCGCCTGGGTCCGATCGTCGAGCGGGTGCGAGCGCATGGGAGAGCGGGGCCGCGCTGCCTCGCTTCGTGGCCGTCCAGCTTAGGTGCGTGTTGCGGATGGCGGCATGACCCGGGTCACTTCTGTGGGGGCCGAGGGCGTCTCGTTCTCGTGGGCGGGTAGCCGAGCCGGGCTCATCGGGTTGCCTGGGCGGGCTCGCCTGCGCCAGATCCCAGGCATGGCAGCCCGGCCCCGGCCCGCGCACGGCCGGAGGCCGACGCCGGGCCGGGGCTGCCCGGTGCCGGCCGCCCCGGGCCACGGGCAGGTCAGGACTTGCCGCGGCCGGAGACGAAGTCGCGGGCCCGGTCGACCAGGCCCGCCCCGGGCGCGAGGATCTTGCTCGCGGTGGGGCTGCTCGGCGCGGCGGGATGCGGCCGGGTGGGGGCCATGGACTTCGCGCGGCGGATCTTGTCGCCGAGGTCGTCCAGCATCTGCGGCGTACAGGCCGTGCTGAACACGGGGAAGAGGGTGGTCTCCTCGTCCTGGATGTGGGCCGTGACCTCGTCCATGAGCTGCCGCAGCATCGGCATCATCTCCGGGTCGTCGGTGCTCATCTTCTCCAGCTGCTTGAGGAGCTTCTCCACTTCCTCGTGGTCCTTGAGCTCCTTGTCGGCGAGCTGGTCGCCGCCCTCGACGTGCTCGCGCACCGCGGGGTAGAGGTACTGCTCCTCGGCGACCGAGTGCCGCACCAGCTCGATCGTGACCTCGTCCACGAGGTCGCGCAGCTGCTGTCCGCCGCCGCCCATGCCCTGGATCCGGCCGAAGATCTTTTTGACCTCCCGGTGATCGGTCATCAGCTCGTTGATGACGTTGCCGCCGTGTCCCATCGTGTATCCGCCTCTCCTGTGCTTCGAGTGCCGGCTTCGTCCCGGCCCAGCAGGCACTGATTCCCGGGCGGGACCTCCGAGTCGGCCGAGGACGAATTCCTCATCCGATCGGCGGCCCACGAGCGGCACCCTGATGGCGCTCTTCGGAACCGGCCCGCCCGTGCGTGACCAGGCCGACCCCCTGCTCGCCTGCCCAGACGCCGCCAGGGCATGCGAACTTGCCCGCCCGGTTCCGAACACGCCGGACACTGCCGGCAGCAAGGGATCACCCGTGGCCGCTGCGGCGTGCGGCGGACCTCCCGCTGGCGCGCCTACACCCGCCACCTCGGTGTGCTCTGGGAGACACCGGTGGAGCACGAGCCGTGGCCGCTGCGGAGCACGACAGACGTCACCGTCGTCCAGGACCTCACCGCGGCCGCGGACCTGCCCGAGCCGGCGAACCCGCCGCTCGTCCACTTCTCGGACGGCGTCCACTGAGAGGTGCGCCGCCGCGCACGCCACCAGCTGCGGGACGTCGCTGACCGGATCCGCTGGGAGAGGCCGCAGTCCACCGTCGTCACCTCTCGTACCTTCCAGCGGCCGGCCAGGCTCTGCGCGCGCCGCGCAGAGCCTGGCCGGAGCGGTGGTCGGCCACAGCGCCATGAGACTCATGGATCTGCGCCCGGTCACGGTCTGCCCGTGGGCCGTCCGGGTGCGAGCGGTCAGCGCGAGGCGAGTTGGCCGGTGATGCCCGGGTCGGTGATCGCGCTGTCGCGGGCCAGCAGCAGCGCCTTACTGAGGATGACCGCCAGCATGTGGTCGCCCTCGAACGGCAGGTACGCCGTCCCGTCGGTGGGGCTCTCGGAGCCGGGCAGGACGCACAGGTGCCGGTCGTCGGGCGCCATCAGGACGTTGGCCGAGCCCAGGTGGATCCGGTACGTGCGCAGGTCGCCGCGGACCTCCAGGAAGCGGCCGTCCACGGTGCAGCGGTCCCCGACCGCCAGTCGGGGCAGCAGCCGGGCCAGCAACTCGCCGCGCTCGCGGGCGCTCTGCGACAACTCTCCGAAGCTGTAGGACTGCCAGTAGTCGCGGTGGCGCCCCTCCGGCCCGCCGTCCGACCAGGTCGGGTCGTTGCCGATGCTGGTCACGCCGACGAACAGGTCGACGTCGCGCAGCACTTCGCTCAGCACCAGCGGTGGCACCTCCGCGAGCGGCACCGGCTCGCACGGTTGCAGTCCGGGCACCATGACCGGACCGTACCGGCCGCTGCCCGCCTGGGTGAGGTTCTCCGGCGCGTCGATCGGGTAGAACCGCACCTGGTCGGTGCCCAGGTGGGTGAACGGCTCCCCCCAGTCCGCGTCCGCGCCGTTCACCCAGTACTCGGCCCGCAGGCCCCACTCGGGCAGCAGCCGCTTCGGGGCGGCGAAGCAGTCGTCCACGGCGAGCTGGAGTCGGCTGTGCCAGCCCCGGGCAGCGGCCAGGGCGTGGAAACGGTGCTGGCGCAGGACGTGCGCGGCGAAGCGGTTGGAGTACACCCGGGTGCGCTCCTCGGCGGCGGTGAGCAGGTACACCTCCCGGTGCGCCTGCTTGAACGGCTGGACGACTCCGTGACGTTCCAGCGCGGCGCGCCAGGCGAGCACGCTCTCGGGCGGGCAGCCGACCGGGTGCCACAGTTCCACCGGGGCGTCCTCGGCGGGCGCGAGTCCCTCACCGGTCACGGTGCGCAGGGCACCGTCCAGCCAGGAGCAGGCGGTGCCGTCCACCGTCCAGATCAGCCGGCGGGCCAGGGTGCCGACCAGCGGGTGGTCCAGCAGGCGCTGCCGCCAGGGGCCGTACCGCCACGTGCGCTGCGCCAGGAACTGCCGGTCCAACCGTTCGGACTGCGCGGTCAGCATCTTCTCGAGGTCCTTGACCGAGGCCTTGAACTCCTTGAGCGCCCCGGCGTGGTCACGGCGCACCGAGGCCGGCGGGGTCTTCACCGTACGGCCGGCCCCGTCGTACCACGTCCGGCGCACCCGGCAGCCTTCCACCAGCAGCTCCACCCGGGCCTCGCCGAACCGTTCGACGCGGACACCGATCCCGGTCAACCCGTAGGACGGAACGGCGAGTTCCTCGATGTCGGCTCGGCTCAGGCCGAGTGCGGCGGCGCGCTCGCGGAGCGCCTTGTCGAGCTCATTGACGGTGCCCTTGTACGTCACCCGGGTGCTGAGGACGGCCAGCTGGGCGAGCCCGTCCGCGCCGTCCAGGCGCGCCAGGCAGTGCACGGCGGCGTTGGCGACCTTGGGCGCCTGGGGGCCTGTCTCCGGCACCCTGCGCAGTGCGGATTCGACGAGCCGGGCCAGTACCCGGGCGCTGTCGGGGTGAGCCGGGGCCAGAGTCAGCAGCAGGGCGAGTCCGCGCAGCGCGTCGAGGTTGTGCGGGTCGAGCTGGCCGGCTCCCCCTGGGTTCGGGCCCGCGACCAGTTCGAGGGTGCGCGGGAGGCCGACCAGCGAGAGCCACTCGGTGATCCGCTCGCGGGCGCGCTCAGGGCCGACCGCGTCGAGCAGGGCTCGCCCGGTCCGCTCCCAACGGGCGTTCGGCCTGGGGGACTTGACCTGGACGGCGTGCTTGACCAGGTCCAGCCACGGCCTTTCGGAGCCGCCGGGCGGATCGAGCTCGTCGAGGTCGGCCACGAGCCGGTCGGCCCAGGCCTCGCCGGGGCTGAGCAGCGGCTCGGGCAGCGCGGCCGCGAGGTCGACGACGAGGCTGTGGTGCGGCCGGACGGACAGTGCCGACCGCCGGACGGCGGCGACCACCGCGCCGTCGACCGGGCGGCCAGCCCGGAGCTCCTCGCTGATCAGCTGCTCGGCCGTGTGGAGTTCGGCGAAGTACCACTGGCGGCCCAGCAGATGCATCCAGTCCTCGCGCAGCTCGCGAGCCGGACCCTGCGGAAAGCCCTGCGAGACCATCGACGCCAGCCGGACCAGCGCACGGCGCTGCCGCGTCAGCCGCTCGATCTCCACCGGACGCCAGAGCATCAGCTTCCACTGCACCAGGTCCGCCACCAGCCTGGCCCGGGTCTTGCCGTCCAGCTCCAGCACGCGGTCGCGGGCGGACACCACGCGCTCGTCGGACCAGTCGCCCCCGACTGCGGTGTCGACCTCCATCAGAGCCGCGCACACCTCATCCAGGTGCTCCGCGTCGAGCACGTCGAGCGCGTCGAGCAGTCGCTCGACGGCCAGGTCGAGAGGATCGGTCGTAGTCATCAGCCACCCACCAACGGAACCAGTTTCAGGAAGCACACCTCGGTGTCGGTGCGCAGGTCCAGCTCGGCGTCCAGCTCCTCGACCTGCCGGTCGCCGACCAGCACCAGGAACCCGTTGCGGCCGAACGCCTCGACGGCGCTCAGGAACTGCCGCTCGGGGTCGATCCCCGGGCCTGCGGCCCGCCGCTCCCCGTTCAGGGCCCGTTCCACGGCGGTCGGCTGCACCAGGCCGCGGAACCGCGTGGAGCGGCCCGCGTCGTGCTCGGCCACCTCCTGGAACACCCGGCGGCGGATCAGCTCGCGCAGCGTCAACCGCTCCTCCCGGACGGCCAGCCCGCAGGCCTCCCGTCGCAGTCCCGAGGTCGTCTCGTCGACGAAGATCACTGTCGCCATGCCCGCAGACCCTAGCGACCGGCACCGACAGTGGACCTCGCCGGGATACATCCCTCCCGAGCGCGGGTGGGACGACCGGTCGTCCCACCCGCGCCCTTCGCGTCACGACCGGGGAGGCCGGTGTCGGCCGGCCGGACGCATGCGCCGTCGCCGCGGGTCCGGGTGGCCGCACTCTGGAGGTATGGGTGCGCGAGGGTCGGCCCGGGTGAGGCTGCCGCACGTCGAGCCGATGCTGGCGACGGCCGGCCGGCTTCCGTCCGGGTCCGGGTGGGTGGGGGAGGTGAAATGGGACGGGGTGCGGTGCGTGGCGTACGTGCCCGAGGCCGCGCCGGTGCGGCTGGTGGGCCGCCGGGGCAGCGACTTCACCGACCGGTTCCCCGAGGTGGCCGAGGCACTCACCGAGGTCCGCGGACCCGTGATCCTGGACGGCGAGCTGGTGGTGATGCGCGAGGGGACGCCGTCGTTCGCGGCGCTGCAGGGCCGCGTTCACCGCACCCGCCCCGCGGCGGTGCAGGCCGCCGTGACGGCCGCACCCGCCCTGTTCATCGCGTTCGACCTCCTGCACGCCCATGGTCGGTCGCTGCTCGCCGAGCCGTACGCGCGGCGGCGGGAACGGCTCGAGGTCCTGGACCTGGAGCGGCCCCGCGTGCGCGTGCCGCCGGCCTGGGACGACGTCGCCGAGGCCTACGGATGGACGCGTGAACACCGGCTCGAGGGGGTCATCGCCAAGCGCAGCGATTCCCTCTACACCCCGGGCACACGCTCCCGGGACTGGATCAAGCTCAAACACCTGCGGACGGCGGACGTCGTGATCGGCGGCTGGCTCCCCGGCGGACAGGGCGAGGCCTCGGTGCGCGCCGTCCTCGTGGGCGTCCGCGCAGAGGCCGGCGGCCCGCTGCTGTTCGCAGGCTCCGTCGGCACCGGCTTCGCCGCACCCGAACGGCGCGCCCTGGCCGCCGTCCTGCGCCGCCTGGCCTCCCCGGTGTCCCCGTTCACCGTGGGTGCCGGGCTGGGGCTGCTGCGCGGCACCGTGGTCCGGTTCGTCCGCCCCGAGCTGCAGGCCGAGGTCGAATACCTCGAACTCACCGACGCCGGCCGGCTCCGCCAACCCGTGTGGCGCGGCCTGCGCTGAACCGGCCGGGGCCTCTTTCTCGGCCCCGCCCGTGAAGGCGGCTACCCCGGCAGGGGCGGGGCCGCGACGTGCCGCCGCCGCCGACACGGGCACCCGGGGCACCTGACAGGTCAGACTGCCTGCAGCCAGACGGCATCTCATTCGCTGAACCTGGGAGCGTGATGTCGGAGCCGTTCGCCCGACAGCTGCTGGGCGGGTCCGGTAGCCCCCGAGCAGTGCCCTGCGCCTTGATCAGCAACCCACGCCGCATATCTATACGAAAAATGGCAAACTGGTCATAAGTGATAGTGCTCTACAGAGGAAAATCACCCATGACCCATGGAGCCCACCCCCACGCTCCTACCGTCCGCGCGAACATCGACAGGGCCCGAGGCTGCGAAGAATGCCGCAGCTGGGGCACCGTGATCACACCCGAGGGCCGCCATGAGCTGTGCCCCCGGTGCCAGCACCCGGAGTGAGCGTCCCTGGCCGGCGACCTCCGGGCCATCTTCGACGAATTCGGCCAGCAGCCGACCCCGCCCCTCAAACCCCCGGCCCAGGAACCCCGCTCAGGCTCCCGGCCACCGGGCGCCCCTCGGTCAGGACGGTGTCGGGCGCCTTACCCCCGCCGTGGGCGGCCGGGCTGTGTACGGGTCCGGCCGCCCGAGGGCTTCACCGTGCGGCGCCCGGCCGTGGGGTGTGCATGCCGGGCGGTGTGGCCGCGCGCCCCGGTCGGGGCGCTCAGCGGGTCCGACGAGCGGCGGCCGGTTTGGCGTCGGCACTGGAGCTCGGCACCGGTCACCCCATCAGTGGCGCAGCGACCGCCTCCGGCAAGGGCAGGGTTTCCGCCCGGTGCGGGCGGGCTTGTCCGCTCACGCCGGATTCCGGGCGCGCCCGGCGCGCGCCGCCTTCGCCAGCGCGAACACCGCCGCCGGAAGGGCGCCCGCGGCCAGCGGGCGACGCCAGGCGTGTGTGCCTCCGGTCGTGCTCCTGGCCCGGGGACGGCCGGCGAACCTCCGCCACAGGCGCCACGCCACCCATCCGGCCGGCCCGCCGGCCCATGGGCCCGCCACCAGCCGGAACGGCTTGCCCATCACCCTGGCCGCGTACATCTGGGCCTCCCTGGAACCGCCGTCGCCGTTCACCGCCGTCGCTGCGGCGCGTGCCCGGTCGCCGAAGGGGCAAACCGTCGCACGGCGACCGCCGCCGCCGGTCGCCGAGCGTGGCGGCGGTCGTACCCCGCCGCGGGCCGGACCGGTCGTACGTGGCCGGGGGGCGGCCCCGCCTGAGACCGGCGCCGACGCCTGGCGGATCTACTGGACCCGGGGCCCGGCCGTCGTCGGGCCGCCCCGAGGACGACGGCCAGGACGACGCGGTGCTCACCATGCTGCTGATCGGCTCTCACCGCTGACACCCGCTTCGGCGCCCTCGCCCGCGGCGCCCAAGCCCGGTGGGCCGCGTCAGAAGGCGGTGTGCAGCGCGGGGAGGAGGGTGTCCCGGGCCCAGTCGAGGAAGGCGGGTTGGCTGTCGCCGCCGACCTGGACGAGCGCGATCTCGTCGAATCCGGCGTCGACGTAGGGGCGCACGGCCTCGACGAAGTCCTCGACGCGGTCGCCACAGGCGATGGCCCCGGCGACGTCCTCGGGACGGACGAAGCGGCTGGCCCCCGCGAAGCCCGCGGTCCCCGGCAGCTCCGCGTTGACCTTCCAGCCGCCGCCGAACCAGCGGAACTGCTCGTGGGCCCGGCGGACGGCGGTGTCCCGGTCCGGGTCCCAACACACGGGCAGCTGGCCCACCGCGGGCTTTCCCGCACCCCCGTGGCCGACGAACGAGGAGATGAGCGCGGCGTCCGGTTGGACGGCGATGACCAGGTCGGCGAGCCGGCCGGCCAGGGCGCAGGACGCCGGGCCGGACACGGCCACGCCGATCGGCGGGGGCTGCTCGGGGAGGTCCCACAGCCGGGCCCCGGCCACGTCGAAGTGCGTGCCGTGCCGGGTCACGTAGCCGCCCTCGAAGAGCGCCCGGATGATCTCCACAGCCTCGGCGAGCATCTCCTGACGCACCGACACCGATGGCCAGCCCAGGCCCACCACGTGCTCGTTGAGGTTCTCCCCGCTGCCCAGGCCGAGCCGGAACCGGCCCTCGGACAGCAACTGCACCGTCGCGGCCTTCTGTGCCACCACCACGGGGTGGTAGCGGAAGGTCGGGCAGGTCACGTAGGTCATCAGCGGGATCCGGGAGGTGGCCTGCGCGGCGGCGCCGAGCACCGCCCAGGCGTAGGGGGAGTGGCCCTGCTCGTCCAGCCAGGGGAAGTAGTGGTCCGAGATCACCGAGAAGTCGAACCCCGCCCGTTCGGCGAGCACCACGTCGGAGACGAGGTCCCGGGGGCCACGCTGCTCCGTCATCATCGTGTATCCGATCTGCACCATGACCGGACGCCTGCCCCATCGGATGCGGTCCTCACCGCACGGTCCCGTGCTTCACCCGAAGGCACCAGCTCGCCCGTCGTGACCCGTTCCGGGCCCGCGCGGGTGGGCGGCCGCCCCGCCGTGCCGCCTGCCGCCCGGCACCTGCCACGGCCGGCATTGCCGCCCGGCACCTGCCGCGGCCGGCACCGTCCGACATCCGGCGGGTTCGGGGGAGGAGCACCCTCGGGGCGGCGGCGCGAAAACGGGTCGCCCGGCCGGGTGCGGTCGGGGCATGATCCACTCCTGTGACGATGTCGAACCACTCCCTGGTCCAGGCAGCCGCCCGCAACAACGCCGAATGGTGCGCGGTGATGAGCCGATCGCACGGCTCGGCGGGCGCCTTCGAGGAAGAGGCGTGGGTCGCCGCGAGCCGCACGCCCCTCTACTACCCCGACGCGGTGACGCTGCTGCCCGGGGCGGACGCGGCCGCGCTGGTCGCCCGGATCGACACCGCGGCCCCCGGGGCGTCGGTCAAGGACAGCTTCGCCGACCTCGATCTGACCGGGGCCGGCTTCCGGGTGCTGTTCGACGCGCAGTGGGTGCATCGCCCGGCGGGCGCGCCCGCCACCGCGTCGGACCTCGCCTGGGAGGTGGTGGACAGCGCCGACGCCCTGCGTGCCTGGGCGCTCGCCTGGGACGACGGAGCCGGAGACGCGCACCTCTTCCGGCCCGAACTGCTCGACGACCCGGCCACCTTCGTGATCGCCGGACGGTCTCCCGACGGCCGGGTGGTGGCCGGTGCGGTGGCGAGCCGCGGCGACCGGGTGGTCGGGATCTCCAATGTCTTCGCCCTGGACGGGGGCGTCGACGCGGCCTGGCCGGTCGTGCTGGAGGCGGTCCACCGGCTGTTCCCCGCCCTGCCCCTGGTCGGTTACGAGGGCGACGACGATCTGGTGGCCGCCCTGCGGCACGGCTTCGAGGCGGTCGGTCCGCTGCGGGTCTGGATCGATCCGGGCCGCGCCTGACCGCCGGGCCCCGGGCCCGCCAGACCCCTGTCCCTCGGTGCGGACCCGCCGTCGCACGGTCTTTCCTCGGGAGGTCTGACCGGCGCGAGGGCTCCTGACGCGCGATCAGGCGTGCGGAGCGCCCCTGTCCGCTGCCAGGCGGGTGAGCCACTCGCGCAGCAGGTGCTGCTCGGCGTCGCTCAGGACATCGGCATCGTCGGGGAGAGCGGCGCGCAGCGCGCGGGCCGCCGCGGCGGGGCCGGCCTCAGCGGCGGGGACCGTCGGTTCGGCGCGGGTGACGGCGGCGACCATGGCCTCGCGGAGAGTGGGCAGCAGCGCCGGATTGCGGCGTTCTGCCGGGGTGGAGTGCCAGGTGGTGACCGCGCTCGAGGGGGCCGAGCAGGAGATCCCGAGGGGCGCGCAGAAGGCGCGGGCCCGCAAGGACGCACCCGGTGTCAGCCCGCCGGCGACGCCCGGCTCGATCCCCACCGGCGTTGCCCGCAGCGCCCAGCCGGCCGGGCCGGAGGATGGCTGCCTTCCCACGGAACGCCCCCTCGTCCCTCAAGCCCCTGCCGGGCTACGCCCCGTTCCGCCCGCGGCGCCCGGGCCGAGGGCGCCGGTCATCCGGTCCTGAAGTGGCGGTGGAGGTTGCGGCCACGGACACCGGGGCCGCCGAAGCCGACGATGTCCACGCGTCCGCCGCCGGTGATGTCGGCGGGGGTGGCCGGCCGAGGGGGCGGGAAGACCGCCTCCAGTAGGCGAAGTCGAGGGGTGGCGTTCGTGCCGAAGCGGAAAGACGTACCGACGACGGGTCCGAGAACCGCGGCCGAACCTGCCGTGCACCCCGTTTCCGGGCCGAAGCGCCGAGGAGGCTGTGATGAGCGAGGTCGCGTCGGAGGCCATCGCCCACTTCCTTCGGCAGGGCGGCCGGGCTGCGCCTGTGCCGGTTGGCCATCAGAGGGGCGGGTAACCCGCAGTTATGGGCACTGGCACCGACACGACAGGCGGTGACGGCCGGCTCACCCTGGATGCGGGCGGCCGTCCGACCGTCGGCGTCGAGGAAGAGTACCTGCTGCTCGACCCGGACAGCGGTCTGCCGCTGCCGCACGTCGACGCGGTGCAGGAGGCGGCCGGGCTGCACCCCGCCGTGCACCACACCGAGCTGCAGAACGAGCTGCTCCAGGCGCAGGTGGAGGTGGCCACCCCGGTCTGCCGGGACCTCGCCGAGGTCGGCGGCCACCTGCTGCGCCTGCGGCACGCGCTCGCGGCCGCCGCCGAGACGGCCGACTGCCGGCTCGCCGCGTGCGCCACCGCCCCGTACGCCCCCTCCACGCCCCCGGCGATCGTCGACGCCCCGCGTTACCGTTCCATCAGGCGGAACATGTCGCGGCTGGCGGACGAGGCGCTCATCAACGGCATGCACGTGCACGTGGCCGTGCCCGACCCGCAGACGGGTGTCGAGGTGCTGAACCGCCTCCGGCCCTGGCTGCCGGTGCTGACCGCGCTGTCGGCCAACTCGCCACTGTGGTACGGCTCCGACACCGGCTACGCGAGTTGGCGCACGGTGGTCTTCAGCCGCTGGCCGATCAGCGGGATCCCGCCGTACTTCACGGACGCGGAGGACTACGAGCGCCGCATCGACCACCTACTGGAGGCCCAGTTGATCCGCGACCGGGGACAGCTGTACTGGCAGGCCCGGCTCTCGGCGAAGTTCCCGACCATCGAGCTGCGCGCGATGGACGTCCAGCTGCGCGCCGACGAGGCGGTGATGCTGGCCGGGCTGGTGCGCGCGCTGGTCGTCACGGCGATGCGGGACGCGGCTGCCGGGCGTCCCGCGCCGGAGCGGACGCCGGAGAGCCTGGACGGCGCGGGGTGGCACGCCGCCCGGTACGGAATGAACGGCACCCTGCACGATCCGGCGACGGGACTGTCCCGGCCGGCCGACGAACTCGTCGGCTCCATGCTGGCCGCACTCGGTCCGGTCATGGACGAACTGGGTGACACCCGTGCGGTGGTCCCGTTGGTCGGCCGCCTGCTGGAGGAGGGCAACGGCGCCGAACGCCAGCGTCGGCACCTGGCGGAACACGGGCGCTCCGGACTGATCGCGATGATCGCGGCGGAGAGCGCGGCGGCCTGAGCGGGTGCCTCCGCCGCTGGTCCGCCGCCGTCCTGACAACGTTCGGGCCGCGGGGTGGACCGGGCGACCGGTGAAGTTCACCACCTGCCCTGGGTGGTTCCGATGCGGGGCCAGTCTTCGAACTCCCGTCCCCCGCTCTGTCCCTGATCTGCCGACCGACACCGCAGGTCGGCGGAGTCCGGGCCCTGACATACGATCACGTCTCGGATCATCGTGGGCCGGGGCAATGGGGTGTGGATGTTCAATCTGCTGGTGTCGCCGACGGAGCCGAGGGCGTACCGGACGCTGAGCGATGCGTTGCAGGCAGCCCCGGCCGGGGCGGTCAACATCGCGATCACGCCCGGTCACTACCGGACCGAGGCGTACCGGTTCTGGGGCACGGCGACGATCACCGCGCTCGGCCCGCGCGGGTCCGTCGTG
The DNA here is from genome assembly GCF_055560835.1 of Kitasatospora sp. NPDC023120. Lineage (NCBI taxonomy): Bacteria > Bacillati > Actinomycetota > Actinomycetes > Kitasatosporales > Streptomycetaceae > Kitasatospora > Kitasatospora sp. NPDC023120. Next base: position 10,459 of record NZ_JBVHHY010000039.1, on the reverse strand, counting down.
ATCGACTGCTCCGACGAGCACAACCTCCAGATCGAGGGCCACACGACGCTCCACCGCCTGGTCCTGCGTAACTGGCACCCGGACGGGCTGGCGCTGAGCGTCGTCGGCGGCACCGCGGTGGTGGAGGACTGCGAGTTCATGAGCCGGTCGGCCACCAGTGTGTGGGCCCGCGGCGGCGCGGAGCTGTTCCTGCGCGGGAGCACCGCCCGCGACGCCGGCATCGCCTACCGGGACGCCGTCGGCGTGATCGAGGGCACCGAGGTGATCGGCGCCGCGGCGTGCGGGATCGCGCTGCGTGACGGCGCCCGGGTGAGCGTGCGCAACTGCCGTGTCAACGGGGCCCGGGAGCACGGGATCTGGGTCACCGCGGGGGCCAACCCGCTGATCGAGCTGTGCGAGATCGACGGCCCGGACCAGGCCGGGATCATGGTCGACGCCCACGCCAGGGCCGCGATCCGCGGCGGCTCCGTCTCCGGCTCCAAGCTGTGCGGGCTCGTGGTCCGGGACGACGCCCACGCCACCGTGGAGGGGCTTCGGATCACCGCGGCCGCGATGGACGGCGTCTGGTGCACCACCCGCGGTGTCCTGAACGCCGACAGGGTCACCGTGCAGGACGCCCGCCGCCACGGGGCCGTCGTGGACGACGGTGCCGCGGCCACGCTCACCGACTGCGTCATCGAGGGGTCGGCGGAGCTCGGGCTCGCGGCCGGCGGCGGGGGCGGCAGCCGAACCGAGGTGACTGGCGGCCGGATCGGGCGGAACAAGGTCGGCGTCGGCTTCGGCGACGACGGCGCGCTCACCATGACCGGGGTCGAGCTGACCCGCAACGCCGACTCCGGCCTGGTGCTCATGCCCGGCGGGCCCGCCCGGTTGCGCAACGTCACCGTCACCGGGACCGAGGGCCCCGGGCTCATCGTGTTCCGGGGCGCCGACGCCGACATCAAGGCACTGGTCTCGACGGGCAACCAGAAGGACGACCTGCGGGACTTCCAGCCGGCGCCGGACTCCACCACAGCTCCTGCCGCCACCCCCGCCCCGCCGCCGCCGCCGGCGCCGCCCCGCCCGTCCGTCCCGTCCGCCGACCGGCCGACCGGCAGTACGGCGCCGGCCGCCGCCCCGAACGCGTCCCTGGACGCGCTGCTCGCCGAGCTGGACGCCATGATCGGCCTGCGCGAGGTCAAGGAGGAGATCGGCAAGCTCGTCAAGTTCCTGCGGGTGGCTGAGCAGCGCCGCCGCGCGGGGGTGGCCCAAGGGCCGCCGATCGGGCGGCACATGGTGTTCTCCGGCTCCGCGGGCACCGGCAAGACCACCGTCGCCCGGGTGTACGGGAGGCTACTGGCCGCCCTGGGCGTGGTCTCCGACGGCCACGTCACCGAGGTCTCCCGAGCCGACCTGGTCGGGAAGGTGCTCGGCGAGACGACCCAGAAGACCACCGCCGTCTTCCACAACGCCCGCGGGGGCGTCCTGTTCATCGACGAGGCCTACGCCCTCTCCCGCCGCTTCGGCGTGGGCACGGACTTCGGCCAGGAGGCGATCGACACCCTGGTGAAGCTGATGGAGGACCACCGGGACGAGGTCGTCGTCGTGTTCGCCGGCTACTCGGCCGAGATGCGCGAGTTCCTCTCCGCCAACCCCGGCCTCCAGTCGCGGGTCTCCCGCACCATCGAGTTCGAGGACTACACCCCGGACGAACTCGTCGCCATCGTCGAGGGGCTGACCGCGCAGTTCGACTTCGTCCTCGCCGACGGCACCCGCGAGGCCCTGAAGGCCCACTTTCAGCAGGCCCGGCGCACCGCGACGTTCGGCAACGGGCGCGAGGCCCGGCGCATCTTCGAGGCCGCCATACAGCAGCAGGCGCTGCGGCTGGCCGACCACGACGACCCCTCGCCCGAGGAACTGGTGCAGCTCCTGCCCGAGGACCTGAACGGCGTGGTCGACCGCGGCCTGGGCACACGCTTCGGCGAGGCCAGGGACACCGACCAGCTGGACGCCATCCTGGGCGAACTCTCCGCCATGGTGGGCCTGGAGAGCATCAAGCAGCAGATCCGGGACCTGATGGACCTGATCGTGATGGCCCGGCGCCGCCGCGCGGCCGGCCTGCCCGCCGACCCGCTGCCCAGCCACCTGGTCTTCTCCGGCCCACCCGGGACGGGCAAGACCACCGTCGCCCGGCTGTACGGCTCGCTGCTCGCGGCGTTGGGCGTCCTCGCCCGCGGGCAGGTCGTCGAGGTCTCCCGCGCGGGCCTGGTCGGCGCGTTCACCGGGCAGACCGCCGCCCTGACTGCCGAGGCCTTCGAACGGGCCCGCGGCGGCCTGCTGTTCATCGACGAGGCGTACGCCCTGGTCCGCCCGGCCGGCTCGGGGCCCGACTACGGGCAGGAGGCGATCGACACCCTGGTGAAGCTGATGGAGGACCACCGCGACGAGGTCGTCGTCATCGTGGCCGGCTACACCGACGAGATGCAGTCCTTCCTCGCCGCCAACCCCGGCCTCGCCTCCCGCTTCTCCGCCACCGTCGAGTTCCCCGCATATGGCCTCGACGAACTCGTCGAGATCCTGGTCCGGATGGCCGAAACCGCCGGCTACACCCTCCCCGCCGAGACCCTGGCCGCCGTGCGCTCCCACCTCAGCACCCACGCCCCCGACTACGCCCTCGGCAACGCCCGTGAGGTCCGCAAACTCCTTGCGGCCGTCCAGACCGCCCAGGCCCGCCGCCTCCGCGAACGCGAACGCACGGGTCTGGAGACCACCGTCGACGACCTCCGCCTCTTCCACCCGGAGGACATAGGCGCCTAGGGTCCGGCCGGCCGATCATGTGACTGTCGCCTGGTCGGATCGTTGTCCCACGCGCGGGGCGGGGCGGGGCTGGGATCCGGGATCGGGTTGCGCTGGTGTCCACCGGTGTGGGCCCCGGTCGGCCTGTCCGTCCAGACATGCGGAGCCCGTGTACGTGAGTGGTTCGCCGCGGTGACGCCCGACCGGGTACAGCGGCCCACGAGGGGCACCGTTGACACGCAAAGCGATGACCCGCCGGGCCCGGCCCGGACATCGGCGCCGGGCCGCGGGCGACGACTCGGGTCAGGGCGGACGTGCGATCGACGATCCTTCGCCGCCCGCCCGGCGTCGCTGACGGTGACTATTGCCGGCAGGGGTGGCCGGGAGTCACGACGACGGACCTCGACAACGGCGGACCCGACGAACGCACCGGCATACGGCATCTGTCACGCCACGCCGATCCGGGCGGTGTCGGGACCCTCTCGCGACTGATACGGCGCCGATTCCGGGAGAGTTGTCATGATTTTCGAGTGGAGCGACCGTCCCGGGCACGGGCCGGTTATCCGCCGTGCGGGGAGGCCGTCGGCTGAACTAAGGTGGAAATAAAGGGGCCCCCGGCATGAGTGCCGGTCAACACGGCTGGTGGCAGGCGGGAGGAAACCGCCAGTCGCTCCGCAGTGGTGAGACACCGCTGGTCAACGGTTGAACTCGACACCAACTCCGATGTTCGAAGGAGACGGAGTCATGGTGAGCATCACCAAGCGCCGCAGCGCCACAGCCCTCGCAACTGCTCTGCTGGCCGTGGGAACCATTGCCGGCCCGACCGCAGCGCAGGCGGCCTCCACGCCGTCGGCGGCCGCGGTGGCCGTCCTGCCGACGCAGGTCGTCATCAACCACAACGTGACCTTCGGCGGAGGCGTTCCGGTCGGCGGCTGGTACTCGCTGAGCGTCTTCCCCGACGGGTCGTACAACTACTCCGGCCACATGCACGATTCGGGCGCGCCGAGCTACAACTACGCCGGCGTCTGCGCCGTGCGCTTCGCCAACGGCACAGCCTTCGTGTTCGAGACGGCCGGCCGGATGCACGGGACCTTCGAGTCGGGATCCCGGGACTACAACTGGAACAGCAGCGGCTCACGTCAGGCCATCCGTGACGCCTGGCAGGCCTCGGGCGGCGGCTGGAGTGCCCGCTGCGACAACAGGGTCAACGTCGACCTGGGTGCTCTGGCCAACTCCACGCTCCAGGCGGTCGGATACGCCGGTCAGGTCATCGCGATCTTCGCCTGACGGGCGACCGGTTCGGGCCGCTCGGCCGCGATTCGCCCGCCACCTCTGGCACGAGGTGGACCCGGACCACGACACCGCCCTCCAGGACGCGACGCGAGCTGGAACCACGGCGATCTCTTGATCCTTCCGATGGACGCTGACGTGCGGGTAGCGCTCCACCCCGGCTGAGCGCCCGCCCCGCGCACGGCCGCGCCGCGGTCCGCCCCCCCCTCGACGGCCCGCAGCACAGCGGCTCTTCGGATGGTGTCAGGGCGCCCCGGTCGCACCGGTTGCCACAAGGCCGGGACGAGCGAGGGTTCCCCGCCGAACTGGGCCGTGTGGCCCTGGACGCTGCCTGGCCTGATGGGCGGCCTCGCGAGCGCATGCGACGACATCCCGGCGGTGGCGCTCTCCCCCGATCATCAGCGAGGTGCCCAGGTGGCCCGTGTTGATCACCTCGAAGCCGGTGAGGAATCCGAGCACGAGGAGCAGCGCGGCGAGCCCGGTGACGACCCGGCAGGCGCGGAGGACCGCCTTCTCCCCGCCGTCCCCCAGGGAGATGGTCCTGGCTGCGAGGTAGAACGCCAACGCCGTCGCCAGGGCGCCGAACGCCGCGACGCCGGCGGGCAGGTAGAGCGCGGTCTCGCTGTCCACCAGCACCTCTCGGGTGGCGAAGCCGAGTGTCGAACTGTCGACGCCGAAGTAGTCGTAGTAGGCGCTGGTGTGGACGTAGCCGAAGAAGAACAGCAGGGCGGTGATCAAGGTGGTCGGGGCGATCCACGTGGCGATCTGCGCGATCCCGGCACTGGGTGGGCGAGGGGGCGTCGGCCCGCCGGGTGCACGCTCCGACTCGGCGGGCCCGCTCGCACCCCCCCGGCGCGCTCAAGGAGTCCCACCACCCGAGCTCGGAGTCCCTCCAGGGCCACTGCCGGGACCGGCGCTCTGGTCGCGCTTGCTGGCGCCGTCGATCGTCAGCGTGTAGCAGATCGTGCGGTCGCCCGCTCCGGACAGCGGCGGGATGCTGAACGTCACGGGCGGGCTCTCACCGTTCGTCAGCGTCACGTCCTGGCTGGCCGGTGAGGCAATGCCCGCGCTGCCCTTGCAGTCGGAGACGTCGCTGACGGTCGCCACGACCCGGGCCTGCGCCGAAGGGCTCTCCGAGGGCATCCCCGACGTGCTCTCGGGACGCTGCACGCCGCCCTCGCCCAGCACCCGGGCCACTCCGACCGCGCCCCGGATGAGGACGACGACCGGGAGCACGGACTGCTCGGCGGCGTCCGCAGCCGGGTCTGGTTCCCTGGACTTCGACCTTGGGCGCCTCGAGTCCGACGCCGCCCTGATCGCCGATCCTGGCGACGATGACAGACGATGAGCGCCGCCTGAGGCCCAGGGCAGTCGGTTCCACAGTCTCTCCTGGCCGCACCGGAACGGCGCGCCCTGGCCGCCGTGCTGCGCCGCCGGGCCTCCCGGGTGTCCCCGTTCACTGCGGGTGCCGGGCTGGGGCTGCCGCGCTTCGTGGCGACGCCTCTGTGGCAGCGGCGGTGGGCTTGCGGGCCCGGGTGAGCAGGGAGACGCCCGGCAGGCCCTTGACCGGCAGGTAGCGCTCGGCGGCGATCACCGTGCTGAGCGCCTTGTTGGTGAGGGCCGGCACCTCGTCCAGGTCGCTGCCCGTGCTCTTCTTCCGGTGCCAGGCGGCCGCCGGGCGCAGGAGCACGTTCCAGCTCTGCAGGGTCTCCAAGGTGAAGCCGTTGCGGACGATCACCGAGCGGAGGGTGTCACGGCTGTAGCGGCGGACGTGGCCGACCGCGACGTCGTGCGCCGACCAGAGCCGCATGTCGCTCGGCACTGCGATGAGTGCCACCCCGCCCGGGCGCAGCACCCGGTAGATCTCGGCCATCGCCGCGTGGTCCTCCTCGATGTGCTCCAGCACGTCGAAGGCGATCACCAGGTCGACCGTGCCGTCGGCGACCGGGAGCCGGCGGGCGTCGGCCCGCATCACGGTGATCCCGCGGTCCCGGGCCACCTGGGCGCCTTCCGCCCCGTACTCGACCGCGACCGCCTGCCAGCCGTGCGCCCGCAGCACCCGGGTGTTGCCCCCACCCGCGGCCCCGATGTCCAGCGCGGTGCCCGACGTGCCGAACTTGGCGAGCTCCCGACCCAGCAGTACTCGCCGCTCCTTGTACCACCAGTGCCGGTCTTCGAGCTCGGCGAGCTTGCGTATCTCGTGGCCTTCCACGGAGCCTCCCGGACTTCTTGGGTTACCTGGCCGTCGCGGAAGCTCATCCGATCGACAGGGACTCAGACGGACACGGTGGTCCGGTCGGGCTGGACCATGCGGGCGTCGTGCTGGTCGGACCAGGTCTGCAGGGCGTTCATGCGGGCGTGATCGAGGTGGCGCAGCCCGGCCAGGTCGAGTTCGACGGGCCGGTGCGTGAGCAGTCGTTCCAGGGTGTGGAGGACGTGGGGCAGGCGAAGGAAAGTGGCGTTGCCGAGGGTCCGCACCCGCACCGGGCCCTCGCCCTGATCCTTGCCCTCGGGCCGTGATGGCCTCCTTCGCCGTGCCGGTCCCGCCGCCGTTCGTAGGGGCGGGTATGGCCAGCGTCGCCGCCGAGCCCGTGTGTTCGCACGCGGTGTTGGGCCGACGGGCGTCGCCGCCCTGCTGAGCCGCGCTCGGAGGCGACACGCCGACGCGCTACGGGGCGCCGGCGCAGCAGCCGCCCGCCCGAACCCCGCAGCGTCGGGCCGAGCTCCGCAGTCAGCCGACCCGGCCGCCGTGGCCACCGTGGCCGCCGTCTTCCAGCTGCCGCAGCCGCTCGGCCGCCTTCCGGACGGCCTCGCGGGCGTGGGCGCTCTGCCTGCCGGCGGAACCGACGGCTTCCTGCCCGGCCCGCACCCGGCCACCGGCCCGCGTGCGGGCGTCCCGCGTTCGGTCGTTGCGCTCCTAGGCCTGGACGAGCGCGGCGGACAGCGTCCGGTCCAGGTCTTCGACCGCGTCGGCGCCGAGCGGGTGACCCGCCGTGCCGGCGTCTCGTCGGGCCTGCCCGGTCAGCGCCCCGTACCAGCTGACGGCGCCGGTCGGTGAGGGCGCGCAGCTGCTGCCCGAACTTCCCGAGGGTCTGCCCGATTCCCCACTTGGTTGAGCGGTAAACGATGAGGTCGGCGCCGGGCCGCGCCCGGACCGCCTGCCTTGGCTCAGCCCAGCGCGTCCATCAGGGAGGTGACATAGGCATCCAGCCGCTCCTCCACGGCTCGTGTCGTCAGCTCGGTCCGTCCTGCCTCCCGCCACGGCTGCGCCACCCACTGCACTTCCTCCGAGAACGCCAGTGGCTCCCGCACCTGCCAGTACAGCCGCTCGTCCGCGGTCGCGGCCAGCATGCCGCCGGCCTCCTGGTACGCCTCGGTGAAGCGCAGGCCCCACGTCGGGCCGTGCAGCAGCGCGAGATTGGTGGAGCAGTGCGCCACGTCGAGGTCCGCCGGGCCCCAGGAGGCCGCCGCCCAGTCGACGACGCCGGTGATCCGGGCACCGGCGGCACCGGCCGGGTCCCCGGGCGGCGGGTCGAACAGCACGTTGCCCGGCTGGAAGTCCCGGTGCAGGAACCGCCCTTCGTAGCGCGGCGCGGGCTTGCGGATCACGTCGATCGCGGCGGCCCAGACCGCGGCGTCGGCGCCCTCGGGGGTCACGACCGTGTCGGCGGTCGTCAGCGCCACGTACTCCCGGGGCCGGACGGCCGGCCGCACCGCGTGGACCGCCACGAGTTGACGCGCCAGCAGGGGCAGGCGCGTCTCCAGCCCCTCGTCGTCGAGGACCGTCCGGCCCGGCAGGTGGGTCATGAGGAGCGAGGGGTACTCGCAGTGCGCGGCGGTCGGATCGACGGCGACGAGTCCGGGAGCCGGCACGCCGGTTCCGGGGAGCGCGGTCAGGGCGTCGGCCTCCCTGTGCAGGAGGTCCTCGGCGGGCCCCTGCCGGGTCGGGTCGACGAAGGAGCGCAGCACCAGGTGCCGGGTGCTTCCGTCCCGCCTGCCGATGGTCAGCCTCCGCATGTCGGCGGTGGCGCCGCCGTGCAGCGCCTCGGCTCCGACGATCCGCTCGTCGGCCTCCAGGTGCCGGCGCACCCAGGCCAGCGTCAACGGTCGGACACTCGCCGCCTCATCGTGATTGGTCACCGTGCCACCTCATCATCCGGACGGCGGCATGCGCGAAACCCTCTCGGGCCTGTCCGCACGTCAGCGTGCCGGTGGCGGGTGGAGAAGTCGGGCGAGCCGGTCTGTCCGCCCCCATGGCGAGGGGTGGGGAACGTCAAGGTTCTGACCGCGATTCCGTGAAGGTCACTGTCAGGTAAACGGCTCCGACATCACCCATTCAAGTTCAGTAGCCCAGGTGGGGAGATCCCGGGTATGGGTACGGGTCGGACTCTCGCCATGCGTCCGGACTGTGCGGATTGCTCATACGGGCCCTTCGGGTGCATTTTGGCGTGTATGCGTCGGCTTGTGCGGATTCATCCGCCTGGGCTGCGTCGATTTTCACACGGGAATTCCTCTGGGTCCCACGAGGCGGAGGGGCTGAGGGCGCCTGAGGTGCCGGATTCCGGCGTGCGTGGCGTCCTTGGAGGTCGGACTGGTGATTCGTCAATCACTGCCCGGGGGAAACCGTGGTAGATCACTCTCCGTCTACGATTTTTCCGTGGTGGCCACGTACCGCCACAATGGCGCGGTCGTCCGCGACTTGAAATCAAATCCCGCTGAAATAGCCTTGCCGCGCAGGGGAATCCTGCGCATGCTGGAAGGAACGGAACCTCAGGAGGGACCCACCATGACTCGATCACTGCGTGTCATATATCGGGACCAGCAGGGGACGCTTCGTAAGAATTTCAACTGGGCGCCCATCAATCTCGACTCCCCGGTGATTGTCACGGCTTCAGAATTCACTCCAATACTAGGTGGCGTCCCCGGCTCGAAGACTCCTGGTCGACCGCTTCTCGGCGCGGCGAACGTCTACGTCACCAATGTTGGCGCGCACGGCCCCGAAGGTGGAACGGGCGGTGTGGAGTTCTTGCTTCACGTCGACTGGGAAAGTCCTCTCAATGTTGCTGTGACCATCTCTGTCCTCGACGACATCGAAGAGGTCATCGCATAGTCGAGCCCGGGTACGGCCCGGACTCGGCACCGGGCGGCCCGATATCGCCAGGACCGCTGGGCCTCAAGACCCGAAGCCAAGGCGGACGCCCGCCGTATGGGCGGGCGCCCACGACGCCTGACCACGCACCACGCACACTCCCCGTCCCGCCCCACTGAATGCGGCGCAGATCACATCACCCGGGAAAACCGGGGCCCTCGCTTCCTGTCAGACCAGGGCGTGAGACGTTCACCGGCCTCGTCGACCGAGGCACAGCCGGCCTGACCTCCGCCGTCCTGGGCGCCGCCGCCACCGCCCGTACGCTCGCCGGCCCGGACGAGGAGCTGGAACGCGGCACGCCCGCCCCCTTGGCAGCTGATCCGCGCCCTTCACCTGCTCCTGCTCGGCGGCCTCCTCCTCGGCCTGCTCGCCGCGGCCCAGCTGACCGCCGGTCAGCACTCCCACGCCCTGCCCGTCGCCGGCCTCGCCCAGGCCGTCGCGGCGCTCACCGCGCTGACCGCCCTCGCCGCGGTCCTCTTCGGCGCCCACGCGGCCTGGGTTCCCTCCACCGGCTGGGCCCTGTTGATGCTGGCGACGGGGCCCCGGGCCTCGGTCGGCGGACAGGCCCTGACCTGGATGGTCCAGCACCCGCCACCGCCACCTCCGCGACGACCGCCACGCTCCTCACCGCGGCGGGCGCCGCCGCCTACACCCGCCGCGGAAGCCGCCCCTGACCGGCCCGCGCCCACCCGCCGCCGGACCGAGTCCGCACCGCCGGCCCGCCGCGGCCGTCGCCACCGCCGTCGTCCTTCGTGTCGGACGCACCACGGCCCCCGCGGCCGCGCTCGTCCTGGCCGCCGGTGGGCCGCAGGGACCCGCAACGCGCCGACCGGGCCGGGCTCGCGCCTGGGCCGCCTCCTCGGGGGTTGCCGCGGCCCGCCGGCCAGTGCTTCGCTGCCCCGTATCAACTCCCGTCAGTGGGGCGGGAAGTGAACGGGGGAGGTGCCGCATGCCGGACTTCGGCGGTGGGCTCGCGAAGATGGCCATCACGAGCGCCGTGGTGGCGAGCGCCGCGTTCGGTCTCGCGACGCCGTCGCACGCTGCCGAGCCCGGCGCGTCCGTGTCCGCTCCCCACGACGTCGGTGAGGCGGCCGACACCGCCACGCTGATGCACCCGGTGGGGGACAGGCAGAACCAAGGGCATTAGATGCAATACCGGTGACTTTGGTGGGCTTTGGTCGTTGGACGGGTTGTGCCAAGGCCCGGTCAGGTGAAGTCGTCGGTGGGTGAGCGGTTCTCGGATCG
>NZ_JBVHHY010000038.1:0-56335 GCF_055560835.1 Kitasatospora sp. NPDC023120 | reverse complement strand
ACCAGAGCTCATACGGCTCGGGCGATAGCAGTGCTCACCTGCTGGCGGCTACGGACCGTAGTCTCCCTCACGGCCCGACGAGTCCCATTAGGCGTCGTGCCCGAGACCGCGGTCGGGCTTGCTCATGTCGCCGGTCGCGGGGGTGCCGTCGGCGAGTGCGTAGCGCAGGTACACGGTGCCCTGCGGGCCGGCCGCCGGGGGTTCGAGGAGGGTGAGGTTGGTGGGCACGGCGCCGTCCTCGAAGACCTTCTTCCCGACGCCGAGGACGATCGGGTGCACCCAGAGGTCGAGGCGGTCGAAGAGCTTCTCGCGCAGCAGGGTCTGCACCAGGTCCAGGCTTCCGACGACCTTGACGTGCTGGTGCCGCTCGCGGATCTCGCGCACCGCGGCGGCCAGGTCGGGGCCGAGCCGGGTGGACCCGGCCCAGGGGAGGTCGGGCGTGTGGCGGGAGGCCACGTACTTCGGGACGCGGTTGAAGAGCTCGGCGATCTCGCCGTCCTTCTGGTGCGGCCAGTAGGCGGCGAAGATGTCGTAGGTGCGGCGGCCGAGCAGGAGGGCGTCCGTGCCCTCGTACGCGGCGAGGATCTGCTTTCCGGTGGCCTCGTCGATCAGGGGCGCCTGCCAGCCGCCGAAGGGGAACCCGGCGGGGTCCTCGTCGGGGCCGCCGGGCGCCTGCCCGACGAGGTCGAGGGTGGTGAACAGCTCGATGTGGATGAGGCCCATGTCTGTACTCCCGATGAGTCGGTTGTCTCCGTCATAGAGATAGACCGGCGGGGGCCCGCGAACTCATCGCCACGACGGAACCGGGTTTCACCCGGCCGGGTGGTCCTCGACGAACCGCTTGAAGCGGCGCAGGTCACCGCGTACCTGGACGCCGAGCACGCCCAGCTTGTCGGCGGCCTTCTCGGCCAGGCCGGTGGGCTGGAAGACCATGGTCATCGTCACCCGGGTCCGGTCGGCGCCGAGCGGTTCGAAGTCGACCGTGCCGGTGTGCTTCACGCTCTTGCCGGTGGTTCGCCAGGCGACCCGCTCGTCGGGCACCCGTTCGACGACCTCGGTCTCGAACTCCCGGGACAGCCCGGCGATCCTGGTCCGCCAGTGGGCGTGGCTGTCGTCCAGCTGCCGGACCTCCTGCACACCCTCCATGAACTTCGGGAAGTCCTCGAAGGTCGCCCACTGCTCGTAGACGACGCGGACGGGCACGTCCACGTCGATCGACTCCACCACCGTGCTCATCGCCGCACCTCTCCTCGCCGTCCCGTCGCCCGACCCGCCGAGCGGCTGCCGGCCGCGGGGAAGGGGCGGCGGCTGCGCGGGCGGGGTGTCCCTGCCAATCTGGGCCGTGCGCCGGGCGGCGGCAACCGGCGCGCCCCCGGCCGGGGGCTTCAGCACGCGGCCCCGACGGGCCGGCGGCGCCCTGCCGACGCTGCTGCGGGTGCACCCGCCCATCGCCCACCGCGTCCTCCGGGACGGCTGAACGCGCGCCCCGGGAGCCGGCGTCCCGGCAGGCCGGGGCGGGGCCCCTGCGCGGAGGCTCAGGCTTCGTCGTTCCGGTCGAGGTCGTGGAACTCGAGGTCCTGGAAGTCGAGGCCGTCGGGGCCGAGTTCGGTGTTCTCCGCGTGCTCCCGCATCCGGGGGCCGTACTCGGGGTGGTCCATCAGGCCCGTATAGGTGTCGAAGTCCAGGTCGATCACCTCGGCGAGGTCGGCGAGGTAGACGTCCAGGCCCGGGTACATCACGGCGACGTACGGCAGGTCGTCGATGTCGGTGACGAGCACCGGGTACTCGCCGGTGGAGTCCGGCCGGCCCAGGTAGAGCAGGCGGCGGGAGTCGCTGCCGCCGACGAGCGGAAGGCACGCGGACGGCAGCAGTTCCTCGAAGTCGGCGAACATGTCGACCATGACGCCGTCGGAGCCGTACATCCACTCGGCCGTCTCGCCGAGCGCGCGGCCCTCGAAGAGGGGCGCCCGCTCGTCGTCGTACCAGCCGACCGCGCTCAGCCAGGAGCTGTCGAAGGCGAGCCACCGGCGCAGGCTCGGAGGCAGCGGCCGGTCGCCGGCCAGCCGCAGGCGCTCGATCACCTCGGGCGCGAGCGGCACGGGCTCGGTGATGTCCGGCGCGTCCGCCGTGGGCCAGCCGTCCCGCTCGACCCGGGCGATCACCCGGTCCACCAGTGCTGCTCCGTGCATGCTCTCGTCCATGGGCGGCACTCTCCCACACCGCGCCGACAGCCAGCAGCGCGCCCGGATCAGCGGTCACGGCCGAGCTCCGCCACCGGGGCCACGCGCCGGGTCCGCAGCGGGTGGTAGAGCGTGTGCATGGGGTGCCGGACGCCCTTCAGCGCGTGCGCGACCGCTTCGGCGACGACGGGCGCCTGGGCGAACCCGCCGGTGTTGTGCCCGGCCGTGACGACGAACACCCCGTTCCGCGCGGCGCTCGCCTCGAAGATCCCGAGGTTCGAGGCGGTCCACGGCCGCGCGCAGTGCCGCTGCGTCCCGCGCAGCCCCTCGCGGCCGCCGACGCTCTCGTAGGCGTCGGGGAAGAGCATCCGCACCGTGTCGGCGACGGCGTCGTGGATCGACTCCAGGTGCCGCTCGTCGATGTTGTGCGGGTCGGCGCCCGTCCAGCCGTAGCCGGAGCCCACCATGAGGACGCGGGCGCCGGACTCGTCACGGCCGACGGTGACGTTCGCGTCCTCCGCGACGTGCCCGCGCCGCGCCACCTTCAGCGAGTGCTCGAGCAGGGGGCCCGGGTCGGGGACCGTGGCCCAGCAGCCGAGCACCCCGTGCACCTGCCGCAGGGAGGGGATCTGACGGCGCAACGAGTCGTCCCCGACACCGGGCGACACCACGTAGTGGTCGCAGAGCAGCGGGCCGTCGGTGGTCAGCACCCCGGTGACCGCGCCGTCCCCGTCCCGCATGACCTCCTCGACCCGCAGGCCGAAGTGCGTGCGCACCCCGCCGGCCTCCAGGTCCTCCAGCAGCCGGGCCATGACGTCGTGGACGTTGACGGTGAAGCCCTGCACGGCGATGCCGCCGGCGAAGGCCTGCGGGGCCGCGTGGGCCAGGGCCGGGAACCGCTCGCGGACCTCTCGGGCGCCGTAGGCGGCGACGGTGGCCCCGACCGCGTCCTGCCGCCGCCGGGCGGCCGCCAGGTGCGCGGGGTCCTGGTACAGACGCAGGATGCCGTGCCGCAGCTCCACGTCCTCGAACAGCCGGGGCCGGGTCCGCAGCCAGGCCTGCCACAGCTGCCCGCTGCGCCGGTTCAGCCCGAGGATGTCGCCGTCGTAGGCCCGAGCCAGCCAGGGCCGCACGCGCTGGAAGTCCTGCACCCACTGCCGGTCCTCCTCGGTGTCGTACCGGCGCACGTCCCAGCCGCACCGGGCCGGCGGACGGTCGAACACCGTCATGCAGGCGAGCTCCTCGGCGGACTTCGCGTGGTAGTCGTCCATCTCGGTGTACGTGAACATGCGGGCGTTGCCGCCGCCGCGCGACGTGCCGTACTCCCGCCAGGGCCGGCGGGCGCGCGGGTCCGGAGCCGCGTCGACGACCGTGACCTCGTAGCCGTCGGTGTGCAGCGCGTGCGCGGTCATCAGGTTCACGACGCCGGCACCGATCATCAGGACCGAGCCGCGCCGCCCGCGGGCGGGCACCGGGACCGGCGGCAGCTGCGCGGACGGCTCCCGCTCCTGCGCGAACCGCTCGGCGACGGCGAGCGCCTCGTACGCGGCCGCGTCCCCGTCGCCGCCGCTGCCCCCGGTACCCGCCCGGCGCGGGACCGTGAACACCGGTATGTCGAAGGGGAGCACCTCCGAGACCGGTCGCCGACGCATCGTCGGAAGGCGCCCGAGCGTACCCCGGGCCGCCGAGACCCGGACGACGGCGATCGGCTCCTCGGGCATCGCCTCGCGCCAGCAGCGCAGGACCTCCCGGCCGATCGGGCGCTCCACGACGAGCACGTTCGGGCGCAGCGCGCCGACGGCGGCCGCGAGCGTGCCGTCGTCCGCCGTGTGCAGGTCCGCGCGGCAGACGACGGTGCCGTCGACCAAGGACTCGGCTGTGGCGGGTGAAACCGGTACCGCGACGACGAAAAGCACTACTGCCCCCCATGCCGATCGGACGAGTCGCCCTCCGCGCCTGCGGCGCCTTCCGTGCCCGCGGTGCCTTCCGCGCCGCCCCGGATCTCCGTCAGGATCGTGTCCGCGAACCGTTCCCGGCGCACGACGAGCCTGGAGAGTCCGTCGCCGACGAAGACGACGGGCGGCTTGTCGAACCTGTTGTGCTGGTTGAACATCGAGTGCGTGTACGCCCCGGTGCACTGGACGGCCAGCACCTCGCCGGGCGCCAGTTCGGGCAGCAGCACGTCGTCGATCAGCTTGTCCGTCTCGCAGTGCCGCCCGAAGACCGTCGACCCGTGCAGCCGTACACCGCCCGCCAGTTCGGGATTCGAGGCGAGGACCACGTGGTGCACCGACTGGTACATGATCGGCCGCGGATTGTCCGACAGCCCGCCGTCGACGGCCACCAGCCGGCGCGCGCCGCTGCGCTTGGTCGGACCGACGGTGTACAGCGTCGTCCCGGCCTCGGCGATCACCGACCTGCCCGGCTCGACGCCGAACACCACCTCCGGGGCGCAGTGGGGCGCCACCTCCCGGGCGAACACGGGGACGAGGTCCCGGGCCCACTGCGCGGGCGTGGGCGGCGTCGAGACGCCGTCGTAGTTCACCCCCATCCCGCCCCCCACCGTGACGGCTTCCGGCTTCCAGGGCAGGCCGGCGGTGACCTTCCGGACGAAGGCGCCCAGGTCGTGCAGCGCCCGCTGGTGGTACTCGGTGTCCAGCACCTGCGCGCCGAGGTGGAAGTGCAGGCCGCGCAGCCGCAGGCCCCCGCACCGCAGGATCCGCGCCACCGCGGCGGCCGCGTCGCCCGTCCGCACCGGCAGCCCGAACTTCGACTCCGCGCTGCCGGTCGTGTACTTGGGATCGGTGTTGATGTCGATCCCCAGGTTGAGACGGATGTCCACGGCCTGGACGAGGCCGTCGTGCCGGGCCTGCCGGTCGATGGCGTCGATCTCGTCCAGGCAGTCGACCACCAGGGAGCGCACCCGGCTGCGCACCGCCAGCTCGATGTCCTCCCGCGTCTTGTAGTTGCCGTGGAAGGTGATCTGCGAAGCGTCCGCGCCGGCCCAGAGCGCGAGGCGCAGTTCGCCCGCCGACACGACGTCGAGGCTGAGGCCTTCCGCCACGGCGAGCCGGACCATCTCGCCCACCAGGAAGGCCTTCGACGCGTAGGCGACGTCGACGAACGGCCAGTGCGAGCGGAACGCTTCGAGATAGCCGCGGCACCGGTCGCGGACAGCCGGCTCGTCGATCACGTAGAGGGGAGTCCCGTACCGCTGCGCCAGGTCCAGCGCGTCGCATCCGCCGATTTCCAGGTGGCCGCTGTCGTTCACGCCCTGCGTGCCGTATCTGAGCATGTCTTCCCCACCTCGTCGTTTCGCGTGCTGAGTTCGCGTGCTGAGTTCGCGTGCTGTCTCTCGTGCTGTCTCTCGGGGTTCCTGTTCGTGGTCCTGCTCGTGTTCAGTGGTCCCGGCTCGCGGCGATCCGCTTGCGCACCGCGGCGTCGGCGACCGCCGAGACGGACAGGCCGATCGCCGCGACGAGGAGCAGTGCCGAGGTGATGTCGCTGATCAGGGCGAGTACGCCGGCGCTGATCGCCGATCCCAGCCCGAACAGCGCGAACTGCGCCGAGAACCCCTGGGTGCGCAGTGCGGGCGGGATGCTCGCCTCGAGGCTGATCGACCGCTGGGTGTTGAACGGCGTGATGAAGAACCCCGACACGCCGGTCCACACGGCCACCGCGGTCGTACTCCCGGACAGCGCCAGGCCGACGACGGACGCCATCACGGCCACCAGCGTGAGGAACGACTGGACGGTGATGTGCAGCGTGATCCCGCCCGCCGCCCTGCCGTAGCACAGCGTCCCGGCGATCCCGGTGGCGGCCAGCAGGCTGACCAGGATTCCGGACCACGAGGCCGACGCCCCGGCCCTCGCCAGCAGGACGGGCAGCGCCGACACGATCCCGGTCACCGCCATGCCGACCGCGACCGAGTCGGCCAGGCTGGGCCACGCCAGTCGGTGGGACCACAGGGACCCGGACCCGGATCCATCGCCGCCGGGCCGGGCGGTCGCCGGCCGCGCGCGGACCAGCGGGCCGAGGAACAGGTAGACGCCCAGGAAGGTGACGGCCATGGCGACGACCTCGACCCACGGGAGGTGAAAGGTGCTCAGGCCCGCGATAACCACCGGCCCGAGGATCCAGCCCACCTCCGTCATGATCGAGTCCCAGGAGAACGCCAGCGCCGTCAGGCGCACGTCGGCGTACTCGACGAGCACCGAACGCGACAGGCCGGGCAGACCGCCCGGCAGCGCGGCGCACAGCGCCGTGGTGACGGTCACCACGAGGGAGGAGAACCGGAACGTCCCGAGGAGCGCCAGGGCGACGTGCAGGAGGAACGACGACACCGTCATGATCATGACGACGCGCCGCGGGCGGCCGGCACGGTCGAGCACCCTCCCGGAGGCGGTGGCCGTCAGCGCCCCGGTCAAGGTGTACACGCTCACCAGGAACGCGCCGTAGGAGTACCCGCTGACAAACGTCCCCAGGCTGATCAGCGCCAGCGTCGCCATCGGCTCGGTGATCCGCGCGAAGCAGGTGCCGAGCGCCCACCGCCACCACCACGACGTGGTGAAGAGCCTCGGCCGCGCGTCCGGCCCGGCCACCGCCGGCAGGGCGCCCATCAGGAGTCGCCGGGGTCGCCGGGGTCGTTGTGTCGGAGTGGGTCGAGTGGGTCGAGTGGGTCGAGCGGGTGGAGCGGGTGGGCCGGGTGGTTCGGGCGGGGCATCGGGTGGTCCTCCAGGGGTGGGCGCGGTGGCCGGGCACTGGGGGCACCCCTTGCCGGCCGGCTGTGATCCACCGCACACGACGGATCCGGTGGAAAGCCGAGTCGCGGCGTCCACGAAGCGATTGGGTGTTGTCATGACCCGAACGAAAAAGGGGTGCGCCGCCCCATCGAATCCGGTCCGGAGCGAGCCGTCACCACCTGACGACCTGCTCGGACAAAAGCCGGACAAACACCGGACAAGTCCGGACGGGGCCCTGGGGCGTGCCTAGCGTTCGACCGACCGAGAGGATCAGCAGGTGGGACGGCAGGAACAGCCGCTCGATGCCGGCGAGGGCCCCCTGGCGCTCTTCGCCCTGGACCTGCGCGAGTTGCGACGCCAGGCCGGTAGCCCGCCCTACCGCCGACTCGCCACCCGCATCAACTACTCCGCCTCCACGCTCGCCGAAGCCGCCGCCGGCCGCCGGCTGCCCAGCGAGGGAGTGCTGGCCGCCTTCGTGACCGCGTGCGGAGGCGACCCGGTGGAATGGGAACGCCGCCGCGTGCACACGCACCGGCAGATCACCCGCCCCCAGGGCGCGGTCGCCGCCGTGGCGCCGAGCCCGCCGGCGCCCGACACATCGGCGGCTGACGCACCGGCACCCGACACGGTGGCGCCCGACACATCGGCGGCTGACGCACCGGCACCCGACACACCGGCACCCGAAACACCGCAGCCACGCCCCGCCCGCCGGTTGCGGCAGACCGCGCCGCGCCGCGCCCTCGCCGCCCTGATCGCGCTGGTGACCGCCCTCCTCCTCAGCACCTGCGTCCCCGCCGATTCCGCCGACCCCGCCGACCCCGCCGTCCGCGCTGACCCCGCCGTCCGTGCCCCGCGACCGGACGCCGCACGGTGGCTGCGCCCCGACGTCGGCATCCCCCCGCAGTACCGGGACCTGATCATCGAGGCCGGCACCACGTGCCCCGAGCCGGACGTCACCCCGGCCCTGGTCGCGGCGATGCTCGAGGCCGAGAGCGGCTTCGACCCCAACCTGAGCGACCCGGCCAACGACGAGTACGGAATCGCCCGCTGGACCCCCCGGGTGCTCCGCTACTACCTGCCGCCCGGACGCCAGGACGCCGTCCCCGTACCGCCGTTCACCCCCGAGGAGTCGATCCCCGCCGTGGGCCGCATGCTCTGCGCCATCACCCCCGACCTCCAGGGCGTCCCCGGCGACCCGGCACTCAACCTCGCCGCCGCCTACCGCACCGCCACCTGGGTGGTGCGGGAACGGGACCAGTCCAGGCTCGCAGCCGTCCAGCCCTACCTGGAACGGGTCCGCAGGAACCTCCAGCGCTACCACCCGGCATAGGGCCACTGACCGGGCGCCACCCCTGCCGCCCGGCCGCCACGGTCCCGCCGAGCCGGAACCGTCACGGCGCCCCGCCCGTATGGTGTTCCGGCACGGCGGCGTCGGACAGCGGGGTGGCGATGAGACCTGGTGACGTGATCGCGGGACGGTACGAGCTCGTCAACCGGCTCGGACGCGGTGGAATGGGCGAGGTGTGGGGCGCCCACGACCGGGACCTCCGCCGCACCGTCGCCCTCAAACTGCTGTTGACCGGCAGGACTTGGGAGCGGACCTGCCGGCCCGCTTCGCGCGTGAAGCGGTGGCCACGGCCCGGATCAACCACCCGAACGTCATCACGCTCTACGAGCGCGGCGTCCACGAGGACGTGCTCTTCCTCGCCATGGAGAAGGTCGACGGCCCCACCCTGACCGACGTCATCCGCCGGGAAGGCCCGATGGCTTTCCCCAGGCGCCTGGCCACACTCGAGGCCGAATGCGCACGGCTGATGGCGCTCGGCGCGAAACACGTGCTGACGCAGCGCGCCGATGGCGTCAACGAGTCGTGCATCACGATGCAGGACCCCAACACACGTGACTACCAGTTCTGTGCAGCATAGCCGCAGGTCAGCACCAACGACAGAGCCCCGCCCGGCGCTTGGCCGAACGGGGCGTCTTGCTGTCTGACCACCCGCCAGGGCGGTGCGTGATGTTGACCGCCAGGCCCACGTGCGTCAGATCGGCAGGTCCCACCCGGGGCCGTCCTCGGTGCCGAGCCACACCCGCTGACCGGCGGCCGAGACCGTGATCCCGAACTTCTCCTGGTGAGGTTCGTTGGCGGCCTGCCAGCGCTCCACGGCCCGTTCCACCCGGTCCCACAGGCGAACGGAACCGCGCTGGACAACGGTCCACCCGCCGTCAGGGTTGGGAGCGGTCCGGGCCTGCGAACCGGTGGACACGTCCCAGAGGATCTGATCCGCCCCCGCCCCCAGGCGTTCGGCCGAGGGGACCGCGAGTTGCGCCATCCAACCGCCGGTCCAGTCGTCGAGCTTCGCGGGGTCGATCTGGCTCGGACGCTCATCCCCGGGCAACAGGGCCAGCGTCGGGCGGGGCGGCCGGTCGTGCGGCCGGGCGATCATGAAACTGGTGTACCCGGGGAGGAACCGGCTCGTGGCCTCTCCAGGGCCGGTCACGTCGAGCAGCGCCAGAGCGTTGGCGTAGCTCCACCCGGAGAGGGTGGCCAGAACCTTCCCGCCGGGCTTCACCTGGTGCAGCCAGGGCAGCGGGATGTACCGGACCGAACAGGTGGCGATGAGCCGGTCGTACTGCCCGCCCTGCGGGTCGCCGCGCAGCCCGTCACCGATGATCAGCCGGGGAGCGAACCCGGCCGCCTTGAGTGCAGTAGCGGCAGCGCCGCCGACCACCGGGTCGTACTCGATGCTGGTCAGGTTGGCGTCCCCGAGGCGGTGCGCACCGAGGGCGGTCGAGTACCCGGTTCCGGTGCCGATCTCCAGCACCCGGTGACCTGGCTCCGCGCCGAGTTGCTGCCACATCCGCAGCACGAGGGACGGCAGGGTGGATGACGACGACGGGGAGCCGGTCACGGCGTCCTCGGTCACGTCGTCGGGCCTGGTCCGGCCGTCCAGTTGGGTGATCAGCGTCTCGTCGGAGTACACGCCCTCCAGCCACCCGGGATCGCCCTCGCGGACGGGCCGGTAGCTGGTGGGGATGCTGCCCGCCACCGGCAGGAAGTAGGACCCCGTGAACAGCTCGCGGGGAACCGAGGTGGTTCGGTGAGGGTGCCGTCCTCGGCGAGTCTGTCCGCCAGGGCGCTGCGAAGCTGAGCCGATGTGCTCACGTGTCGGGGCCTTTCTCCAGTTGGTCGGTTAGAGCTTGGGCGATGGCGGCGGTGGTCTGCGCCGGCTGCCACGCCCATTGGCCGTTTGGGTTGCACTCAAGGAAGTACCAGTCCCCTGCGGTGGTCACGGCGAAGTCGAACGCGCCGTAATCCAAACGGAGTTCGGCGAGATAGGCCGCGACCGCACATACGACCGACGCAGGTACCTCGATCGGTGTGCACGTCATCAGGTCTTGACGGTAACGCCAGTCGAGATCGGGGCTGTCGATCCGGACCCCGAACAGTCGGCCGCCCACGGCGGTCACCCGAACGTCGAACGCCTTGTCCACTTTGGCTTGGAACATGTGGGGGCAGACGGACACGGCATACCGTGATTCGCCTGTGCCCCGCCCCAGTCGTCCGCGTCCGTCCAAGTCGCGTCACCGGGGCGGGGGTTGTGCTTCCTCCGGCGGCAAGCAGGTACCCGCCGGGGGTCTAAGGGGTGGCCCTGGTTCGCGCCGGGGAGCTGAACCAGGACCACCGACGCGCGCTGTCCTGCGCATCCTTCCGCCGGGTGGGACCGGCGGGCGTCCCGAAGTGCCGGGGGAACACTCCGGCAGACTGCGGCGCCGGACGGACACGCGGGCGGGAACGCGCGCCGTACCAGGTCCGGAACTGGACCGTACGTCGGAACCGCTCCGAGTACCGGTCGTAGTGCTTCGGGCAAACGGTCAGGATCGACCGGAGCCCTACCGCCGGTACCGGTGCAACGTCGTGCGTTGCCCCGCAGGGGTAGCACCAGCCCGAGGCCCAGCGAGGGCCATCGGGCGGTATGTGGGCTTCCCCGCTCACCTTCCGACCCGCCCTTGCCGCGCCGATCGGCACAGCGCCGTACCGTGGCGCCGAGCGATCCGCACGCGGGCTCGGGCACGTCTTCGGCGCCACCACGTTTCCCAGTCACCGCCGTACACGATGCCGAGCATGGCGACCGCGAGAGCGAAGAACCACCACACCCAGCGACGTGCGGTGTACGGGTCGAGCTTGGCCAGGGCGAGCACCAGAGCGGCGGGTCCGAGAGCAACCGCCACGGCCAGGGCGCAGGCAGCAAGGGTCTTGCGGCTCACGCCGGTTCCTCCTCGGGCACCAGCACCATCGGGACCGAGGTAGCGTCCAGGCTGTACGACCGGTGGTCCTGGTCGAGCCAGGTGTGCGTGCGCGCCCACTCCGCCACGGCCCCTACGTCCGCACTCGGCCGGGACGTCTCGCCGCACAGGGCGCCGTCCTCGTCCTCGGAAAACGCACGACAGGACGTAGCGCGCCGGAACGATCCGAGGGTCATCCGGGCGCAATTTCCAGCCCCCGAACCGAGTAACGATCCGGTTCGTCTCCTGGCAGTCCGTGTGCGTCAGCACCGAGGGGAGTTCCCTGGTCGGCAAGCTGCTCATTCGGCCTCCAAAACGCTGAATGCCCGTCACGTCCCATGGACAGTACGGACACTCAACGCGGCCGAGAGGCACGGTTTGTGCCCCTAACTATCAGTCAGGCGGCAAGCCCGGTAGCGGTTGCAAGGTCACGGGCGGCACTTCGAACAGATGGCGGGCCGTCCAGCAAGCCCCTAACCAAGTCATGAGTTTCATGGTTCCACCGGGCGGTGTCGGACGCTGCCTCCACTGCGTCGGTGAGCAGCGACGCCACCCAATCCGGTTCGCCTCGCAGAGCGTATGCCCGTGCGACCTCGATCAAGTGCCGTGCCCGCCTCGGCCGTGCGGGAAGTTCCGCCGGTGCCAGCCGGTCAGCCCACCGCAAGGCGGTACCGACCTGTCGCAGCTCAACAGCGACCGCCACGGCGTGCACCGGAACTACCCGTGCGGACGCGGAGGTCGGCGAGTGCCAGAAGTCAGCCGGCAGGGTCCTGGCGACCTCCTCGGCTCGATCGAACCAGCCCCAAGCCTCGCCCGACTCTCCCGCGCGAGCGTGCGTAATGGCCGCGTGGAACGCCATGTCTGCCCATGCCGCAGCAAGCGACGGGGAATCGCCCCTGACCGGTCCCAGCAGCCGCAGAGCCTCCTCAGTGAGCGTCTGGGCGCTGTCCCACTGCCCGGACTTCCGGAACGCCTCCACCAGGAACCAACAAGCCTGCGCAACGGCGACGTCATCACCGGACGCTCGGGCGGTCGCCAAGGAACGCTCCGCCACGCGCCAGACCAGGTTTCCATCCCCCTGGTAGGCGGCGAACATCTGAACAAGATTCAGAGCCGAGGCATACAGCACCTCAGCGCGCCGACGATCCGGGCAGTCAGGGTGCGATGCGGCGACCGAGGCAGCCGATACCAGCGCCGGAAGCAGGTCCCCAAGAGCCGTACGGTGGTCACCCCGGGAGTCCCGAGCTTGCCAAGCCGCAGCCACCTGGGCCGCAACGTGATCGACGCTCGGGAGTCCGCGGCACCGTTCCGGGCGGCTGCGAGGCCGCCAATTCCAGCAATTTTCGCGCCGACCCGGTGCCGACCCGGCGCACCGCTCCCGGTGCCGGGAGCGTGCCCGGGGGGGGGCATCGGCGCGGTGCCGGGTGCTAGAAATCTCCGGTGAACGTTCCCCCCGAGCCCTCGACCCTGCGCGTCTTCGTGGCGCTGGCTCCGCCCGACGATGCCAAGGAGGAGTTGGCCCGGGCCCTGCAGCCCGCCTACGACGCGTACCCGCGGCTGCGCTGGAACCGGATCGAGGACTGGCACATCACCCTGGCCTTCCTCGGTGAACTGCCCACTACGGCAGTGCCGTTGCTGCGCTCGGTGCTGGCCGACCGGGCGCGGTCGCACCCCGCCCTGCGCCTGGGCCTGCGCGGCGGCGGCCACTTCGACGGGCGGCTGCTGTGGAGCGGCATCGCCGGGGACCTGGAGGGGCTGCACCTGCTCGCCTCCGACGTCCGGGAGCTGGTCAGGTCCTGTGGGATCGAGTTCAACGACCGTCCGCTGCGGCCCCATCTGACGCTTGCGCGGTCCCGCCGCGACGATCCCACCAGCGTGCCGCAGGCCGCGGAGGGGCTCGCCGGGTTCGTGGGCCGGCTGTGGTCGGCCGAGCGCCTCCACCTGGTCGGCAGCAACATCGGCCGCGGCCCCGGGCCGATCCGCTACCGGGACATCGAGGCGTGGCGGTTCGGCACCGCGGTCCGGGACGGGGACGACAGCGCGCCCGCCTAGGGTCCGCTTTCAATCCCCGTCGTCCGCCCGGAGGGCGGGCAGGCCTTCGACCGGATGCGCGAGATCGCCGTCCAGGCGATCGCCCGAGCCAAGGCCTGACGCCCGCGCCCGCTGCGGGCGCCTCGTACGCGGCGCCGGGCTCGGCGACCACCCGACAAAGGCGGTACGGGAAAGGTCGGGTGGTCGGGACCGGTACCCCCGCACGATGGGGGCATGGATGACACGACCCTGGTATCCCGTTTCCTCCGAGACGGTTTCGTGAAGTTGGAGGGCGCCGTCGCGCCGCGCGTGGCCGCGGACTGCGCGCGGCTGCTGTGGCGGGAGACGGGCTGCGACCCGGACGACCCGTCGACGTGGACGCAGCCCGTGCACCGGGTTGCCGGCATGGCGCAGGGACCGTTCGCCGCCGCCCCCAACTCCCCGTCCCTGCACCGTGCGTACGACCTGCTCGTCGGAGCGGGACGCTGGGAGCCGCGCTACTCGCTGGGCACGTTCCCGCTGCGCTTCCCGCACGAGGAGGAGCCGGACGACGCGGGCTGGCACATCGAGGGGAGCTATCTGCCGGACGGCGAGAGCTGGTACTTCACGAATCTGCGCTCCCGGGACCGGGCGCTGCTGATGCTGTTCCTGTTCAGCGAGGTCGGTGAGGGGGACGCCCCGACCCGGATCCGGGTCGGCTCACACCTCGACGTGCCGAAGGTGCTGGAGAAGTACGGGGAGGCCGGGGCGAGCGGGCTGACCCTCGCGCCCGATCTGGTGGCGGCGTCCGACCACCGGCCGCTCGCCCTCGCCACCGGGTCCCCGGGCGACGTCTTCCTGTGCCATCCGTTCCTGGTGCACGCGGCGCAGCCGCACCACGGGGAGCGGCCGCGCTTCATGGCCCAGCCGCCACTGATGCCGGCCGCGCCGTACGAACTGGAGCGGGCCGACGGCGCGTACTCACCCGTGGAGATCGCGATCCGCCGGGGCCTGGGACGGGCCACCCCCGGCCCGGACGGGGACGGTACCGACCACAGCGCCGGGTAGGGCTGTCCGTGTCGGCGGCGGGGGCGGTCGGGCTCGCCGAACAGGCGCCGCGCCCCGCGCGGCGCGGATCCCGGCCGGCTCACGGCCACGACGCTCGGCTACCGGCCCGACGGTCGGGCCTCCTTCTTCCAGGGCGGCCGGATCGACTGGCGTCCGGGCGATGCGAGCGGCCCGCATCACCTACGACTGAGTCCCTCGTCCCTGCGGGCATGGCTGAGGGGCTCGGTGCGCGGGGTGTGCGCTTCGGGCCCCTCGGGTGTGACCGGTGGGTCGGCGTGTGGCCGTTGTCGGTCAGTAGTTGTGGTGGATCTGCCAGTAGGCCCAGGCCTGGTTGGGGCTGCCGTAGCGGCTGTTCATGTAGTCGTAGGCCCACTTGATCTGGGTGGCGGGGTTGGTCTTCCAGTCGGCGCCGGCGGAGGCCATCTTGTTGCCGGGCAGGGCCTGGGCGAGGCCGTAGGCGCCGGAGGTGGGGTTGGTCGCGGTGACGTTCCAGCCGCTCTCGTGGGAGATGATCTGGTCGAAGGAGGCGAGCTGGTCGGCGGGGACGATGCTGGCGGCCAGGGCCTGGGGGGTGGTGGTGGCGGCCGAGGCGGCGGTGGGGACGACGGCGGCGCCGATGGCGGCGATGCCGAGGGCGCCGGTGAGCAGGGCGGCGGACTTGCGCATGCGGGTGGTGATCACGGGCATGTGGGAGTTCGACCTCAATCGTGGGGGTGCCTGGTCCCTGCGGCTCGGCCGGCCGGGTGGGGCCTGCGGGCGGGGGTCGGCACCGGGGTGGTCACGGGTGGTGACCGCCTGGCGGGAGTTGCGGCGGCGGTTGGGGCCGCTGCCGCAGCTGGCGACTGAGCCATTGTTAGCGGGGTTCGGGGTCGGGTCCAAGGGGTGTCTGCTACGACGCGGGGTCGTAGTGGGGCGGGGTGGGAATGTCGGTCGGGGGGCGGGGCGGTACCCGTCGCTCGGCCGGTCAAACCTCGCCAAATCCAGACATTTAGGTCGGCGGGTGGGGGTTCGGCCTGCGAAATCGGCGGGGATTCGGCGGCTGGTGCGGGGGTGCGGCCGGGGTGGTGGCCGGTCGGGCCGGTGCCGGTGAGAGGGCGGGGGAGCGGTCCACTAGGAAGGGTAGGAGGTGGGTGGGGCGCGTGAGAACCGTCACGGGCGACCCCGGTCCGGCGCCCGCCGCAAAGGGATCCAGCTCACACCGCGGTGACTGTCGGCAACCACCCGATGGCACCCGACGCGTATACCGGCTTCCACCCGCCCGAGGGCTACCGGGAGGGCCGGGCCGAGCCGCCGCCGAGGACCACTGCCCGCCGGGCGTCGTCCGGGTCGGTTCGCCCCTGATCCCCGGCCCCCGGCCCCCGGCCCCCGGCCCCCGGACCTCCGGAGATCAGGCGACGGGGCCGCGCGGGTCGATCCGGTAGGCGAAGGGCAGGGTGCCCGGGTCCAGGACGGTGGCGCCGCCGTCGACGGTGAGGGTCGCGCCGTTGACGAAGGAAGCCGCCGGGGACAGCAGCCAGGCGATGGCCTCGGCGACCTCGCGCGGGTCGGCGGGACGACCCGCCGGAAGCAGCCGGGTGGCCTCGGCGTAGGCCGCGTCCCTGCCGCCCACGCCGTCGCCCAGCTGCGCCTCCTCGGCGAAGCGGGCCATCCGGCGGTCGGCCATCTCGGTGCGCACCCAGCTGGGGCACACCGTGTTGGCCCGCAGCCCGCGCGGGCCGTAGTCGACGGCCAGTGAGCTGCACAGCTGCAGCAGGGCCGCCTTGGACGCGGCGTAGGCGGCGTTGCCCGTGCCGTTGCGCAGCGCCGACACGGAGGCGACGGCGACGACGGCGCCGCGGGCCCGCAGCAGGTGCGGCAGGGCCGCCCGCATCGTCAGGAACGGGCCGGTGAGGTTGGTGCGCAGCACCAGGTCCCAGTCCTCGTCCGAGGTCTCGCCGACGCCGCCGCCGCGGCCCACCCCCGCGTTGACCACCAGCCCGTCGAGGCGCCCGTGACGGGCGACGGTGCTCTCCACGAGGTCGCGCACGGCGTCGGGGTCCGTCGTGTCGGCGGGGTGGGCCAGCGCACCGGTCTGCCGGGCGACATCCTCCAGCGGCGCGCTGCGCCGCCCGGAGACGACGACTTCGTGGCCGCCCTCCCGCAGCAGGCGCGCGGTGGCCGCGCCGATGCCCGTGCCACCCCCGGTCACGATCACAACTCGCTGCTCCACCACGGGACTCCCCCTCCGATCGACCACCAACCACCCCTGCCCGCCTAGCTGTATCACAGGCCCCGTTGTCCACGGGAACGGGCCGTGCCTTACTGGTCGGCTCTGGAAGTCCTTCGGGGGTTGACTTCGGATCTCGTGTTGTGCGTGGTGTTTTGCCAGGTGTAAAGGCGGCGAGTTCAAGTCGGACGTTCGAGGCTGAACGGCGTTACCGCGTGGTGAAGGCGCCTCCGTTGACGTGGATGGTCTGTCCGGTGATGTGCCGGGCGCCCGGGGAAGCGAGGAAGTAGGCGGTCTGGGCGATGTCGTCGACCGTGCCCGGTTGCTTGTTGTGCGTCTCCTCCACCAGCGCACGGTGGCGTTCGTCGCTCAGCTGGCCTCGGAAGAAGTTGGTGCCTGCGATGTAACCCGCGGAGATGACGTTGCAGGTCGTACCGTTGGGAGCGAGCTCGGCGGACACTGAGG
The DNA here is from genome assembly GCF_055560835.1 of Kitasatospora sp. NPDC023120. Classification (NCBI taxonomy): domain Bacteria; kingdom Bacillati; phylum Actinomycetota; class Actinomycetes; order Kitasatosporales; family Streptomycetaceae; genus Kitasatospora; species Kitasatospora sp. NPDC023120. The sequence goes on along the minus strand of NZ_JBVHHY010000038.1, from coordinate 39,380 downwards.
CGTTCCATGCGGCCAGAGCGGCCTTGGCCGCGCCATAGGAGCCGCCACGGCGCTCGGCACCGATCGATCCGATGCTGATGACGGAGCTGCCGCTGGTGAGCCTGTCTTGGACTGCGGCCGTGGTCAGCACCGCGGTGAGCAGGTTCTGCGCCAGGTTGGCCTGCCAGTGGGCGAGCAGCGCTTCCAGGGACGCTCCGTCAGCTGATGCCGCCTCGGGCAGGCCACCGGCGGCGTTGACCAGGACGTCCAGCTCCCCGAGGCGGGCGGCAAGCGATGCGACCTGCCCTGGGTCGGTCGCATCACAGACGACACCGTGCACCCCCAACTCCTTGGCGGTCAGCTCGACGGTTTCAGTGTGACGTCCGGTGATGAAGACCTCTGCCTGGTCGACGGCGAACCTTTGGGCGATGGCACGGCCGATGCCGCTGGTTCCTCCGGTGATGACCACGATGCGGGTCATGAATCCTCCTGCCCACTGATACGTTTAGGTCTAAACATAGCTGAGGTTGACAAGGAATCACATCGTGGCCGACGACGCCGCCGCAGCAGCAGGGGACTCAGTACCCGCCCATTCCGCCACCGAGATTGCCGCGGCCTGGCGACGGGAGCGACCGGGTACCCCAACCGAATCGATCGAGATCGTCACCCCCATCTGGTGGCTGGCCAAGCTCTTCACCGACGACCGCAGCCGGGCCCTGCGAGAGGCGGGGATCGATGCAGCCACCCTCGACCTGCTCTCCGTCATCCGCCGCTCCGGCCCGCCCTACACCCTCAGCACCCGCGAGCTCGCCCGGCGGGCGCTGGTCACCGCCGGCGCGATCTCACAACGCATCGCCCGAGCCGAACGCGACGGCCTCGTCGAGCGAACACCAGCAAGCACCGGCCGCCGAACCGTCCTGGTGGAACTCACGGCCGAAGGCCACGCGCTCATCGAGCGATCCGTTGACACCGTGCTCGGCCGAGAAGCCACACTCGTCAGTTGCCTGTCGGACCACGAACGCACCGCGCTCATCGCGATACTGCACAAACTGATGGCCGATGTCCGACGACGCACGGCCCCCGAAGAAGGCTGAGCCCTTCGGACCCGCTATGGCCTGACGTGATCCACTTCTGCCGATCGGCCCTCGTCTTATGCCCGTTGTCCCGGCTTGTCCGGTAGCCCCGACCGCCGCTGAGCGCGAGCGGCTGAAGAAGATGGCCTACGGCCACAAGACCGAGCATCGGATGCGCCTGCGCGCACAGGTCGTCCTGCGCGCGGCGCGCGGACGCTCCAACGCGCGCATCGCCCGTGAGATGGGCCTGCACCTGGACGCCGTGTGCACCTGGCGGGGCCGGTTCGCCGAGAAGGGCCTACCAGGCCTGGCCGACCGCAAGCGCACCGGCCGACCGCCCGTCTTCAGCCCGCTGCAAGTCGCCCATGTCAAAGCCCTGGCCTGCCAGTTGCCCGCCGAGACCGGGGTGCCGCTGGCACGCTGGTCGTGCCCGGAGCTGGCCCGGGAGGCGATAGCCCGGGGCATCGCCACGTTCGTGTCGGCCTCCACCGTCTGCCGCTGGCTCGACCAGGACGCGCTCAAGCCCTGGCAGCACCGCTCCTGGATCTTCATCACCGACCTCGACTTCCGCGCCAAGGCCCAGCGCGTGCTGGACCTGGGCGATCTGCTGGCCAGGCTCGACCGGCACACCGCCGGTCACCAGGAAGAATCCTCACTCCGCCTCGCCGCGTGATCAACCCCCGAAGGACTCCCGAAGTCGACCACTAAGCCGTCGTCGGGGCACACCCGCGCGCGTTCGATCCGCGCACTCTCCGCGCCCGGCCCCGGCCGTTCGCCGCGGCTGCGGTCGGGGCTTGTCGTCGGCGTCCTAACGGCCAGCCGCCTCCAGTACCTGCGTGACCAGGGCGACGTCGGCCTTGGGTATCACGATCACGTGCTGTCCGTCGCCCGCCGCCAGGTCGAGGCGGGCCATCTTCGGGAGCGGGCTCTTCTGTGCCGACGGTGACAGGCGGAACGGGCCCTGGAGGGTGACGTTCTCGCCGGTGCGCCGGTTGCGCCAGGTCACCGAGTCGGCAGCGAGGTAGAGGTGGCCGGCTGCCGCGTGCGGAATGGTGCGCCCCTTGCCGACCGAGAGCATCTTGACCGTGCCCAGCGTGGGGCTCGAGCAGAACACCTGCAGGGTGGTGCCGGCCCGAAGATCGGCCAGGTCCTTCTCCGTGCTCAGCCGCCGGATGCCGAACATCGAGAGCAGGGTGTCGGAGAGGGTTCTGGTGCCCGCGGAGCGGCGGATGTCGGTCGTCATGGCGCGGATCCTCTCAGAGAGGGTCGGAGCGCCCGCGACCAGGGGCGGCCGGGCCCACCGGGAGCTGATGCGGACCTCGACGGCGTCGGGGGCGAGGCATCCGCTCACGCCCCGCCCCCGGTGCCTGCTCCTACCGGCTACCTCAGCAGTTGGGGGCGGATACCCCCTGGGGGTGTCCAATCAGGGCGTCGTTTTCGTGGGCCACTCGGGCGGCTGCGTCCGCGTCGCCGTCATCATCGGCGCCTTGGCCCTGCTGGCCGCCGCCCTCGTCTGAGCCCCTGTCCGAGCCACCGTACCGGTGAAGTCCGGTCGGCCGCAGGGGAGTTCGACCTTCACCCGGGTCGGTGTAAGGCGTCGGGGCGCGGCGGGCCGGCGCTACGCGGGGGCGCGCCTGATCCGGCGTACGTTCTCCCGGCCGCAGGCCACGCAGACGATCCACTGGCGCAGCCAGCCGTCCCAGACGAACGTCTCGCTCGCCCGGTTGCACTCCTCCCAGCCGCAGAAAACGCAGTCCCCGTCCTCGCCGGTCAGCTGGACGAAGGGGTGCAGGATCGGGCGACCCCCGAGATCAGGGCGCCCCAGGAACCCGCAGCCGGGGCACCTCCACCATTCGCTGGTGCTCCCGTAGGGCCCGGACCGGGTGATCTCCTGCACCAGGTCCAGCGCGCACCGCGGACACGACGTGGGAAGCGCGCCGGGGCGCGCCGGGCCGGTGTCGCTGCGATCCGGAGCCCGCCGGCCCTCGTCCTCCGCGTCCTGGTCGTGCTCCCGCCCCGTCATGCCGATCACCGTACGCCTGCCGGGAGTCGGCCGGGCCCGAGGCCCCACCGCCCCCGAGGCCCCACCGCCCCCGAGGCCCCACCGCCCCCGGGGCCCCACCGCCCCCGGGGCAGACCGGCCGGAAAGTGTCAGGCCAACGTCCGGTCAACATCGTGGTCGGCCGGCTCGTCCCGCGGCCAGCATGGGTGCACCCGACACCAGGAGAGACAGTCATGATCAGGAAGCACACCGCCGTCCGCCTCGCCGCCGTCGTCGCCGTCACCGCCGCCGGCCTGGGCCTCAGCACCGGGATGGCGTCGGCCAGCACCACCTACCCGGCCAACGTCCCCGGCTGTGCCGGGGGCATGGTGGTCTCGTTCTACGACGGACACGACCACGTGCGGGGCTACGCGACCTCCACCACCGGCAACTCCTGCAGCGTGGTCCTCCAGCAGTCGAACGGCAACAGCTCGAGCAACTGGACCCACATCCTCCACGACACGGCCTGGACCGACACCCTCCTGGACGCCGGCATCACCTCCCACGTCGTCGTGTGCAACCTGGACACCGACCGCTGCGCCACCAGCATCTCGTACTGACGGAGCCGCCGGTCCCGTCCTGGTCCCGCCCGGCCCCACCCGGGGGAGCGGACCACGACGGGACCGGTGCACGACGGCGCCGGTGCACAACGCTGCCGGACCCGCCCGTGGTGCCCGCCACCCGCTACCCGAGCATGAGCATCGCGTCGGCGACCTCGCCGACCGACGCGGCGGGGATCGCGCCGGCGGCCTGCTCGAGGACGAGCAGCCGTGCCCCCGGGATCTCACGCGCGATCGCCTCGCCGTTGCCGACGGGGAAGAACCGGTCGCGGCGGCCGTGGACGACGAGCGTGGGGAGCGCGATCCCGGGCAGGCGCTCGCGCCAGCGGGGGCGGCAGTCGAGTCTGGAGAACACCGTGCGCATCTGGTTGGCCATCTGGACCGCGGGTGCGGTGCCGGGCGTGCGGTCCCATATGCGCGCGGCGATCGCGCGCGCGGCGACGGGGTCGTCGCCGAGGAACTCCGCGCCGGCGGCGGCGAACTCCGCGACCGCCCCGCGGTCGGTCCAGTCGGGCATCGGACGCGCGAACAGCCGGCCCATCGCCGCCCGGTCGTGGTCGGGGAGGTCGTCGTCGGGCGGACCGGGGGCGACCGGGCGGGTGCCGACCAGGGTGAGCGCCGAGAACGCGCCCGGATAGTCGAGCGCGGCGACCTGGGCGACCATCCCGCCGACGCCGATCCCGGCGAGGTACGCGGGCCCCCGGCCGAGCGCGTCGGCAAGGGCCGCCGCGTCGGCGGCGAGGTCGCGCAGGGTGTAAGCGGGCGCCTGCGGGTCCGCCGTCGTCGACTCCCCGCTGTCGCGCAGGTCGTAGCGCACCACACGGCGCCCGCCGGCGGCCAGGCGCTCGCACAGCGCGTCGGGCCAGGAGAGCATCGTCGTCCCGCCCACGAGCAGGACGAGCGGCGCGTCCTCGGCACCGAACGACTCGATGCCCGAGGCGATCCCGTTGGCGTGGACGGTGGTCATCGGATCACCGGGATCCGACGTGCCCGAGACGGCTCGATGTGGATGAGGCTCATGTCCGTGCTCCCGATGCGTTGGTCGTTCCGGGGTCGTCCCCGTCGGGATGTGGACCTCCCGACACCGGAAAACTCATCGCTGCGCCGACACCCGGTACGCCTCCAGCCGCTCGGCCAGCTCCTGCGGGTGGCCGAGCATCGGAAGGTGGTCGCCGGGCATCTCGTCGGGCCGGAAGCCGAGCCGCTCCTCGACGTGCCGCCGCAGGAACCCGGCCGGGAAGAACCGGTCGCCGGTGGCCAGCAGGTACCTGGTCGGCACCTCCGGCCAGGCGTCCAGCGGCCACGGCGTCCCGAGCGGGGTCGCGGACTGCCGCCTCTGGTGCTCCGTGAGGAGCTCCTCGGCCAGCGCAGCCGGGGTGTCGTGCAGGAACAGGGCGCGTTCGTCCTCCTCCGCGCCCTCCGCCACGCCCCTGGCGCGGTCGGATTCCCGGCGGGCCGCCCAGTAGCCGGTGTTCTCCCACCACGCGCCCGGCGTCTCCCCGGGCGCCGGCACCTGGGCATGGAGCATGACCAGCAGGTCCGTCGGCACCCGTGCGCACACCAGGGGACCGGTGAAGCCGCCGAACGAGTGCGCGACGACCACGAGCCTTCCCGCACGGTCGCCGATCGCCGCCACCACCGCGTCCGCGTACTCGGTGAGCCCGGCCGCGTCGTCGTCGCACGGCAGCTGCGGCGCGACCACCTCGTGACCCCGCTCGCGCAGCTCGGCCGCCAGCGGCCCCCAGTACCAGGCATCGGCGGCCGCGCCGTGGATCAGAACGTACGTCGCCATGGATCAGAACGTACGTCGCCACGGGTCACCCCGCGTCCGGAACGGGTCACTCCGCGTTCGGAACGGTCACCCCGGCGCCGCACCCGGGCCCACCGGCCGATCCGCCCCCGAACCGCAGGGCGGCAGCACCCGCGTCCTGCTCCTCAGCGCAGTTGCTCGGCCAGCCCGATGATGATGCCCTCCGGGCCGCGGAGGTAGCAGAGCAGGTAGCTGTCCTCGAACCGGGCGATCTCGCCGACGAGTTCGGCGCCGTGAGGGCGCAGACGGGCCACGGTGTCCTCGATGTCGTCGACGGCGAACATGACGCGGTGCGTGCCCAGGACGTTGTGCGGCCGGTTGCGCGGCCCGGCGCCGGTCGCCGCGGGGCTGCGGTACTTCGCCAGTTCGAGCCGGCTGTGACCGTCCGGGGTCCGGACCATCGCGATGTCACAGCGGACGCCGTCGAGGCCGGTGCACTGGTCGGCGAAGAGGCCCTCGACCTCCATCCTGCCCTCCAGTTCCATGCCGAGTTCCACGAAGAACGCGATGGCGGCATCCATGTCCTCGACGACGATGCCGACGTTGTCCATCCGCTGAATCGCCATGCTGAACTCTCCCTCTTCCTGGTGCGGCCGGTGGCGGCCGCCGACGCCCCGAGGACGGAGCCGGCGACCCGTTCTCGACATCCGCAGACCGCCGGTGCGTCCCGGGTGCCGTCCGCCGTCCCCTCCCCGTCCGAGAGGGTCGGCATGGGAAGAAGCATTACATTAGGGCAGAAAGGGGCGGAAAAGGGGCATGATTGCCGGCGAGGGGTGGCCGATGGGCTCGATCACCGACTGGCTGCGCGGCCTGTCCGGCCCGGTCGTGTACGCGGTCGTCGGCGGCATGGTCTTCGCCGAGGACGCCCTGTTCTTCAGCTTCTTCATCCCCGGGGAGACCGCCGCCGTCCTTGGCGGCTTCCTCGCCCACCAGGACAGGGCGTCCCTCGGCTGGATGGTCCTGGTCGTGGTCTGTGCGGCCGTCCTCGGCGACTCCGCCGGCTACGAGATCGGCCGCCACCTCGGTCCGGCGATCCTTCGCACCCGCCCGCTGCGGCGCCATGCCAAGCGGGTCGCCACGGCGCAGGACCTGATCCGCCGGCGCGGGCCGGCCGCCGTCTTCGTCGGCCGCTTCATCGCCTTCTTCCGCCCGCTGGTGCCCTCGCTGGCGGGGATGTCCCGCATGCAGTACCGCCGGTTCCTGTTCTACAACGCCCTCGGAGGGGTCGCCTGGGGCGTCGGCTTCACCCTTCTCGGCTACTTCGCCGGGGCCGCCTACACCAGGGTGGAGGGCACGGTCGGCCGGGTCGCCGCCATCGCGATCGCCGTGGTCATCGCCGTCGCCCTGCTGGTCTGGTACCTGCGGCGGCACCGCTCGCGCGGTCATGAGCCGCCGGACGACAGCGGCGAACGGAATCCCTGAACCGTGCGGCCCCGCCCGGCCGGGCTGTCGAGCGGTCAGGACCGGCCGCCGCGGTGGGCCGGCCGCCGCAGTGGCCCCGGGGCCGGGAGGGACCGTCCGCCGGTCCCCGGGCTACCCCACCGGGCCCGCTCGGCCGTAGGTTGGGCCGATGACGGCCGAGTTCGAGACCTTCGCGCGCACCGCCACCGGCTTCACCCCCCACCCCTACCAGTCGGCGCTGGCCGCCGAGGGCCTGCCCACGCTGCTCGAGGCGCCCACCGGGGCCGGCAAGACCGTTGCCGCCGTGCTGCCGTGGCTGTACCGGCGGCTGGTCGCCGCGCCGCAGGCCACGCCGCGCCGGCTGGTGTTCGTGCTGCCCCGGCACAGTCTCGCCGGCCAGGCCTTCGGCCGGATCGGGGAGTGGCTGGAGCGCCTGGGCCGCACAGGCGAGGTGGGGCTGCACCTGCTCGCGGGCGCCGCGGCGCAGGAGGGCGGCTGGCGCCGGCGCCCCGAGCGCAGCGCGATCCTGGTCGGCACCCACGACATGGTGCTCAGCCGGGCGTTGATGCGCGGCTACGCGGACGCGCGGACGATGGCGCCGGTCTCGTACGCGCTGCTGCACACCGACGCCCAGTGGGTGTTCGACGAGGCGCACCTGCTCGGTCCCGGCCTGTCCACCGGCGTCCAACTCCAGCTCCTGCGGGACGAGTTGGGAACGGCGGTGGCAACCCGGACGATGTGGATGTCATCGGTTCGGGGGCCGGGCGGTCTCGGCGGGAGGACGGTGCGCGCGCCGGACGCGACCGGGACGTCGCGGCGCATCGGCCGGCTCGACCTCCCGCCCGGGCGTTACGTCGCCGCCCTCGCCGAGGCCGTCACCGCCGCACACGTGCCGGGCACCCGGACCGTCGTGGTGCTCAACTCCCCGGAACGGGCGCGGGCCGTGCACGCCGGCCTGAGCGCCCGGGGGTGCGAGGCACTGCTGCTGCACCCGTACTTCCGGGCCGCCGACCTCGACCGCGTCCTGGCCGCCGCCGAGGGCGGGAACGGTCTCGTCCTCGTCACCACCCCCGCCCTGGAAGCCGGGCTCGACCTCTCCAGCCGCACACTGGTCACCGAACTCGCCCCCTGGGCCTCGCTCGTGCAGCGCGCCGGGCGCTGCAACCGCCACGGCGAGCACCCGGACGGCGGCGACCTGCTGTGGTGCACACCCCCCGAGGGCGGCGACGAGGCCACCGCGCGCTGGCTGACCGCCCACGAGGGCCGGGCCGTCACCCCCGGTGAGCTGCTGACGGCCCGCGCCGACGCACCACCCGGGGCGTCCGCACCGCCCGCACCGCCCGGGACGTCCGGGGCGTCCGCACCGCCCGGGCCGGGGCGCGAGGACGTCCTGGCCCTCTTCGACTCACCGGCCGACGACACCGCCGGCGTGGACCATTGGATCTGCGACCCGTCGCAGGGCGACTCGCTCCCGGCGCTGGTCGCCTGGCGCGCCTGGGAGTGCGCCGGGCGGGGTGAAGACGGACCGGGTGAAGACGGGCCCGGTGAGGACGAGCCCGATCCGACCGGCGCCGAACTCTGCCCGGTGCCGATCGGCGACCTGCGACGGCTTCCCGCCGGACGGGCCTGGCTGCGCGACACCCTGGACCACCGCTGGCGCCCCGCGCGGACGCAGGACCTGCGGCCCGGCGTCCGGCTGCTCCTGGACGCCCGCACCGGCGGCTACCTCCCGGACCGCGGCTGGACCCCGGAGAGCCCGGCCCCCGTAGCGTGCGAGGCCGCCGCTCCCGGGCGGCCGGCCTACGGCTGCACCGCCTGGGTCGGCCTCGACCAGCACCTCCAGGAGACCGCCCAGGAGGCGCAGTCGCTGCTCGCCGCGCTGCCCGCGCTCCCCGCCGACCTGCGGGAGGCCGTCGTCGAGGCGGCCCGCCTCCACGACCTCGGCAAGTGCCACGACGCCTTCCAGGAGAAACTGCGGGCCGGCCGCACCGACCCGCCCGGCGGCCTGCTCGCCAAGTCCAGGAACGGCGCCGACCCCCTGCCGCCCTACCGCTCACCGCGCCCCCACCTGCGGCACGAGCTCGTCAGCGCCCTCCTGCTCTGGCAGGGCGGCCACCACCCGCTCGTGACCTACCTCGCCGCCGCCCACCACGGCCACGTCCGGCTCACCGTGCGCCCGCGCGGCGACGAGGCCCCGCTGCTGCTCGGCGTCGCGGACGGGGACCGCACCCCGCCCGTCCGGCTGTCCACCGGCGAGCACTTCCCCGCCCGGACCCTGCGCACCGCCGCCTTCCCGGCGGCCTGGACCGAACGGGCCCTGTCCCTGCGCGACGCCCCCGGCCTCGGCCCGTTCCGCCTCGCCTTCCTCGAAACCCTGGTCCGCGTCGCCGACTGGCGCGCCAGCGCCCGCCACGACGGGCCCTTGCCCCCCGTCGGAGCGCCGTCCCGATCGTCGTCCGGAGCGCCGTCCCGATCGTCCGGAGCGGTGTCCCGTGAAACCCCCGCGGACCACGATGTCCGACCCACTGCCTAGGCTGGGGCCAGGCCGATGATCAAGGGGGCAGGACTGTGCGGATCGAACGTCACCAGGTGGACGGGGTGCGGGTGGCGAAGGCCCGCGAGGACTTCGTGAACCGGATCGGGAGGCAGGTCCGCTCCTACTCCCGCGCCGATCTGATGACCACCACCGAGTGGCAGCTGATCGCCGACTCCTTCCTCGACTACCTCGGTGCCCTCTCCACCACCCGGCCCGACCTGGGCTCCGCCGAGGCCAAGGCCGTCCTCAAGGACGCCACCGAGGCCGCCGTCGGCGCCGTGTCCTTCGCCGCCTACTACCCGCACGACGGCTTCCGCGTCTTCCTCGACTACCCGAACTTCGGGATGAGCTACCACCGCGAGGAGGGCCTCGAGCGCGACCCCCGTCACCTGGTCACCCCCGGGGAGTGGCTCGACGCGTTCTGCCTCGCGATCGTCTCCGACAAGGTCTCCCTCCACGGCGAGGCCTTCTGCTGGGCCCGGCAGTTGATGCCCGACGAGCCGGTCACCCCCACCCTCGAACTCGTCGACGGCTTCGCGGCCCACTTCTTCGAGGAGATCGACTTCCCCGCCGGACCGCAGCCCGGCCTGCGCGCCCTGCGCGCCCTCACCGACGGGGACCGCGAGGCCTTCGACGCCGCGCTGCTCGCACTCCTCCAGGACGGCCCGCACGGCACCGGCCCCGCCGACCTCCTGCCGCTGGTCCCGATCGCCCTCGCCGCCCTCGCGTACCGCACCTACGGCTGGACCCCGGCGGTCGACACCGACTACCTGCCCCACGCCCTGGTCACCGGCTTCGAGACCCCCGGCCCGCGCGTCCACGGCCTCGGCCGCGACCCGCGCCCCGACGCCGTGGCCCGGCTCGCCGCCGGGCCCGTCGACCTCGACCGTCCGAGCCCGGCCCGGCCACTCAGCCCGGACAGCGAGGCGCGGTTCGAGCGGCGCACCCTGGAGGCCATCACACCGAAGGAGGGTGAGTCGCTGGACGCGTGGGAGCTCACGGGCGCCCTGCGCTACCAGACCTGGCTCCTCGCGGCGCGCGCCTCGCGGTCCGCCGACGCCACCGATGCCCAGCTCGCCAACCTGCGGCTCGGCTCCCGGCTGGGCGCCGCCGTGTACCGGGCCGCCCTCGCCGAACCGGGCACCGAGGCCGAGGTGACGATCGACGGCCGGACCCTGCGCTTCCCCGCCTGCCGGGACAGTGACTTCGGCCCGGTCTTCTGGGAGACGGCCCTGTCCTACGCCCTGATCACCGGCAACCCGGAGGACCTCGAGCCGCTCGTCCTGGCCGGCCCCACGATCGCCGCCGAGGACCGCTCCCCGTTCGCCCCGTACCGCACCGCCCTGCACGACCACCTCCGCGGCGCCGACCCGCTCCCGGCCACCGAACGCGCCCTGAAGGAGGTGGAGCGCACCAGGGACCACGGCTTCCTCCCGCCCCCGGTCGTCCTCTTCTCCCAGCTCGTCGAGGGCGACGAGACCAGCTTCAACCTCGCCCTGCTGGACGCCCTGGAAGCCCACCGCGACCACCACTCCGTCGCCGACCGCGCCACCGACACCGACGCCGCGCTCGACCTCGGCATCCTCGCCCTCGCCTGCCACGCCCGCCGCAGCCGCGGCTGGGCCGTCCACGTCCGCTCGCCCTACCTCCCGCCGCGCCTGCTCGCAGCGGCCGGGCCCGTCTGACGCGCGGCCCGCGCCCGCCCGGCGGCGACACGCCCCGCCGGGCGGCGGCCCCTGCGGACGGAAGCGTGAGAACCGTCACGGGCGACCCCGGTCCGGCGCCCGCCGCAAAGGGATCCAGCTCACACCGCGGTGACTGTCGGCAACCACCCGATGGCACCCGACGCGCACACGCTCGGCTTCAAGGCGCGGCCAGGGCCGGTCCGTCTCGGCGACGGCCCGGTACCGATGTGTCCGTGCCGTTCCGGTGCGTGGCAGCATGCGCCCATGTCGACGAACGAAGCCCCCGAACCGGCGACCGAAACGGCGACCGAGGTAGCGACCGGGGCAGCGACCGGGGCAGCGACGACCGAGGCAGTGCGGGAACTCCGGGAGATCGCCCACCAGTGGGTCGACGGCCGGTACGGCGACCCGGAACTCCTGATCGAAGCCGCACTCCGCGCCCTGAGCGCCGGCGTCTACACACCGTCACTGCTGCACCTCGCCGCGTTGAGCCGCCTCGAGCACGAGCAGGCCGCGGAGCTGTTCGACCAGGTGATGGAGGAGCTCGGCTTCGGCTTCCACCCGCCCGAGGACTACTGGGAGGGGCGGCTGGCCCTCGCCCGCTGGTGGGCCACCGAGATCGTCGGCGGGTGGCTCGACCCGCTCGAGGGCGCCTCGCTCATCCTCTACGAGGTCGCGGAGGCCTACGGGCGGTGCGAGGAGCTGGACCCCCTCATCGACGCGGCGCTCCGGTACCAGGAGCGCGACGGGCAGCAGTGGCCCCCGCACGAGATCACCGCGGACCTGACGCAGATCGCCCGGGAGCTGGTGGCCCGCATCCCGCCACCCGTCCGCCCCTGACCGCACGCACGACCGCCAACACCCCGCGCGGCCTCCCGGTCGCGGCCCGGCGCAAGGTCGCAGCGTGTGCGGTCCCGGTCACCGCGAGGCGGACGCCGAGCTATAGTCACGAGGTCGCGAAAAACGATGTTCCGCGGTCCACCCGCCGGACATCGCTCGTACATCGATGCAGATGGTTCTGATCGGTGAGCGTCTCCTTGCCGAGATCGGGCATCCCGTCCGCTTTCGGCGCTGACCATCGCCGGCGCGTGTCGGCGCAACAGAGGAGCGCAGCATGCAGAAGACCATCGCCATTGTCGGAGCCGGACTGGGCGGGCTGACGCTCGCGCGGGTGCTTCAGGCTCACGGCGTCGCCGTGACGATCTACGAGGGTGAGGCTTCGGCGAAGACCCGTGCGCAAGGCGGTCTGCTCGACATCCAGGTGGAAACCGGACAGGTCGCGCTTCGCGCGGCCGGTCTGTACGACGAGTTCCTCACTCTGGTCCGCCCGGGCGAGGATGCCAAGCGCGTGGTGGACCGCCACGGCACGACCTTGTTCGACCTGCCTGCGGACCCCGGTTCGGCCCGTCCAGAGGTGGATCGTGGCGAACTGCGGCGCCTGCTCATCCACTCGCTGGCGCCCGGGACGATCAGGTGGGGTCACAAGCTCGCCTCGATCCGGCACCGTGTGGAGGGCGGCTACGACCTCACCTTCGCGCAAGGTTCCGCCACGCGCGCCGACATCGTCATCGGCGCGGACGGTGCCTGGTCGAAGGTGCGTCCGCTGCTCACCCCCGCCAAGCCCGTCTACAGCGAAACCTGCTTCATCGAGATCGCCCTCGCCTCGGGCGGCCAGGGCTGTCGGGCGAGCGTGGCCGCGATCGGCAGCGGCACGCTGATGGCGGTCGCGCCGGGCAAAGGCATCATCGCGCATCGCTACGCCGACGGGCACGTGCGCGGATACGTGGCGCTGAACAAGCCCGAGGAGTGGATGAGGTCGATCGACTTCGGCGACCCGTCCGCCGGCCTCCGTCAACTTGCCGACGAGTTCGATGGCTGGTCGCCGCTGCTCACCGCCTTCGTGACACGGAGTGACGTGGAACCGTGGCTCCGACCCATCTACGCCCTGCCCGTCGGGCTCACATGGGACAGGGTGCCCGGCGTGACGCTCGTCGGCGACGCCGCGCACCTGATGTCGCCCTTCGCCGGCGAGGGTGCGAACCTCGCCATGTACGACGGCGCGGACCTGGCGGGCAAGCTGGTTGAGCAACCCGACATCGAGGTCGCGCTCACCGCCTACGAAGAGCGGCTGTTCCTGCGTGGTGGCGACGCCGCCAGCCGCTCGGCGCGGAACCTGGAGATCTTCTTCGGCCAGGAAGCACCGCAGAGCGTCGTCACTCTGTTCGATCGCTCCTGACACCTCAGTCCGGGTTCGCGATCTTGTCGCGGACCCGGCAGGGAACGGGCACGGCCATCGCACCGGCCGCACGGCGCACACGCCCCGCCCGCGGGCGCCGACGACGAAGGCGGCGAGGCGGAACTGACGAAGGGTCAGAATCCTCGCGCTCCGGTGGCTATGGTGACCGGATGAGCGATGAAGCGGTCTCCCTGCGCCCGGTGGCCGAAGCCGACCTTCCCGCGTTCGGCCGTCTGGTCAACGACCCGGAAGCGGTGGGCGAGTTCCAGTGGTACGGCTGGCGGGATCCGCAGCGGTTCCGGCGCCGGTGGGAGGAGCACGGGCTCCTCGGGGACGACCGGTGGATCTTCGCGGTCGTCGTCGGCGACGAGTTCTGCGGCTTCGTCGCCGCCGACCGGATGGGCCTGCTGCCGACCATGCCGTACTGGAACATCGGCATCCAGCTGGCGCCGCAGGCACGCGGGCGGGGGATCGGAACCGAGGCCCAACGCCTGCTGGTGGACTACCTGTTCGCCCACACGCCGGTGATGCGGGTGGAAGCGGACACCGAGGTCGGCAACATCGCCGAGCAGCGCGCCCTGGAGAAGGTCGGCTTCACCCGGGAAGGAGTGCAGCGCGCCGTGAGCTTCCGGGCCGGCGAATGGCGCGACGGGGTGATGTACAGCCTGCTGCGCACCGATCCCAGGCCGTAGAGCGGCCACCGGGGCGGTCCCGGCACCGGGCCCGCGCCGACGCCGGGCACCGCTACGCCGGACCGGCGAGCAGCTCCTTCATCACGTCACCGGCCGTCGCGGCCACGGCATCGTCCCGGAAGCCCGTGCCGTGCGTGATGTACGCCGTCATGACCCGGTTGGTGCTGAGGGCGGCCAGGCGGTAGTCCCGTTCGGAGAGAACGCTGTCGTCCTTCACCGACTGGAAGGACTTCTCCCCGAGCGCGACGGGCGGCTCGGACACCGTCCCGGTGTCGCTCCTCGCCCAGTCCGCGTAGAACCCCCGGGCCTGCTCGGGAGTCCCAAAGGTCATGGTGGTGAATGCGACGAAGGCACCCCCGGCGCCGCTGCCGAAGTGCAGGGTGCACGACCGCGAGGAGAACGCGTCCGCGGTACCGGCCTCGTACTGCTTCGTCTCCCCCTGGGGCGCACGCGTCTGCTTGCCGAAGAGCTGCTCCAGCTTCCCGTCGTCCATGCTCCGGCACTCGGCGGGCACGGGTGGGCCGGTGGGTACGGGCGGACCGGTGGGTGCGACGGTGCCCGGCGTGGCTGCGGGGACGGCAACGGTGGGCCCCGGCGCGTCCTGCCCCGAAGCGCTCCTCCCCGTCCCGGGGGACAGCACCACGGCCGCCGTGACCGCCGCCGCGGCCAACACGACCGCGACCGAGGCGACCAGCGCGTTGGTGCGCTTGCCCGGCGTCGGCGTCGGTGTGGGCGTCGGCGTCGGTGCAGGCGTCGGGGCCCGCAGCGCCATCGTCGGCTCCGGCACCGGCGGGTCCGGCGCCGGTACGGTCGGGGGCGGCGCGGCCGGCGCCGGGTCCTCCGTCCGCTCCGGTGCCGCGTCCAGGTTGAGCAGTTCCACCGTCCGGCGACCGATCTGGGCCATCAGCGGCGCGGCGAGCCAGCCGGCTGCGACCAGCTCGGCGGCCCCGCCCGGAGCGAGCCGGTCCGCGACCTCCCGCGGGGTCGGCCGGGCGGCCGGGTCCTTGGCCAGGCAGGCCTGCGTCACCGCGCGCAACTCGCCGTGCAGGCCGCCCAGTTCCGGCTCGCCGTGCGCCACCTTGTAGAGCAGGGCGGCCGCACTGTCCGCGCCGAACGGCGACCGTCCGGTGGCCGCGAACGCCAGCACCACGCCGAGCTGGAACACGTCCGAGGCCGGACCGAGCGGCCGGTCCTGCACCTGCTCCGGCGACATGAACCCCGGCGAGCCCACCACGACCCCGGTGCCGGTGAGCGAGGACGTGGCGAGGCTGTCCATCGCCCGCGCGATCCCGAAGTCGATCAGCACCGGACCGTCCGGCGACAGCATCACGTTGGACGGTTTGAGGTCGCGGTGGATCAACCCCAGCCGGTGGACGGCCGCCAGCGCCTCCGCGAGCCCGGCCCCCAGCGCCCGCACCCCGTGCTCGGACAGCGGCCCGAACTGCGCCACCGCTTCGGCCAGCGAGGGCCCGGCGACGTATCCCGTGGCCACCCAGGGCTCGGGCGACTCGGTGTCCGCATCGAGCACCGGAGCCGTCCACGAGCCCCCGACCCGCCGCGCCGCGGCCACCTCGCGCCGGAACCGGGCACGGAACTCGGCGTCCCCCGCCAGTTCCGGCCGCACGACCTTCACCGCGACCGTCCGACCCCCGGCCGTCCGCCCCAGGTAGACGCAGCCCATCCCGCCCGCGCCCAGCCGCCCGAGCAGCCGGTAGGACCCGATGACCGACGGATCCTCGGCCCGCAACGCCTGCATCGCCGCACTCCCCCCCCGCTCGCCCCCGCCGTCCGGCCCCGGCACCCCGGAGCCGCGCAGAGCCTAGCGGTATCCCCCGAGGGCCGGTCGTGACGGCCGGTCCGGACGGGCCGTCACGCGAAGCGGGAGCTCCGGACCGGGCCGGCGGAGCGGACGCGGTCGCGCGGGCCCGCGGCGGGCCAGCCGGCCGCGCGGGCGGCGAAGGCCGTGAGGGCGTCGTCCGCGTCGGGCGGGGTCCCGCCGTCGCCCTCCGGGGCGATCGGGGCGGCGGCCAGGATCGCCTCGGCGAGTTCCTCGGCCGAGCGCCGGTCGGGCCCGGCCTCCTCCGGTTCGCCGTCCTCGCCGAACTGCAGGCCGGGCTCCCAAGGGGCGATCACGATCTGCCCCAGCAGGGTGGAGACGTCGGCCGTCACGGCGGGCGGGTCGGTCCAGCAGGTGGCGTGCTCGAAGAGCAGCTGGCCCTCCACCCGCTCGTGCAGCTGCCCCACCACGGCGGGATCGCACTCGTTCAGGTCGTACGCGACCACCAGCACATCCCGCGCACCCGGCTGGTACGGCGCCGCCGGCACGCCGAGCAGCTGCGCCGCCGCCAGCCCGAGCGCCCGGCTGCCCCGGTCGGCCAGCAGCCCGACCGAGGCCGGCTTGCGGCCGGTGGCGGCCAGCACGGTGCGCAGACGCTCCAGGCCGTAGTGGCACTGTCCGAAGTCGTCCTGCAGGTAGGCCCAGCGGCCGGTCATGCCCTGGTCGAACCCGTGCGGCGAGAGGGTGGTGAGCAGGCCGCCGGTGAGCACGAAGTGCCAGCCGCGCAGGTCCCGGTCGTCGACCGGCGGCAGGGCCGCGGCCCGCTCCAGCATCCGCCCGACCCGCTGCGCCGGGCCCACCCAGACCCCCTCGGGCGCCGACAGCGCCCCGTACACCTCGCGGGCCTGGGATATCCGACCGCTCATCAGCGCGTTGTAGACCGTCAGGTACCGGTCCGGCCAGTCGTCGAGCCGGGCGTCGTGCTCACGCAGCACGGCCAGGGCCTCGGTGTGCCGCTCGCAGCCCTCCAGGGCGGAGACCAACTCCAGCAGCACCTTGCGCAGGCCGAGCCCATGGGCGGCCTGCGGCTTGGGCTTGCGGCGGAACAGGCCGGTGCGCGCCGCGACGGTGGGCGGCGCCTGGACCAGCCGCAGCGCCTCCCGCAGCGCGGGGACGGCCACCGCGTCGATGCCGCGCTCGACGCAGGCGTAGCCGTAGGCGTAGAGCCGCTCGGCCTCCCCGGGCCCGGCCGCCAGCGCTGTCGAAGCCTCTGCCAAGTCCTCGAAACCGGCCCCCCTGGCCAACTCGGCCACCAGCGGTGCGATCTCGGCGGGCGGGAGCCGGTCTGCCGCGGAGCGCAGCATCCGCATCGATCCCTGCGAGTCGCCGGACTCGTAGAGCTCCCAGGCTTCGGACAGTTCGGTGGTCATGTGTCTCCGGGGTCGGGGGTGTCAGGACCCCAGGATGATCCTCGACCGGCCGCAGCCCGGGCAACCCGGTTTCCACCGGCAGCCCGCCGGCAGTCGGCGCTGAAGACGTCTTCCCACTCGGGGCTGATGAGGTGGACGTTCACGATCTCGGTGATGATGTCGACGTTCCCCCTGGGCCACGATGCCGGCTCATGCCCCACCGCCGCCCGGGAACATGCCGGGCACGCCGGTACCGAGAGGTGCTGTCGTCGCTCATCCGTTCCCCCGTACGCGAGTCGGCCTCGAAATCCAGCCGGAGCACAAGTGCCACCAGGCCGCCACTCAAAGCCGCATGAGCCCGGCAGCAGTCGGACGGAACCCGCACTGACCGTAGAAGGACTCCAGGTGCGGCTCGTAGTCGACGTGCAGCCACGCGGCACCGCGCGTCCGCGCCTCGTCGGCAGCCGCCCTGACCAGCCGCACCCCGAGCCCCTGCCGACGCTCATCCGGGTGCACGGTCGTATCCAGGATGAAGGCGTGCACACCGCCGTCGCCGACGACGTTCACGAATCCGACCAGGCGGCCACCTCGACGCGCCGCGATCCACGTCAGACTGCGGGACAGCATCGGCGCGAAGGAGGTCGGCCTGTGAGCCGGCCACGACGCGCTGAACAACTCGTTGAGCTCGGCATCCGTCAGATCAGGACACACCACCAACACCTCATCGCCGACCTGCGAGGAATCACTGATCACCATGCGCGGCAGCCTGCCATGCGCCCACGGCTGTGGTCACCCCCTCCACCAACCTCCGTGGACACCGGGTCGACGCCGTGTTCCCGGCCCGTGTACGTCACCCGTTCGGATGGTGCGCGGTTGGGTGGAGGCAGTGGGTGGCACAACGGCGGGCATGACGACTTCCTCCACCGGGCACCGTCGGCGCCGGACGGCCAAGACCACCGTCGCGCCCCTGCCCGCCCGCCGGACCGCCGGGCGCGTTGCACCGTCCGAGCCGCGTCGACCGTCGACCGGATGCTGCCGGACCTGGGCCAGCGAGCGCAGGCTGCCCGGCGGCCAGGTCGTGCGCACGACCTGGCACCAGCCCGCATGCCCGGCCTGGGCCACCCGGTGACCGCGCACCGGACCCCGGACGCCACCGATCGCTTCGCGCCCGGCACCACCGTGGTGCGCCGCGACATCCACGCCGGCCGGGTGTGGACCGCGATGCCCCAGCGGGTGGTCGCCGACACCGGCGCCAGCGGAGCGGCTCGTGGCTGTCGGCCCGCTGGAAGCAGGGCCCGGGCGCTCGGTCTGCTGCAGGACCGCGCGGGCCCCTTCGCCGGAGGCTGGCCAGACTGGACGCCCGATGCGACCTGGCCGCTGCCCGTCCTGCCCGACGACGCGCTCCCGCACTGACCGTCACACTGCGCGGGTCATGCTCCACACCGGGGATGGACTGCTCTGACACGCACTGGTACGTGTTCCATCCGTGGTCGGACTGTGCCGCCGGTGGGAACGTCCGGTGGGAGTTCCCATGTCGAGCACTCCGTGATCAAAATGTGCCTGTTCAGTAATCTTGGCTGGTTATCGTCCCGGCTCAGGATCTGGCGATGGGCCAGGCCCCGCAGCGGGCGGCCACAGTGTCGCGCCGCGCTCCCGTGTACTTCCTGGATCAGGCCCCCAATGCGTCTCTCTTCTCCCGCCGTCAAGCTGCTCTCCACCCTCGCTCTGCCGCTCGTCCTGACGGCCTGTGGGCCTACCTCCACCAAGTCCGCTGCCCCGGCTGCCGCCGCCTCGGCTTCCCCCGCCACCCCGGCCGCCGCCTCGTCGGCTGCCACCTCGCCGGCCGCGACGAAGGCCGCGGGCCCGAACGCCGGCCTGCTGACCGGTACCCAGCTGAAGGCGCTGCTGGCGCCCGCCTCGTTCTTCCCGTCCGGCTTCGACGTCGACTCGGCCGGCTCGCGCGACACCGGCGACACCTACACCCAGCCGACCGCCGCCGATGTGCCCACTCCGGACTGCACCCGGCTGGGCGGCACGTCCTGGACCGGCATCACCGGGATCACCGGTGTGTCGTTCGCCCAGGACGACTACGTCAACAAGAACACCTCCGCGGAGATCGCCCAGGAGATCGACGTCTACCAGGGCACCACCGCCCAGACCGTGATCGGCGCGCTGGGCAAGGTCGCCCTGGCCTGCCCGTCCTACACCGACGCCCAGACCAGCAGCAAGACCAAGGTCACCGAGAAGCCGCTCGCCGGCCTGGGGGACGAGGCGTACACCCTCACGGTGACCGACTCGGCCTGGCAGAACGGTGAGACCCTGATCGCGGCCCGGGTCGGCACCTCCGTGGTGACCGTGCTCGCCAACGACGGCAGCGACAACGGCGCGGCCACCGCCAAGAAGCTGAGCGGCCAGCTCGTCTCCGGGCTCAAGGCCAAGGCCTGACCTCGGAAACCGCCCCACGCGGCATCAGCCGCACCATGACGGCCCCGCCCGAGCCGGGCAGGGCCGTCAAGGCGCCGGGGCGTGCCGGTGCCGTCGGTCAGAGCCGGTCAGTCGAGCCATCCAAGGCCCCCTCGTCCCGCGTGGTCCACGCGCGGGCGGGGGGACATGGTTCCGTCCCGACGAACCGCGCCCGCAGAGCACCCCACCTCACCCGGGACGCCCTGGGCCGGCGGCCTCCCGCTTGAGTACGGGTACTCAAGCCTCCGTCCAGGCCTCGCGCCTACGGTGGTGGGACGGAGGGGGCGACGTGTTCGACAAGGGGTTGGCGAAGGGCTGCCTGGGAGCCGTGGTGGGTCTCGTGGGCCTGGTCGGGGTCTTGTACCTGCTCAACATGGGCGTGTGGTGGTGGATCAGCTACGACGAAGCGCACCCGTGACGACTGGCGGTTTGCGCGGCTACGCGTAGGTCAAGCCGATCCGCACCCCCGGCGGGCCGGCCGGTCGGGCCTCAGCCGTCGAAGTTGGACCAGAAGATCCCCACGCCCGTGCCGTTCTCGTCCCGGCCGACCAGGATGCTGTTCGACGTGAAGGCACAGGTGGGGAAGACCAGGGCGTTCGCGCCGCCGGCCGGGTCGACGACGACATCGATCACGGGGGTCCGGGAGCCGTTCTCCTGCTGGGCCGCGAACTCGGCCAGGGCGTGGGCCTCGGGGCGGTCGGTGTCCGCGAAGCCCGCGGTCCGGTGAAGTGCTCCACCGATGGCCAGGTTGTCCGGGGTGCTGGAGTAGATCGCCGAGGCGTCCTCGCTCAGCATGTTGACGTCGTCCGACGCCTCGTCCCAGCTCGCGTCCACCAGCGCCTGCGGGGTGGTGCCACCGGCGACCAGGGCGACCGCGGAGACGGTGGCGCCCCGCTCGTCATGCCAGTCGTACGCCAGATACACGTCGTGCAGCCCCTCGGCGATGACGGAGAAGGTGTAGAACTCGGCGCCGTCGAGCCCGCACACCGCTATCTCCCCGCGGCTCGACAGCCGCCCCGCCAGCGTGAACTCGCCCTCGTAGCCGGGCCCGCCATCCGGATCGTTCGCCGTCAGAACCGCGTCGATCGCTTCGATCATCTTCATGCCGGCGAGTGTGCCACCCCCTCCGACAGCCGGTCCTATATGGTGCCGCAGAGTGCTCCAGGGCGCGATGTACCGGGCCTGCCCCCTCCGGGCCGGCTGGTCAGCCGGCCCGGAGGGGGCCCGTGCTCTCAGTAGGTCAGTACGAGGCAGCCACCCTGGCCGGCCTTACCGTCCTCACCCGGCTTGGGGTAGAAGTTGTCATAGTTCCGGTTCCAGTCCCCCGCGTCCCCGCCGCGGCCGCCGTCGCCGCCCTTCCCGCGCGCGTTCTCGGGGCAGGCCGCCATGCTCGGCAGTGGGACAATCGCGCCCCAGGGCGTCGTCACACCGGCGGCCCCGCCGCGTCCGCCGTCACCTCCGCGGCCGTCTCCCCGGTCGTGATGGCCGTCCTCCCCGTTCCGACCGGAATCTCCGAACTTGCCCCCTCTGGCCAGCGCATCGTTGGCGCATTTGGGGCCGCGAGTGTCCCAGGTCCCGCCACCGACCCTCTCGTTGGACGGGCCGCCCTTGCCGCCCTTACCGCTCAGATCGCGGATGGTTTCCGTGCTCCCCTTCGCCGACTCTCCTCCCCCTCCGCTCCACGCTCCCAGGCCGCCCCTGGCCCTGATGGAGTTGTTCGTCGTCTTGTCCCACACCCACGAATCGTCGCCGTACTCGCCGCCCTGCCCGGCGTCGCCGTTGTAGCGGTTCTCGGGGTCCCAGCTGTGGCTGCCGCGGCCGCCGGGGTAGCCCTTCCCCACGGCGAGGTGGATGACCTGTCCGGGCTTGACCGGGAAGACGCACTCGACGGCCCCGCCGCCGTTGCCGCCGGCGCCTCCACCGCCACCGCCACCGAACTGGAACTGGTTCCCGTTGCCGCCGGAACCTCCACCGCCTCCGCTGCCGCCGGCGCCGACCGCCGTGGCCGTCAGCTGGGTGACGCCCTTCGGGACCGTGAACTCGTAGTTGCCCGGTGTCGCGTACACCTTCGTCACCGGTGCCGCCACAGCGGCATCACGGGCAGGCGCCTGCGCCCGCGCCTGCGCGGGCATCGCCGAACCGCTCAGCACCGCCGCGACCACCAGCACGGCTGCCTGCCCGGCCCGGCCGCTGCTGCGGCCCCTGCTCAGGAACCCACCGATATACAGACCAGACCGTCCGGCCACGCCGTTGTCCTCTCGCTCGCATCTGGACCAGGCCTCAGGACGCCGAAGCGTCCACGCCCGGGGAAGACGGAAGCCGCGCCGCACACCACGGCGCCCCGGGCCACCACGACCGGGGCACCGCACAACTCGGCTGTCCAACCTGCTTCAACGACCCGGGTACACGCCGGTCACCGCCCGGACACCCCCCGGAACACTTGGCTGATTCGGCGGCAGCCGGACGGCCGGGCCGGTTTCTCCAGGCCGCTGCAGCGGGCGACGTGCGCCTTCAGGACGGTCCGTCTGATCGGCCCCGCCCCCGAGCCGGCCTGACCCGGCGTCGCTCGAACGAGGTACCGACAGTGTGAGCGGCAAGCCTCGATCACACGGTACCCCCGGGAGCCGCTGACGGCCGGGCCCGATGTCGGCGCGGGCCGGTTGCCGCCGCCGTAGAGGTCCGAGCAGACCGCCAGGTTCCCCTGAGGTTGCCCCCGGTACTGCCCCCGGGGCCCTTGTGCGAGCCCCGGAGCCCGGCATAGACCGGCAAGGAGACACCGTGACCGCGGCTTGAACCGCCCGTCCAGGAGGTGGATGTGCACGTACACGACCGGAAACCGAGGGGCGAGTCCGAGCGCCGTGACCGCGGCCGACCGGCCGCGCAGCAGCGGCAGTTCGCGGCCTCGGATCCCCGCGCGATCAGTGCGCTGCAGCGCACGATAGGCAATGCGGCCGTCGTCCAACTGCTCAGGCAGCAGCAGGAGTCGGATCCACCGGTGCAGCGTTCGACGGTCCACCAGGTGCTGCGGTCGCCGGGCCGGCCGCTGGCCGACGGCGTGCGGGCGGAGATGGAGGCCCGGCTGGGCGCCGACTTCAGCAGTGTGCGGGTCCACGACGACTCCGCCGCGGCCCGCTCGGCGGCCGAGATCAGCGCCCGCGCCTACACCTCCGGCGAGCACGTCGTGCTCGGCCGCGGCGGCACCGACAGGCACACGCTGGCCCACGAGCTGACCCATGTCATCCAGCAGCGGTCGGGCCCGGTGGCCGGCACCGACCACGGCGACGGACTGTCCGTCAGCGACCCGGGCGACCGTTTCGAGCGCGCCGCCGAGGCGAACGCCGTCCGGGCGCTGAGCGGGCCCGTGCCCGATGCCGTCCAACGGGTTGCCGTTCAATCCACCTCCCCTGAACGGGAGTTGCCGGTGCAGCGCGCGTTCACCGGCCAGCCGTACGTCACGTACGGCGGGGTGAACGGAGACGGCGTCGGCACCACGATGCATGCCGAACTCTGGCCCGGGCAGCTCGGAACGGGTTCCGTGCCCAAGGAGCAGCCGTCCTGGTGGCCCAAGACCGGGGCGACCGGCACCTGGTTCCAGAACTACATGGTGCAGGGACACCTGCTCAACCACAACGTCGGTGGCCCCGGTGTCATGAAGAACATGACGCCGATCACCGGGTCCGCGAACTCGCAGCACCACTCCAAGGTCGAGAAGGACGTCAAGGACGAGGTGCTGAACAAGAACAACGTGGTCGAGTACTACGTGGAGGCCGACTACAGCACCCACCCCGCGGCGAAGGACTTCTCCACGGGCGACCCCAACGTGGACACCGACATCGACACCAACTACGCCGCCAAACTCGCCGGCAAGCTCCACGCCGAGTACACCGTCTACGACACCGCCGGCAACGAGCTGCGCGGCGACGCGTGGGAGATCGAGAACAATCGGAAGTAGGACCGGCAACGCCCGATGGCGCCGCTGAAGGAGCCGAAGGAGACGTACGTACGTGATCGACCCCCGTGCCCGGCTGACCGCGATGATCGCCGACCTGGACCGCAACCCCCGGGTGGAGCTCCTGGAAGCCACCGTCGCGCCACCGACCCCACCGGCCGACATCGAACTCGCCACCCGCCTGGCCGGCGGCCGTCTGCCGGACGGTGTCGAGGCCTTCTACCGCGAGGTCGGCGCGGTCCGCCTGACGTGGCGGCACACCGTTCCCGACCTCCTGAACAACGACCTCTCGGACCAGGGCCTCATCGACCTGCTGCCGTTGCGCCAAGTCTTCGGCGACTGGAAGGGCGTCACCTGGCACTCGACGGAGGATCAGGAATTCCGCGCTGTCAAACCCTTCGACAGGTTCGTCCCCGAAGCCTGTACGGCGTTCGTCCCCCCTCTCGGCTCCGTCCACTACCACTACTTCGGCGAGGAGTTGCACGACACCGGGTACTCGTTCGACGCGTACCTGGAGCGGCTGATCGCCTCCCGTGGCTTCTGGTACTGGCCGCAGACGCTCTGCCGGGGCCTGGAGGACAGCGCGGAGGTCACCGCGTTCCGCCGCGCGATGCCGGTCATCTTCCCGGACCACGACGACACGTTGTTCCGACCGGCGCAGCGCTGAGCTCGTCGCGTTCACCACGAACGCGGAGGCGCAGGTGGCCGCCGGGCACTCCGGCGGACCCCGGGCCGGGGCCGCTGTGGGGCTGTGCGGGGGGCGTCGCCGCCGTCGGGTCCCGTCCGTGGAGTCAGAACAGGGGGTCCCGCTCGGGAACCGCCGGGGTGGGTACGGTCGGGGCGATGTCGAAGACGGTGTCGGTTTCGGTGACGCGTAGCAGGCGTGCTGACCGTTGCAGTGACCGACACCGCCACCGCCCCGCCGGTGGTGCGCCCGTGGCGGCCGCCGCAGCCGAACGGCCACGGCATGCACGTCGTCGACAGACTCACCGCCGAGTGGGGTGTGTCCCCGGACCCGGGCGGCAAGACCGTGTGGGCCGCTCCGCCCGTTCCCTGACCCCGCCGCCGTTTTCTGCCGGGAGCCGCGGGCACACGCGCGGCCATGGACCAGTCCCAGGCACCGGTGCTCGAAGCCCTTGCGGCCTTCCACGCCAACCCGCTGACCGTCTTCACCCCGCCCGGTCACAAGCAGGGCCGCGGGACCGACCCCCGCGTCCTCGAAACCCTCGGGACCGACGTCTTCGCTGCGGACGTGCTGGCCACCGGCGGTCTGGACGACCGCCTGGACACACGCGGCATCCTCCGGCAGGCCCAGGACCTGATGGCGGAAGCCGTCGGCGCCGACCACACCTTCTTCTCCACCTGCGGCAGCTCCCTGTCGGTGAAAGCGGCGATGCTCGCCGTCGCGGGCCCGCACGAGGAACTGCTGGTGGGCCGCGACGCCCACAAGTCCGTCGTCGCCGGACTCATCCTCGCCGGCATCCGCCCCGTCTGGGTCGAACCCAGCTGGGATCCGGACCTGCACCTGGCCCACCCGCCGTCCGCCGACGCCTTCCGCGCCGCCCTCGAGCGGCACCCGGACGCGAGGGGCGCGCTGGTCACCTCCCCGACCCCGTACGGGACGTGCGCCGACCTGCAGGCGATTGCCGACGTGTGTCACGAGCGCGGCGCGCCGTTGATCGTCGACGAGGCGTGGGGCGCGCACCTGCCCTTCCACCCGAGGCTGCCGCGCTGGGCGATGGACGCGGGCGCCGACGTGTGCGTGACCTCCGTCCACAAGATGGGCTCCGCCCTCGAACAGAGCTCCGTCTTCCACCTGCAGGGCCACCGCATCGATCCGGCCGTGCTCAAGCAGCGCGAGGACCTCCTCGGCACCACCAGCCCCTCCGTCCTCATCCACGCCGCCCTGGACGGCTGGCGCCGCCAGATGGTCCAGCACGGCCGCACCCTCTACGACCGCGCGCTCGACCTCGCCGACGAGGTCCGCGCCCGTATCGACGCGATGGGCGGCTTGCACGTCCACGGCCGCGACGACTTCTGCGCCCCCGGACGCGCCTTCGACCTCGACCCTCTCCAGGTCATCATCGACATCCGGGCCCTGGGCACCAGCGGCTACCGGGCCGGTGACTGGCTGCGCTCCCACCACCAGCTCACGCTTCACGTCTGCGACCACCGCAGGATCAGCGCCCAGCTCACCCACGCCGACGACGCCACCACCACCGACGCCCTCCTCCACGGCCTCACCGAACTCGTCGAGATCGCCGAGGACCTGAGGCCCGCGCCCCGCATCCACATCCCCGACCCGCACCGGCTCCGCCTGGAGCAGGTGCTGCTGCCGCGCGACGCGTTCTTCGGCCCCACGGAGCAGGTGCCCGTCGACAAGGCCGTCGGCCGGATCGCCGCGGAGATGCTCACCCCCTACCCGCCCGGCATCCCCGCCGCCCTGCCCGGCGAGCGTCTCACCATCGACGTCATCGACTACCTGCGCAGCGGCGTCGAAGCGGGCATGCTCGTCCCGGACAGCGCCGACCCCGGCCTGGACACCCTGCGCGTCGCCGTCGAGATCTGACCGCCGGACGAGCGATGCCGCACCACCCCGACCCGACACCACGCACCGGGGCACCGCGCCCCGGCCGACCCGACGGACCGGTGCCCGCCCGCAACGGGCTGGACCGGACCGCGATCCTGGCCCGGCAGATCACGAGGGCACTGGCGGCCGCCGGTCATACCGCCGCCGTCGCCGAATCGCTCACCGGTGGCCGCCTGGCCACCGCCCTGGCAGACGCCCCCGGAGCAGGACAGACCTTCCTCGGCGGCGTCGTCGCCTACGCCACCGACATGAAGACCACGCTCCTGCACGTCGACGCCGCGCTGCTCGCCGAGGTGGGAGCCGTCCACCCCGAGGTCGCCGCCCAGATGGCCCGAGGGATCCGCGCCATCACCGGCGCCACCTACGCCGTCGCCACCACCGGCGTCGCAGGCCCCGCCCCGCAGGACGGACAACCGGTCGGCACCGTCCACATCGCCGTCGTCGGCCCGCACACCGACACCACGGCCGAACCCCGACCGCACACCGACGAACGCGAGGACATCCAGCACGCGACGGTCCTCGCCGCCCTCCGCCTCCTGCGCGACGCCCTGCGACCGGGCAGCGACACCCCCGGCCTCCGAGGGCGGTGCCGCGGTGGCAGAAGCCCGCGCACGGGGCCACGCTGAAAGCCTGGCACCCGCCGGAGCCCGTCCCCGCGCCCGGCACGTGCCCCCACGCCTGCGAGCCGACAGGGAGCCCGGCCCATGCCACCACAGCCCGGCCATCCGGCCTCCGGCCGCGACGAAACCCCGGAGGAACGCGCGGACCGGCTGTGGAACGAGATGCTCCAGGAGGTCCGCGTCTGCCAGACCGGCGCCCAGATCCTGTTCGGTTTCCTGCTCAGCGTCGTCTTCACCGCCCGCTACCGCACTCTGCCCGCCTTCGACCAGCACCTCTACGTCGCCACCGTCTTCCTCGGCGCCCTCGCCACCGGAACCCTCATCGCCCCCGTCGCCTTCCACCGCTTCCTGGCCGGCCACGGCAGGAAACCCGAACTCATCCACGTCGCCGCCCGCCTCATCGCCGCCGGCCTGGTCCTGCTGGCGCTCACCATCACCGCCGCCCTGCTCCTCCTGCTCCGTACGGCCACCGACCTCTCGGCCACCGCATGGGTCCTGACCGCGGTGGCCCTCGCCTGGTTCGCCGTCGGCTGGCTGGTGCTGCCCCGGTACATCCTGCGGCGCGGTTCCCCCACGCGAAGCGCGCACGCCGCGGACGGACGGCGCACCGGCAGCGACGGCCGATGAGAGGGCGGCCACAAGCCGAGGAGTGCCGGAGGGACCGTCGCGCCGCCAGGCGGCGACACCGCTGGATCCGGTAGAAGCCCCGGTGGTCGGGCAGACGCCCGGTGGGTCCTCCGGGCTCGAGGAGGTGACGGAGATGACCGCGATCACGGTGAATAAGCGCCCCACGCCACAGCGTCCGCAACCGCCGCTCGATCTGCGGACGCCCTCGGGCCGTCAGCTTCCGTACTGAACGCGCATCCCCAGCGCGCCCCGGGGCGCCGCGCCCTGACGGAACGCTGAGGACCTCCACCTGACGGGGGAGCAGGTCATGGAAGGGCTGGTCGTCGAACGTGTGTGCCGACCGAACTCCCCGGATCCATCCGGAGCACGACCGGGCCGGTACGACCCCGCGGCCGTTTCGAGGCCCGGGCACCGGGTAGCCGGATTGGTCCCAGACGCCCGAAAGGCACCGCGCACATCTCGGAGGGGGCAACCATGGGCGCGCGCGAAAACGGCGGCGCGGCCGGAGCCATCGCCTGAGGAGCGAATCATGGACGACACACCCCAGGGCGGCGCCGGCGGCGTCCCCCTGCACCACGACGACTCGCACCACGACTCACACCGCGACGACTCGCGCCGCGACTCGCACCACGACGACTCGCACCACGACGACGTGGGTCGCGCCGAGGACTCGTCCGAGCAGCGCCGGGCCGAGGAGCAATCAGACCCCGCCGACGCGCCGCCCACCGTCAAGACGGTCCGGGCCGGCAAGCCGGTGGGGGAGCGGCCCACTTGACCGGCCCCATCCGCACGCGGCGAGTGCGCCAGGAAAGGGTGACACCCATGACGGACCGCGACGGCGAGCGCCTCCTCGCGCTCTACCTCAACGACCACCTCGCCGGCTCGTACGGGGGCGCCGCCCTCGCGCGCCGGATCGCCCGCCTGCACCCGGCCGGCCCTGCTGCGCCCGACCTGTGGCGCCTGGCCCGGGAGATCACCGAGGACCGCGACGAACTGGTCGACTTGATCCGGGTCCTCGGCGCGCGTCCCCGGTGGCACCGGATGCTGCTGGGTACTGCCGCCGAGACCGCCGGTCGGCTGAAGCTCAACGGACGGCTGGTCCGCCGTTCCCCCCTCAGCGACCTCCTGGAGCTGGAAGCCATGCGTGCGGGGGTCCAGGGCAAGCTCGCCCTCTGGCACGCGCTGCGGGCGGCGACCTCCGACGACCTGCTCGCCGCGCGACTGCGACGGCTCGTGGAGCGCGCCGAGCGGCAGGCGGACATCCTCGACGCCCGCCAGGCCGAGGCCGCCCAGGTCCTGCGGCCGGGGCTCACGCGGGACCGTCCGACGCAAAAACGCCCGGACCCCGTCCGCCGCACGAGACCGCGACCGGTCTGACGCTGCCGACCGCGGCAGTCGAAGGGCCCGATCAGCCGGCGGCAACGCCCGCTCGCTCGCCGGAACACGTCCGCGGCCCTGGTCGCGCATGAACCGGTCCGGAGCGGGCACCCGCCGTTGCCGAACACCTGTCACCCCACAGGAGGCCGGTCTCCATGCTTCTCCTCGTCCTCGTCCTGCTGCTCGTCCTCATCCTCGGCGGCGTGGGCTTCGTCGTACACGCCCTGTGGTGGATCGCGCTCGCCGTCCTGGTGCTGTGGCTCCTGGGCTTCGTGTTCACCGCGGGTGACCGCAGCGGCGGTCGGCGGTGGTACCGGTGGTGACCGGGGCCCTCCTGCTTCCCCGGAGCCGATCATGACCGGAACCGCTCCCTCCACCGGTGAGAGCGTGGCGTCCGCGCTGCGCGACGAACGCCGTGCCTACGAGCCGGACGGTGAGCAGCCGATCGCGGGATACCTCGCCGCCACGGCCGCGTACCTCGGCGGTGTCGGTCTGCTCGCCGCCTTCGCCCGGCGCACCGGGCGCCCGCTGCCCGCACCCGGCCCGTGGGACGTGCTGCTGACGGCAGGGGCCGTGCACCGGCTCTCCCGGCTGGTCGCCAAGGATCCGGTCACCAGCCCGATCAGGATCCCGTTCACCAGGTTCCGCGGCCAGAGCGGGCCGGGCGAACTCGCGGAGGACGTCCGCGGGGCGGGTATGCGCCGCACCATCGGAGAACTGATCACCTGCCCGTTCTGCACCGGCCTGTGGGTCGCCACCGGCCTGACCGGCGCCGCGGTCCTCGCTCCCGAGCCGACCAGACTCGTCTGCTCCGGGCTGACCGCCCTCACGGTCGCCGATCTGCTGCACTTCGTCCGGGTGGGCCTTCAGAAGGCGACCGAGTGACCTCGTTCGCATCGCGCCGTGCCGCACACTCCGCCGACGGCAGCCGGGCCGAGGTGGACCGGCGCCGCCGGGCGGCGCGCACCTCGTCAGCCCGTCGCCCGCGAACGACCGATGACCGGCCTGTGCCGCCCGCGGGTGTCGGCACGCACGTCCGGGGCAGACGCGGCGTGTGAACCCGATCGAACGGGCCCTGCGGGGCGTGGACGGCTTCCAGCAGCGCCACCGGGCTCCCAGCGTGGTGGTCGGCGTCGTACGCAAGTACGGGGACGACCGCGGCGGGCTGCTGTCCGCCCTGATCACCTACTACGGCTTCATCGCCCTGATCCCGCTGCTGCTCCTGCTCAGCACCGTCCTGGGCTTCGTCCTGCACGGCCACCCCGGCGCCCAGCGCTCGGTGGTGGACTCCGCGCTCGCCGACTTCCCGATCATTGGCGACCAGCTGCGACAGAACGTGCACCCACTGCAGGGCAGCGGCCTGGCCCTGATCATCGGCGCGCTCGGCATGCTGTACGGGGCGCTCGGCGTCGCGCAGGTGCTCCAGCACGCGATGGCCGAGGTGTGGAACGTCCCCGGGGTGAAGCGCCCGGGCTACTGGCCGCGGCTGGCGCGCAGCCTGCTGCTGTTCTCGGTCCTGGGCGCCGGTCTGGTGCTGGGCACCGCCGCCGCCTCGCTGGTCGGCACCACCCTGGGCGGGGTGCCCGCCCGGATCGGGGGCCTGCTCGTCTCGGCCCTGCTGAACACCGCCCTGTGCCTGGCCAGCTTCCGGATCCTGACCCCGCGTGAGGTCCCCACCCGGTCGCTGTGGCCAGGCTGCGCGATCGCCGGCCCGCTGTTCACCGCCCTCCAGGCCTTCGGCGCCCTGCTGGTCGCCCACCAGCTGCGCCACGCGGGCCAGGTCTACGGCTTCTTCGCGACCGTGATCGGTCTGCTGTTCTGGCTCTATCTGGCCGCACAGGTGACCGTGTACGCGGCCGAGACCAATGTCGTGCTCGCCCGCCGGCTGTGGCCGCGCAGCCTGCTGCAGCCGCCGCTCACGGACGCCGACCAGGAGGTGCTGTCCTCCGTCGCCCGGCAGGAGGAGCGCCGGCCCGAGCAGCGCGTGGACGTCTCCTTCCGGGAAGGGGAGGAGCCCGGGGAGGAGGCCGGATCCGGGAAGCGCGGTGACCGGCCCGAGAGTCCCGCTGACACCGATGGCCAGGGGGGCTGAGAGCGCCGCCACCCGCCTGCGGCTGTTCACATGCTGCCGAGCAGCTGGGGGAGAGGGTTTTGACCACGGGTGTCGGTCCAGCGCATCTGCCGCAGGGTCCCCGTTGGAGTGCAGCAGCGACGCCGTCGGCACCCACCGGTCCACCGCCCGGGCGGTGACGCCGGTCTCCAGTCCACCCGCACCGGCCAGGGCTCGCGCAGGCGTGTCCCCGGACGGTCCACTGCCGACGGTCAGTGCCCGGGTGATCCCGGAGCGGTGGGCGCCGGGCCGTGTTGTCCGTCGGCGGGGCGGCGCAGGAGGGCGGCGAGGAGTTCGGCGACGGTGGAGCCCGCGTCGGCGGGGTGACGCAGGTGTTTGCCGGCGATGACGCTGTAGTGGTTGGTACGGCCCCGGCGTTCGTGACTGAGGTATCCGGCTTGTTCGAGGTCGGTGATGATGCGCTGGACGGCGCGTTCGGTGAGCAGGCAGCGGGTGGCGATGTCCCGCACGCGGATGCCGGGGTCACGCGCGATCTGGACGAGGACACGGGCGTGGTTCGTCAGGAACGTCCACCCTCGCTCGATCGTCGTGCCGCTGTCCATGTCTCCACGATAGGACCTGCGTTTCAGGACCGTTGAAACATGACAGGCAATTCGCGTAATGGTTGACATGACCGACAAACGGGCGAACAGTGGAGGAACAACCGTCCGTATTGCCGCCGAGGCGAATCCGTGCGGCAGCCCGCGTCTGGAGATGGTGCGCGTGGACCCGATCAGCAGGGAAGGACTGGAGCGACTCACGTCCCGACTGGCCGAGCGGATCGCCGCGCCATGCGAACACGGTAAGGACGCGGGCCTGGTGGAACCGTTGCGCAGGCAGGTGCGCCACGCGGTGACCGGCATAGACGCCTACCTCGGCGCACTCGAGGCGGGCAACAGCACCGCAGTGGGGCTGCGCAAGCAGGCGCTCGACCTGTGGTACGGCCTGGAGCGGATCGCCTCCGGGTGGCCCGAGCCGGACCCGGCCGCCGACGGCGCGGCCCGGGTGCCCGCACAGCCGGCGTCCCCGGCCTGAGGAGCACGGCTTCGGCGAGGCGGGCGACCCCGGCGCTCCATGGCGCATGCCCACGTGACGTCCGAACGGCGGGCCTGACGGGTCGTTCGGCAGGTGCGGCGGTGAGGGGACGAGCAGCGACAGGGCAATGACCCTCTGTTGCCGGACGGAATGGGAGGGGCGGTCCGCGCGACCCCAACGTTCGTCTGGGCCAAGGTAGTTCGATGACGAACCGGCCGGGAGTGGACTGGATTCCGTGACGCTCCGTTGTTTGTCCGGGTAATGCCCGGGTACACGGCGAGGCCGAGGAGCGGCTCTCCTGCGGGAGAGGGCCGGGGCCGTTCAGGGACTCTTCCAGGGATATCGACCATGAACAACGCCAAGCTTGCCGTCGCTGTGGGCGCGGGCTACCTCCTCGGGCGCTTGCACAAGGCCCGATGGGCGCTGGCCCTCGCGGGCATGGCGGCGGGCAAACGTCTGAGCGCCAACCCCGGGGTGCTCCTCGGTCAGGTGCTGGAATCGTCGCCCCAGCTTCGCCAGCTGGCCGGCGACGTCCGTGGGGAACTGGCCAAGGCAGGGAAGAAAGCCGCCATCGCGGCGGCGAGCAACCGGGTCAGCGCGCTGACCGACCAGTTGCAGCAGCGGACCGAGGACCTGCGGGCGGGGACCGCCGGTCGCAGTGAGGAAGCGGAGGAGGAGCCGCCCGAAGAGGAGGAGGACCAGGAGAGCGACAGCGAGGAGAAGCGGCCGCCTACCCGCTCCCGGCAGAGCGCGTCCCGCTCGACGGCATCGTCCACGCGCCGCGCGACCCCGGAGGCGTCCAAGCCGCGGGCGTCCGCGTCCTCCACGAAGAAGGCCACCCCCTCGCGTTCCCGTACGGCCGGTAGCGGCGGCACGACGCGCAAGAGCGCGGCCTCCTCGCGGCGGCCGGCGAGCAAGACCGCGGAGTCCAAGGCCCCGGCGAAGAAGGCCGCCGCCCCACGCAAGACGACGGCCGCGAAGACGACGGCCGCGAAGAAGACGGCTGCGCCGAAGGCGGCCACCAGGAAGACGGCCACGAGGAAGACGGCTTCGACCGCGCCCCGCAAGGCTGCGGCCTCCTCGACCTCCGCTCGCAAGAGCACAGCGGCGTCGACGAAGAAGGCCCCGGCGGCGCGCAAGTCCACGACCACCCGCGCCTCGACGGCGCGCAAGCGGGGATGACGACGATGGCCGAGCAGACCAACAAGGACCAGGGCCCGCTGGGACTGGGTGAACTACTGGAAGCCCTGCCCACCGACAAGCTGATGCAGCAGGCACGCGAACTGGCTGCCGCAGCCGGGGAACGGGCCGTGGCGGCGGCGAGCGACAAGGTTGCCGATGTCACCGGGAAGCTCGCCGACTACGCGGAGCACGGCGTCAGCCCATGGGGCGGGCACGGTGACGGCGAAGACGGCGGGGCGTCTCCGATGCGGATGCTGGTGGGGGCGGGCGCCGCGGGGTTGAAGCAGATCGTCGGCAACAAGCTCACCGGTGGCGGAGGTGGCAAGGGGGGCGGCAAGGGCGGCAAGCTCAAGGTCACCAACATCGTCGAGGAGATCGAGGTCGGGGTCCCGGTGCGGGTGGCCTACAACCAGTGGACCCAATTCCAGGACTTCCCCCGTTTCACCAAACGGCTCGAGAAGGTGGAGCAGGAGTCCGACGAGAAGGTCGCGTGGAAGGCCGGGATCTTCCTCTCCCACCGGAAGTGGGAGTCGACGATCATCGAGCAGGTGCCGGACGAGTTGATCGTCTGGCGGTCCAAGGGCGACAAGGGCTATGCCGACGGCACGGTGACCTTCCACGAACTGGCGCCCAACCTGACCAAGATCCTCCTGGTGCTGGAGTACCACCCGCAGGGCCTGTTCGAGCGCGCGGGCAACCTGTGGCGGGCCCAGGGCCGACGGACACGCCTGGAACTCAAGCACTTCCGTCGCCACGTGATGACCCGCACCATCCTCGACCCGGACGCGGTCGAGGGCTGGCGAGGGGAGATCCGCGACGGCGACGTCGTGCTCTCCCACGAGGAAGCCCTCGAGGACGAAGACGCCGAGGGCGGGTACGACGAAGAGGACGAGCGGGACGAGCAGGAGCCCGGGGCCGACGACGAGGAGGAACCGGACGGCGAGGACGGCGAGGAGCCGCAGGACGAGGAGGAGTCCGAGGAGTACGACGAGGACGAGCCCGAGGACGAGGACGCCGCGGGCGAGGACGAGCCCGAGGACGAGGACGCCGCGGGCGAGGGCTGGGAGGACGAGCCGCCGGATGACGAGTACGAGGACGAGGACGAGGACGAGGACGAGGACGAGGGGGAGCTCGAGGACGAGGACGAGACCGGGGGCCGACCGCAGGAGTACGACGAGGAAGAGGAACCGGAGGACTACGGCGAGGACGACTACGGCGCCGACGAGTACGCATACGACGAAGACGACGCCGCCGAGGACGAGTACGACGAGGAGCCCCGCCCCTCGGACGACGACGAACGGAGCGCCCCACGATCCCGCAGGCGCGCGCCGGCACGGGCGAGGTGAGCCGTCATGACCGTCGCCCCGCGTCCCAGCCACTACCTGGACCGGCCCTCGTCGAGCGGTCTGGTCGACGTCGTCGACCTGATCCTCGACAAGGGCCTGGTCATCGACATCTACATCCGCGTCTCCCTGGTCGGCATCGAACTGCTGACCATCGACGCACGCATCGTGGTCGCCAGCGTCGACACGTACCTGCGCTTCGCCGAGGCCGTCAACCGCCTGGACCTGAAGGAGGACAAGTCCGAAGGCCTGCCCGAACTGATGCAGGACATGCGCCAGGGCGGCGCCCGGCGCAAGACGAAAGGCGCGCTCGAGGGCGTCAAGGACACGGTCAACGAAGTGATCGACCGGGTCAGAGGGGACGACGACGAGGAGCCCGAGCCCCGGGAGCGACCCCGGCCCCGCTCGCGCACCCAGCGTAGGGAGCACGAGTGATGAACAGTCCCACCCCCACCCGCCAACAGGCCTGCTACGTGTACGGGATCGTGCCGGCGGGCACCGACCCCTCCGGGCTGGAGGGGATCGGCGACCCGCCCGCGCCGGTCACGCTGGTACGGCACCGGGGCATTGCGGCTCTGGTCAGCGACGTCGCGACCGACGGCCCGCTGGGAACCGCGGCCGACCTACGGGGTCACGCCCGCGTCCTGGACACCCTGGCCGCCCGCGGCGCCGTGCTGCCGATGCGCTTCGGCGCGGTGGTCCGCGACGCCGACGCCGTGGCCGACGAACTGCTCGCCCCCCACGAGGAAGCGTTCCTGAACGCGCTGGAGGACCTGCGCGACACCGCCCAGTTCACGCTGCGCGCCACCTACCGGCAGGAGCGCGTCCTGCGGGAGGTACTCACCGAGCGGGAGGACATCGCCCGGCTCCGCGAGGACATCGCCGCCCTCCCCGAGGAAGCGGCCTACTACGAGCGGGTGCGCCTCGGCGAGATGATCGCGAGCGAGATCGCCACCCGTCGCGAGTCCGACACCGCGATCGCCCTGGACCGCCTGAAGCCGCTCGCCGTGGCCGTCAGCGCCGCGTCGGCCGCCGATGCGGTCGGCGACCAGGCCGTCAGCGCCTCCTTCCTCGTCGCCAAGACCGGTTGGAACGCGTTCGAGGCTGCCGCGGAAGACCTCGCCCGCGACTGGGCGGACCGCACCACCGTGCGGCTGCTCGGCCCGCTCGCCCCCTACGACTTCGCCACCGAAGCCATGGCCGGGGCCCCACCCGCGGAGCAAGGAGCCCGGTCATGGGACTGATCACAGGGCTGTTCACCCTTCCGCTGGCCCCCGTCCGAGGGTTCGTCTGGGTGGCGGAACAGCTCTACGAGCAGGCCCGCCGGGAGCTGACCGACCCCACGGTCATCCGCGCCCGCCTGGCGGACGTGGAAGCCGCTCGCGCGAGTGGCGCGATCAGCGACGAGGAAGCCGCCGTGCAGGAGGAGGAACTCGTACGGCGCCTGTGGCAGACCAAGGGCGACACCGGGGGCCCGGAGGTGTAGCGCCGTGCCTGAACGCGAGCCGCGCCCCCGCCACGCCGCTCGGCCCCGGGACACCGAAGACCCCGCGCCGCACCGCGCCGCCGCACGTTCCGAGCCCGCCCGGCCCCGGCGGCGTCCACCGCCCGCGCCCGACCCGGAGGAGGAGGCTCCGGCCCCGCGCCGCCGTCCTCCGCCGGACCAGCAGCCGCGCACCACACGTCGCCGCCCGCCCGAACCGCAGGACGCAAGCGAAGCGCCCACCCCACCCCGGCGCCGCACGACGTCCGCCACCCGTCGAACCGGTGCGGACGACCCGCGGCCCGAGGAAGGCGAGGGACCGGCCCCCTCACGGCGCCGGAGCACGCCCCCGGCCCGCCGGACCGGCAACCCACCCGCGGCCCGTCGCCGAGCGGAGCCGGAGCGGCTCGACGCGCGCGGCGCCGCCGCGCGAGCGGCCGTCTGCGTGCGGGAACTCACCGGGCGCACCGCGGAGGGCGTCACGTCGCTCGACCGCACCGAGGACGGTTGGCAGGTGGGGGTGGAGGTGCTGGAGGCCCGCCGCGTTCCCGACTCGACCGACATCCTGGCCGTCTACCAGGTCGTGCTGGACCCGGAAGGCGAACTCGTGTCCTACCGCAGGGACCGCCGGTACCACCGAGGACGGGCGAACGAGGAGCTGTCATGAGCGAGTTGAGCGGCTACGGCGGCTCGGGTCCGTTGTCGCACCTGCCGAGGACGTCCGCGGCTCCGCAGTCCGCGAACCTGGCCGACCTGCTCGAGCGGGTGCTGGACAAGGGCATCGTCATCGCCGGGGACATCCGGATCAACCTCCTCGACATCGAGCTGCTCACGATCAAGATCCGTCTCCTCATCGCCTCCGTCGACCGGGCCCGCGAGATGGGCATCGACTGGTGGGAGCACGACCCGAGCCTCTCCTCCGGCCGGCGCGACCTCGCCGCCGAGAACCGGCTCCTGCGCGAGCGCCTCGGCCAGATCGAAGCCGCCCACAGCGCTTCCGCCGCCACGAGAACCACTGACGCGCAGGACGCCGTGGACGGCCGGGACGCCGACACCCCGCCCGCCCGCAAGACTCCCCGCACCCGGCGCACCCCCCGGACCGAACTCTCATGAGCACACAGCCACCCACCAACACCTGGCTCTACGCCATCACCGGCGCCGGCCAGACCGCTCCGCCCGGTCTGACGGGCGTGGCCGGTGAAACACCGCACGTCATCGCCGCTCCGGGACTGACCGCACTGGTGGGCGCGGTACCCCGCACGGACTTCGACGAGGAGGTCCTGAAGACGCGTCTGGAGGATCCCGCGTGGCTCGAGCACGCCGTTCGCACGCACCACCACGTGGTCGACACCCTGGCCCGCGCCGCCCCGGTACTGCCCCTGCGCTTCGCCACGCTCTACCGCGACGACCAGCGGGCCGCCGACATGCTCGTGGAACACCGCGACGAGCTGCTGGCCTCGCTCCGGCGCACCGCCGGCCGCGTCGAATGGGGGGTCAAGGCCTACCTCGCGCCCACCGGTCCGTCCACCGGTCCGCCGGCCGGTGTCGACGCCGGAGGCGGCGATCCACAGCAGGATCCGGCGCTCCGCCCGGGCACGGCCTACCTCCTGCGCCGCCAGGCCCACCGTCGCCGACAGGAGCAGGCCCTCCAGCAGGCCTCGGACGACGCCGTGCACGTCCACACCGTGCTCGCAGGAGCGGCAGTCGAAGCCATGCGCCACCCGCTCCAGTCGCCCCAGGCAGCCGGCCTCGCCGAGCCGATGGTCCTCAACGGCGCCTACCTCGTCGAGCAGACCCGCACGACCGACTTCCACGAGGCCGTCAGCGCGCTGTCCGCCCGATTTCCCGGCCTGCGCCTGGAGACGACCGGCCCCTGGCCGCCCTACTCCTTCACCACGACCTCCCACCACGAGGGCGAGCCGCCATGACCGTCAGCCCCCGACCGTCGGACGCTCGGCCCGACTTCTCGTCCCCCACCCCCGAGCGGCACGTCGCGCTGGTCGACCTGCTCGACCGCCTCCTCGCCGGCGGCGTGGTCATCGCGGGCGAGATCACGCTGTCCATCGCCGACATCGACCTGGTCCGCATCAGCCTGCGCGCCATGATCGCCTCCGTGCGAGCCGCCGTCGAACCCGCCACCCAGGGCCCCTACGACCGCGGAGAGCCGACGTGAACTCGCCCGACCCCCCGTCACGCGCAGCGCCTCCCGCCGACCGCCGCGCCGGGAAGCCGGATACGAGCGACCGGCCGGCCACCAACCGCCGCGTGCCGCTGGACCCCGAGACCGTTGCGCGGGACCTCACCTGCCTGGTCCTGGCCCTGGTCGAACTCGTCCACCAGCTCATGGAACGCCAAGCCCTTCGCCGCATCGACCAGGGGGACCTCGACGACGACCGGATCGAGTCGCTCGGCCTGACCCTGATGGCCCTGGAACAACGCATCGACGAGCTGCGCGAGCACTTCGGCCTCACCCCGGACGACCTCAACATCGACCTCGGCCCGCTCGGCCCCCTGCTCGCCCCCGAGTGACCCTCCGGAGCCCCGCCCCGGCCCAGGCCGGTCGATCCGCCGGCCACGGGCATGGAGACCCCGAGGCAGGGCACACGCCGAAGTGGATCCCGACTCCGGGAAAGGAGTGACGCACCCATGAGCGCCGGAAAGAAGGCCAAGCACACCGCAACCGCAGCCAAGGGCAAGGTCGAAGAGGCCACCGGCAAGACGGTCGGCAACGAACGACTCATCGCCAAGGGCAAGGCGGACCAGGTCAGGGGCGCCAGCGCCCAGGCCGGCCGGAAAGCCAAGGACGCCCTGAAGGACGCCACCGGTCACTGACGATCAACCCGTGAACCACCGCCCGCCCCCGGCCGCAGTCGCCGGCCGGGGGCGGGCGGCCCCTGCGGTCGCCCCCGTCGCCGATCGTCGTGTGGCGCCGATGCCCGAACCGCTGATCTGGCGGAGTGAAAGTCCACCCGCTCGGCGCGCCCCGACCACGTCCCGCGCACCCGCCCCCTGACCGTGGCAGCACACCCCCAGCCACGCACCGACGGGACGCTCCGCATGCCGCCCATCGACCAGACCACCGCCGAACTCCCCGAGACCGGGCACTTCCCCGACCGCGAGGAGCTGCTCCGCCTCAAGGACGGCTGGGGCCTGCACCCCGCGCTCGACCCCGAGGCGGTGGCCGTCCGCTTCGACCGACACCTCGCCACGCTGCCGCCCCAGCCCGGCGTCGCAGCCGGGAACGGAGCCAGGCCGGACCTGGTGCCCGCCCACACCGTGCGGGACTTCATCATCCAGCTCGCCGGCAGCCTCAGAAAGTGTTGGGTAATTGATCAACTGCGTGGCGTGATGCGCTGGCGGTGATCTTCGCGGTCCGGGTGTCCGCGAAGATCACCGCCATGT
>NZ_JBVHHY010000037.1:0-62412 GCF_055560835.1 Kitasatospora sp. NPDC023120 | reverse complement strand
ACGGTCCGCAAAACAGACACCACGAAGCCGCCGCCGGAGAAGAAGACAAAGAAGTCCAGCACCCCTCGACCTCGCCGCACAGGTTAAAGATCAAGTTAGGCGCCGCCTTGCCTGTTATTCGGACGCGCCAGTTTTGGCTTCCGCAGGTGCCACAGGGGCAGAACGCATTAAGGTCGAATCCGGTTCACTTTCTTGCGCCTCCTCCACTCCAGCATGTGCCGGGACGGCCAGCAACTTGGTGGCTTTGCGCAACCAGGGCTCCGTCATTCTCGTGGCATATCCGGCTTGATGGGTGATGGGGCGCTTCGGGCTGCTGCGCGGCTGCCTGCCTCGGGGCGAAGCAGAGGCAGGCACGGCTTCCAGTAACCACAAGGTGTCGAGTCCCTGCGGAAGACCGTGCCTGCACGCTCATCATCGCCCGCTCTTGCTGGGCTGGGCCAACTGGCCGATGCGACTTCGCTCTTACCCAGCGATCATCCAGGTCTCTTGGCCCGTTTGAGGGGCTCCCTGTCCGAGTCCGGGAGGTCACCCATCCGTGTGACGGGATCATTTGTACGTCGCCTGCCCTGGCTCCTTGGCCGCAGGCCTCGTCGTCGGCCCCCCAGGGGCAGACTTACCCTCGCCATCCTCCAAGCTTCAGAAAACCAACGTTTGCTGAAGATCGCCGGAGCGAGATCGCAAAGACCCCCAGGGCCTTCAAAAACTCCTTCAGAAACCGGGGTGGTTCAACAACCTCCGACCACCCTTTTCTGAGAGGATTCGGGCGTGAGCACGCCACTTGAACCGGACCAGTTCGAACTCCTGGTCGCCGAACCGGCCGTCCGGACCGAGATCCGCATCGGATACGCACGGGTGTCCACCGGCGGACAGAAGCTCGACCGTCAGATCGACGCCCTCACCGAAGCCGGCTGCCGCCGGATCTTCGCCGACAAGAAGTCCGGCAAGGACGACGACCGCCCGGAGCTTCAGGCGTGCCACGCCTTCCTCCAGCGCGGCGACACCCTGGTGGTCCCCGCGCTCGACCGCTACGGCCGGTCCCTGCAGGACCTGATCAACATGGTCAGCGAGCTCCGGCGCCGGGAGATCGGCTTCACCTCGCTGCACGAGCGCCTGGACACCACCACCCCCGGCGGCCGGCTCGTCTTCCACGTCTTCGCCGCCCTCGCCGAGTTCATCCGCGAGCTGATCGTCTCCGGCACCCGCGAGGGCCTGGCCGCCGCCCGGGCCCGCGGCAAGGTCGGCGGCCGGCCCTCGGTCAACCCGGACATCATCAAGGCCGCGCGCGACATGCTGCCCAACCCCGACCTCTCGATCACCGCGATCGCCAAGCTCCTCAAGATCAGCCCGGGGACGCTGTACAACCACATCCCCGACCTGCGCGAGCTCCGCACCAGCCGCATCCCCTCCCAGGTCGAGGGCGGCGCCCGGTGATCCCCGGCCCGCACTGGCTCAAGGGCGGTGCCCTCCGGCCCATGAGATGAGCGTTCGGCTCGACAACGGGGCGGGCGCTGGTCCCCAATGATTCACTTAAGATATTTCTTCTTAAGCGCCTTTATATCGTCATCGTGAAGGGGCGAAGAGGAGAGAAGTGCAATCATTAAGGCAAGTTGCTCTCGCGACTCCTTTGACCTGCACTGAAAGCCTAGCCACTTCGGATATGCATCTATGACGAGCCGCAAGTCCGGATCGTAGTGGAGGGCTCCCACCTCGGACATAGCGAGCCTCCTGCCGTCCGAAATGCTAATTTCATCTTTGGTTATTGTGCATGTCTCTCCATCTGCGAGCAGCTCCCTGACAGGCCACTTCGGCCTGTCGCGGTGGACCTTATTCGACCCGCCGCCGCGACGCTGCCACCAGTGCTTCTTTGGCGAATTGTCGAGGGCTTCTTGGATTACATTCCAAATCAATCGACTGTCGCCCGGGTCCTTGGACCATTGAGTGAGGGCTTGTTTAACTCCAGGATCACGCTCTGCCAATACCTCCACAATGGATTGAACGGTCCAGGCGTCATGCTCCCTGTCCGCAATAGGCAGGATATTTATTAACTCGCTTGTCGACAGCGAACTCCAGTCGTCGCCACTCACCAGTGCCTCCAGTCGGACCACTGCGCCGAACTCGTCATCTAGCCCTGGAGGATGGGGGTCCTGCGCACGGTTAAGTCATCAGCTCCATCGGATGGGTTTCGGGCGGCTGGCAGTATCGAGGATTCACCCGGCAGGATGTGTCGAGATCATCGTCTGCAGTTGAGGCAAGCGGCGACGGCTACCAGTCGCTGGGCTGGGAGAGAATGGTGGGGTTGGGTATTCCTGCAGTCTCAGGGGCTGGGAAGCCTGCCTTTTTTGCGCACTTGTAGCAACAGATCAGCGGTAAATCTTCGTATTTCTGATGACTGAAGACCTCGCTGGGTTCACAGTCAAGGAACTTGCTGATCATGAAGGTGGCCTCATCGGGCTCGATTCCTAGCTTCATAAGTGCGCCGGTCAGCCATTTACCGCCTCCGCGGAGGCAGAGAAGTGTGTCAGTGGGCGCACTGCAGATGGTGCATGTCGGCTGCATTGCCAGTCCATTTGGATCTATTCGTTGGTTATCTGATCTATTTCCAGTGTGCGCCTCGGCCTCCGAGCCTTCTAGCTGAGCAGTGCGCGGTCAGGCGAAGGCGACGTTCCGG
The DNA here is from genome assembly GCF_055560835.1 of Kitasatospora sp. NPDC023120. Taxonomy (NCBI): domain Bacteria; kingdom Bacillati; phylum Actinomycetota; class Actinomycetes; order Kitasatosporales; family Streptomycetaceae; genus Kitasatospora; species Kitasatospora sp. NPDC023120. Next base: position 59,744 of record NZ_JBVHHY010000037.1, on the reverse strand, counting down.
GTCGACCTGGCGCTGTCGGCGAGGGTGCCACTTTGGACGACATAGGTGCCCGGTCAGATCCAGCCAGCCGCGCGCGCCTTCTCCGCAGCGCCGAGGAGCAGTAGGAGGCCCGCTCCTGCCCGGTGACCGTCCCGTATCAGGTACGGCTCGTACGGGCTGTAAGTGGTGTCCGGCTCAGAATGAAGCCCCACCAGAAACACGTCGCTGTAGACCTTCTTCTCGTTTTCGCTCACCTTGCCGACTTCGAGTCCCTTCTCATCCCAGACCCTGCCGTACTCGTTGACCCTCCCCCTGAGCATCCCCAACGTGTCGTAGACGCGCCCGGAGGCATCCACCGAGCCGACTTTCGATTCGGATGAGTCATACACGGAACCGGAGCGGTACCAGCCACACGCCATTCTCTTGTCGTCGTAGATCGCGCCCATGGGCTGCTCCGTTCCGTTGAACGAGCTGCACAGCAAATGAGTGGATGTACAGCCGCATTCCGGTGTGGTCTTGGAGGCGAACGAAATCCCCAACTTCCATTGCATCACCGCAGCCTGAGGAGTGCATCTGGTCACCCTCAGCAACGAGGGGGCGTGCTGGTGCTAGCTGAACTGACGAACACAGACCGCCCGATCAGCGATTCCTACCAGTACTGGATACCAAGGACGGCATGGCCTTGAGCCTACCGAGGCGCGAGCGGACTGAGGCACCTTCAGCGCTACTTTGCGGCTGGGGTCAGAGGTAGGACTCCGGGGCCACCACGGAGGGTGCGGACAGCGGTACGAGGGCCGGGCGTCGGTGAGCTGGGTGACGGCCGCCGCGTCGATGCCGGAGTACAGCTCGGTGTACCAGCCGTCCGGGTCGTTCGTGCGGTCGAGGGGCACGTAGGCCCGGCCGTTCCAGGCGCTCAGGGGAGCGGACGCTCGCCAGTCCGCCCGCTGCTTCGGACGTTGAGCGCCGAGGGCGTGTCGAAGGCCTCGGCGGCGGAGAGCCAGCGGCGTTCCGGCTGGCGGGCGAGGAAGGCGCCTGTCCGGTTGCCCGGTGTCGTCCTGCCGGCCCCGAAGGGCAGGGGCCGGTCAGGCATGAAGGCGCGAAAGACTCCGGCGGGCTGGTCCGGCGTACGCCAGTGGGCGCCGGGTTGACGTCGGGGCAGGGTCTGCTCCCGCTCGGGCTCGTCCCGTGTGGTCGGGTCCGCGTTCATGCGGTGGCTCCGGTCCGGACGTCCAGACCGAGTGCGTTGAGGCGCTGCGCGCACGCCGCCGGCGTGGTGAACAGCTCGGCGCGCATGCCCGCCGCGCGGGCTCCGTCCACGAAGGTCAACTCGTCGTCGAAGTAGAAGACGTTCGCCGGGTCGAAGCCCATGAGCTCGGCCGCCGCGCGGAAGGCGAGCGGAGAGGGCTTGGTGACGCGCAGGTCGGCGGACGCGAACGCGAAGTCGGGGTGGATCCCATGCAGGCCGAGGTCGCTGTGCATCGCGTCGGTGAAGTTGGACAGGATGCCGCAGACGGTTCCGGCGGCCGTCAGCTGGCGGAGGAGGCCGATCATCTCGGGGTCGGGGCGTCCGCGGTCGGTGCGCCACGGTTCGATCGCCGCCCTGGCCTGGTGTCCGTGGTCGGTGACCAGGCGCTGTTCGACGCCGGCCGCCCACTGGGCGTCGGTCATCAGGCCGACCTTCGCCGCCTCGTAGTCCGGGTGGTCGTAGGCGTAGCGGGCGAGGGTGCCGGGGGCAAGGCCAGCGGCTGCTTCGCCTTGTGCCGCGCCCTCGTTTTCGAAGTGCTGGAAGAGGCCGTGCAGGTCGAAGAGGAGTGCCTGGATGGGACTCACGCGGTGTTCTCCGTTCTCGTGCAGGTCGGTAGTCCGCCCGGTCGTGAGGTGGCGGGGTGGTTATGAGGCCTGGCGCTCGGTCAGGGGGCGGTCTGCCCGCCCTTCTCGATCGCGCGGCGGTACAACGCCTCGTACTGGTCGGCCACGGTGGCCCAGGAGTAGGTGGCGTGAGCGTGGACGGCGGCATTGGCCGCGCGTCGGCGACGCTCGCGCCACTCGCGTACGGAGCGGGTGATGACGGTGGTCAGGTCATCGACGCTGTTGGGGCGGGCGAGGTAGCCGTTGGCGTCTTCGCCGGTGGCGGTGATGATGCGTCCGGGTCCTCCGCTGGCCGTGGCAACGGGCGGGCATCCGGATGCCATTGCTTCGACGTAGACCATGCCGAACGGCTCGCCGACGGCCGGTGCGACCATGAGGTCGGCGGTGTGGAAGCCGGAGGGGAGGTCGGTGTGGTCCCGCCAGCCGGCGAAGTACACGTCGTCCTCGATGCCGAGGCGCTGGGCGAGGAGGGCCGGGTGCTCGCCTTCGTGCTCTCCGGGGTAGCCGCCCCACATGATTAGGGCGGGAGCCGGGCTGAGGTGGCGGCGGGCGCGCGCGAAGGCCTCCAGGAGGATCGGCACCTTCTTGAACTCGAGGAAGCGGCCGACCCACAGCAGGATGGGACGAAGCTGGCCGGTGCGGGGATCCCGCAGACGGTCGACGTCGTGCTCGGCGTACCGGATGCTTCCGGGGCCTTGGCCGGGGGCCCAGCCGCGGGGGTCGGTGACCAGCCAGCGACGGAGGTTGGCCAGCCGCTCGCCGTCGGTGAGCCGGGCCGGGCGGAAACGGGCGGTGTCGCAGCCGTTGGTGATGACCGGCACGTCCTGGAGTCTGAGGCTGGGCAGGAGTTCGCGGGCGAGGTCGCGGTCGTGAACCGAGACGGTGACGACGTGGCCGGCCAAATCGGCGGCATGCTGGAAACGCTGGTACCAGGGCTCGGAGTACCGCCATTTCCGCCAGTCGGTGGTGGCAAGCAGGTCGTGTTCCTCCTCGCTCAGGCTGCCGGCGGTGGCCAGGCGGTCGACCTCCTTCGCGCGCTCCTGCGGGTCGAGCTCGTTGAGCCGCAGGGCGAGGCTTGCCACGCTGGCGTCCAGGCGGTGGGCGAGGTGTATGCGGGCGATAATCCCCTGGAGCTGCTTGAGGTCGGTGCCGTGCACGGTGGTGATGGTGGGGACACCGGGGTAGGCGCGCATGGCGGCGAACTGCAGGTAGGACAGGTGGTGGAGGTGGAGAACATCGAGGCCCGTCGACGGCCTGTTGTCCAGCAGGTGGCGCTGCCATGCTCCGGCGAGGCGGATGGCCGAGGTCGGCGGGACGGCGGAGAACAAGGGGTCGGGGCAACCTCCCGGTACACCGCCGGAGCGGTCCTCGTAGGAGGGGTGGAAGGGTTGGGGATGGCCCTGCGGGTCCTCTCCGGCTTTCCAGGCCGCATGGGCGGGGTTGTAGTCGTAGGGGTGGAGGTTGAGGCCTGCGTAGAAGGTGGGAGCGTGGCCGACGTCGCCGGGCCGGCCGAGGGAGCCGGCGTGGATGCGGGTGTTCCAGCCGCGGATGTTGAACTCGCCGAGGAGGTACCGGGCCACCTGTGCCGAGCCGCCACGGGGGAAGAAGATCAGGGCGGTGTCGAGGTTCAGCGGGGGCATTCCGGGTCTCTCCTCGGTGCTGAGCGGTGGGTGTGGTCGGGGTCGGCCGGGGCCGCCAAAGCGGCCCCGGCGGTGCTGTGTCAGGCCCGGGTGGGGGTCTGCGGGGCTCCGAGCTCCCGGGCGAGCTGGAGCAGGTCCGGCCCGTACTCGGGGTCGGCGAGCGCGGCCGCGAACTGGGCGCGCAGGTAGGCGGAGGGGTTGCCGGTGTCGTACCAGGTCCCCTCGATCACCTGTCCGTAGACGGCACGGGTGGCGGCGTAGGCGTTGATGGCGTCGGTGAGGTAGATCTCGCCGCCCGCGTCCTTCTCCCAGCGCTTCACCTGTTCGCGGATCTCGTCCACGATGCCGGGGGTGATGACGTAGCCGCCGATCGCGGCGTACGCCGACGGCGCGTCCTGCGGGTTCGGCTTCTCGACCAGGCCGGTAATGCGCAGCTGCCCGGCGCCCAGGTCCTCCTTCACCACGGGTACGCCGTAGCGGTGGGAGTCGGCGGGGTCCATGGGCATGAGCGCGAGAACCGGGGAGTTGGTGGCCTCGTAGGCGCTGATCAGCTGCTGGGCGCGCGGAACGGCAGCCACGAAGACGTCGTCGGGCCACAGGACCAGGAACGCCTCGTCACCGAAGTTCCGCGCGGCGTTGAGGACGGGAGTGCCGTTGCCGTACGGGCCGTGCTGGTCGAGGTAGGTGATGTGGCCGAGCCGGGAGAGCTCTCCGATCTCCTCCACCGCATCGGCGAACGCCGTCTTCCCGTCGGCGCGCAGCTGGTCGACCAAGACGGGGTTCGGGCGGAAGTGCTCCTGGATGAGGCTCTTGCCGGAGGAGACGACGATGGTGATGTCGGTGATCCCGGAGGCGATGAGCTCGCGGACGGTGTGCTCGATCACCGGCTTGTCGCCGACGGGCAGCATCTCCTTGGGGGTCGCCTTGGTCAGCGGCAGCAGGCGGGAGCCGAGGCCGGCGGCGGGGATGACGGCTCGGCGGATCGTCCTGGTCATGGGGTCCTCTCGGGTAGGAGGTCGGTGCCGGGCCGACGGGCGGCCCGGCGGATCACGCGGACGCTACCAACGATCACAATGTGATCCCCTAGCGTTGCTGGCCCGGGAGTTGAGCCCACTTCGTCCCGACGTACTTCGCCGGGAGCAGGCCGTCCAGCGAGACGAGGAGGCCCTGCTCGCCCTGCGGGATCACCACCTGCATGTCCGGCGCGTGGTCGAGCAGCACTTCACGGCAGCCACCGCACGGGGCGACGATCCGCGCCGGACCGCCCTCGGACGGCTTCGGGTACCGCACGGCAGCGGCCGCCAGGAGACGGCGGTCGGTGTTCAGCCGGGCGATCCCGAGCGCGACCATCTCCGCGCACACGCTGTACCGGCCCACCATCGCCTCCAGGTGGACGCCCACCCACACCTTCCCGTCCTCGGCGATGATCGCCGCCCCGATCTGGTGCACGCCCTCCCGGTACCGCGCTCGGATCGTCTCGAACGCGGTGGCGACCAGACGGGCCGCGCCCGGGTCCGAGCAGCGGTAGGCCGGGTTGACCTCGAACACCGGGGAGACGTCGGCCGTCACCGTTGCGCCCCGTCGTGGTCGTGGTGGATCTGCGACGGCATCGGTCCGCGGCTGCCCTGGTACTTGCCCGTGTACAGGAGGGCTTCGCCGACGGCGTCCCAGAAACGCACCTGCGCGAGGGAGTCCCCGGCGTAGATCCTCAGCGGCTGCACCACGCGCAGCTGGTGGGTGAGCTGGCCGAAGGAGCCCTGGTCGATCAGGTCGGCGGTGACGTGGGAGAAGGCACCGAGCCGGGCGGAGCCGGAACGGGAGCCCATGGTGGGGACGAAGTACTCGCTGCCCACCACCTCCACCGAGGCGGCGAGGTAGATACGGTCGGGCTGCAGTTCGAACCCCTCCGGAGGGATCTCCACCACCTCGTACGGGTTCGGGCGGCGGGTGTCGAGGACGGCACCCGTGTAGTAGAGGAGTTCGTTGCCGAGCGTGAGGTTGTAGGAGTTCGGGTTGACCCGCTGCTCGTCGAACGGCTCGATCCGGATGCGCCCGGCGCCTCGCTGGCGCACGATCTCCGGGCCGGTGAGGATGGCCACGATTCGGCTTCCTTTCGTGGGTCAGGCGGCAGGTGTGAGCGCCGGCAGCGGGGTGGAGTTGGCGGCGAGGAGCCGCGGCGGCGGCGCCGTCGCCTGGTTGATGCAGCCGAAGTGCCCCGCGTAGGGCTGCTTCTTGCCAGTTGGCACCCAGAAGGTGACCTGTCCGAGCTTCATTCCGGCGTAGACGACGGTGGGCTGGACCACCTCGATCTCCAACGTCCACTGGTGTTCGGGGCCGAGGTTGCCCATGTCGGCGGAGTACTGGGTGAAGACGCCGAGGCGGCCGAGGGAGGATCGGCCGATCAGGCTCGTGACGAAGTGCGCGCTGCCGATCCGCTCCACGGTGGTGCCGAGGTAGATCCGGCCAGGCAGGAGCAGGGCCCCGCCGACCGGGATCGTGAACTCGTCCAGGGGGTGGTCGTCGTGGGCGTCGATGGCGTGGGTGCGGTGGACGGCCAGTGTGGGGCCGAGGAGGTAGTTGTAGGAGTTCGGGTTCACCTGTTCCTTGAGGAACGGTTCGATGGTGATCCGGCCGGCCGCCCTCTGCTCCGCGATCTCGGGGCCCGTGAGGATCACGCGAGCACCTCGTTTGCGATCTGGCGGGCCCGGGCGCGCAGCATCTCCCGGGAGCCGGTGTTCTCCACCCTGTGGTGCGGCGTGATGGCGATCTCCGCCTCGGTGGGGTGCGACTCGTCGCCGGGGCTGAGGTCGCCTCGGCCCTCCTTGCGCAGGCGGCGCAGGTCGTCCGGCGCCCACACCTGGATCATGGTGAAGCCGAGGTCAGCGAGGGCGTCGACGTCGGGGGCGCGCATGTCGTCGCAGAGGACCACCGCGTCCTGCGGTACCTCCTGCACGCGCCAGGTGAAGCGGTCGGTGAGCGCGCCGGGGTTGATGCGGCGCAGGTGGTGACCGAGCGCGTTGAGGAGCTGCCCGTCCTGGACGCGGCTGTCGGCGAGCGGTCGGCCCGCGGTCGCGTACACCACGCCCTGCAGCTCGTACAGGGGCTCGGCCAGGCGGAGCCGGACCACCGTGAAGCCGCGGCTGGTCAGCTCCTCGGCCAGGTCGCCGGTGAACGTCGACTTCCCCGCGCCGGGCCTGCCGTACGTAGCGATGCGCTTCATCTGCCGTTCCCTTCCTCGGGAATCTGCGCCCCGGGGCCCGAAGTCGTTCCTGCCTTGGGCTGGGGCGGTGGGTCTGTCTGCTGGCCTGCACCTTTGCCGCGTCGCTGGGCGAAGGCGGTGTGGCTAGTCGATATCCGGGTGGGTGGCCGCACCGGTTCGGCCACCCACCCTGTCCTGGCGCCCTCGCGCCTCCCGGGGGAAGAGGCATCGAGCTCGGCGCCCGGACGGTCCGCCGGCCTCGGTGTGATCACCACACGCATGGCCGACGGGATCTGGACCTGCACGCGACGGCGCTGCGGGGGTGGGGGATTGGTCCGGCGGCCCTGGTCCCGTAGCCCGGGCCGCCGGGGTCTACGCTGCGCGCAGCGGCCAGGGGCCGGTCGCGCCGATGGCCACAGCCGAGCGAGCACGGACGTCGAACACGACCGCATCGGCCGGACGTGAGGTCTCCTGCGTCGAGGTGACGTCCGCGGTCGGCTCGTCGTCCGTCGGCCGGAGCACCTCGACCTCCATCTCGAACCATCCGGTTCGGGCGCCGGTGGCCTTGTTCCGGTGCAGCCCGTGCGCCGCGGCCAGGCTACGTACGACCAGTAGACCGCGGCCGCCTTCCGACGCCGAGCGGCCCCGGCCCAGGCGCACGGTCCCGGTGCCCGGGTCCGTCACCTCCACCCGGATACGGCCACTGAGGGTGCGAACAGCGATGACGTGCAGCTCCTGGTTGCCCGTCCCGTCGGTGCCGTGGACAAAGGCGTTGGTGCCCAGCTCGGACGACATGATGCCAAGATTGTCGACCTCACTCGGCGACAGACCCACGCCCCGGAGTCCGTTCACCAGCCGGTGGCGAATCTCCCGAACTCCTCTGGCGCTAGCGCCAATTCTGAACTCAACCAGGGACATGACTGTTCCTCCGGGGTGCCGCTGCGGCAGCGGTGGGGGGTGGTTCCGGGGAAGCGGCCGAGGCGGTCGCAATGGCCGTCCGGCACTCGGCCCACCTGCGGTAAGCCCTGGTCTGACGGTCGATCAAGATCGTTGCGAGAGAGCAGCGAAGGCAAAGCGAGCCGCGCAACTCCCAACGGAGCGCTCGCCTTTCGTTACGCAAAGCATGGACGCTGGCACGAAGCAGCGCAACCTCTTGTGAACAACGCGCAAGCTTGCACGAATCTCCGCAATGTAGTGGCATATGCCGCTCCAGGGCGGTGGCGCGCATGTCCTGCGGAGGGGCACACTGTGCTCACGATCTCCGAAGGAGGGGGCAAGGGGTGGCATTCGTCCAGACCGTGAGGCGCATGCAGTTGGGCGCTGCGCTCCGCCGGATCCGCGAGGACAAGGGGCTGACCGCAGAAGACGTCAGCAAGGTCCTGCCGAACTGGAGCGTCTACAAGATCAGCCGCGCCGAGACAGCCAAGGGCGCGGTCAAGGCCGACGAGGTCGCGCAGATCCTCGACTTTTACGAGGTCGACGACGACGTGAAGGCCGGCCTGCTCGACATCGCCAAGAACGCTGGCAAGCAGGGCTGGTGGGTCAGCTACGCCGACGTCGTGAACGATCAGACCGTCAGCATGGCCTCCCTGGAATCCGACGCCTCGGCGGTCAAGACGTACCAGTCGGCCTTCATCCCCGGGCTGTTCCAGACTCCCGACTACTCGCGAGCCATTTTCACCGAACTCGGCGGCTACATGGACGGGGACGCGGAGGCGAAAGTCGAGGTGCGGATGGCGCGGCAGTCCGTGCTGACTCGCCCGAAGGCACCGGAAGTCTGGGCCGTGATTCACGAAGCGGCGCTGAATGTGAAGGCTGGCAGCCCCAACGTCATGCACGCTCAGCTCGAGCGATTGATACAGCTCAGCCGCCTCCCCAACGTCAACATCCAGGTCATGCCGATGGACTGTGCGCTCCATCCCGGAATGGACGGCGCCTTCACCATCCTCGGATTCCCCTACCGTCCGACGCTCGATGTGGTCCTCGTCGCCGCTCAGGCAACCGAACTGTGGGTCGAGGAAAGAGAGCAGGTAGGGGTCTATCACGCGGCTTTCCAGAAGATCACGGCCGAGGCCTTGCCGCTGGACCGGTCGCTTGCATTCATCACCGAACAGAGAGACAAGATCAAGTGAGTCACTACCCGAACGCGGCGGCCCTGGGCATCACGCTGCGCAAGTCGTCCTACTCCAACCAGAGCGCGGACTGTGTCGTCGTCGGCAGCCTCGCCGGTGAGGTCGTGATCGCGGACAGCAAGAACCTCGAGGGCCCCGCACTGCGTCACCAGCCGGAGGCGTTCGCCGCCTTCATCCAGGCCGTTGCCGCCGACGCCTTGGTGCCGGTCAAGGTCTGAGCGTGACTGGACCGGCACTCCCGTAGCGTGCCGGCCTGGCAGACAACTGTCGCTCGCCGCCTTGCCGAGCGGCTTCACGACCGACCTCGCGGCCTGCGGCCTCGACACTCCCGTAGCGGATGTCGAGGCCGCAGGAACAGCGCGCTCGTTGATGGTACGCACGGTCATGACCTCTGGCTACGTCCGGACGGCCGCTGTCTCGCCTCCACCTGGCCGTCCGAAACCAGCTCCGGTTGGGTCGGCGGCGCACACGAGCGCGGCCAGGGCGTCGTAGTAGACCGCGTGGTCGACCACCGCGGCCACCACTGTGTCCAGGTGCCCGGTCAACGTCGGGAACTCCTCCGGGTCCAGCGCCGCCAACGCTTGTCGGGTGAGCAGTTGCGCGGCCTTCGGCTCGTGGTGGTCCACGAAGGACGCGGCCCCGAGGGTGAGCAGGTACAGCCGCCGGTAGACGGCGATGGCCTCCCCAGGGCTCATTCCGACGGCCAGGGAAGCAGCAAGCTGCGGCTCCACCAGGCGCTTGAGCAGTTGCGGGCTCATCCACGGTCGGGCGCCGCGCAGCGCCACCAGGCCCGGATGCGCCGTCAGCACCTCGTACAGCGCGCGGAACCGCAGTTCGGTGGCCTCCGCCCACGCGGTGCCCGGCTCGATCTCCGGCAGCCGGGCGGCGAGGTGGTCGGTGACCAGGTCGAGCAGTCCGGCGAGGCTGGTGCAGCGGCGCTGCAGCGACCCGACCGAGATTTTCAGCCTCGCGGCCAGAGTCCGGAAGGTCAGGCCGCCGGGCCCGTCCTGATCAACGATCAGAAGCGCGGTCTCCGCGATCCGTTGCGGCGTGGCGCGATCAAGAGCAGCAGATTGTCCAGACATGCGATACAGCGTACGATACGGCGTATCGCTACGCCAGGCTCATACAACCTCTCGGAGGGTGACCATGACCAGCACAGCGCTCGACCCCCTTTTCGTCGCCACCGACAGCGACCGCTTCACCGAACGACACCTCGCCAACCTCATCGCCGGCACCCGCGCGGCCGTCCGCGTCCCCCACTTCCTCACCCCCACCGACTGCCAGGCCGCCATGGCCGCGCTCGACCGCCTGCCCACCGCGGACTACGACCCCACCCGCGTCCCCACCCCGATCGTCCGCTTCGGCCCCGCCCTCAACGACTACCGCACCCCGCACGCCACCCTCGACACCAACCGCTACTGGCCCGCCGCCGACACCGCCCGCCAGACCTGGCAGCACGCCGCACTGCGTCCCGACCCGGTCGCGATAGCCCTCGGCCGGCTCGCATCCGCGTGGGGCGCCGCCGTCCTGCCGGCCACCATCGGCGGCCGCCCCGTCTTCGGCGGCACCCTGCGGGAGATCAACGCCGGGGCCCTGATCCACTACGACGACATCAACCGCGAGTTCCCCGCGGGCCTGTTCGACCAGGAGGTCGTCGCCCAGCTCGCCTTCAACGTCTGGGTGGCCGCCCCGCTCAAGGGAGGGGCCACCACCGTGTGGCGCCACCGCTGGGAGCCCGCCGACGAACAGCACCGCCAGGCCTACGGCTACCGGCCCGAGGCCGTCGAGCACGCCCAGCCCGTCAGCCTCACCCCACAGCTCGGCGACGCGCTGCTGTTCAACCCCGCCAACTTCCACTCCGTCGAACCGAACACCGGCCGCCGCGTTGCCTTCGCGTTCTTCCTCGGCCTGACCACCACCGGCCAGCTCACCGCCTGGTCGTGACCCACTCCCACAGGAGCAGCACCGTGCACCAACTCGAGTACGGCGACGTCAAGGCGGCCGCCGAGCGAATCTCCGGCCGCGTGCGCCCAGTCGCCCTGGCCCAGGTCGACCGGGGCGCCATCCGCACCGCTCACCGCGACCCCCTGGACGACCGGCCCGCCGACCAGTGCCAGGTGTGGCTGGGGCTGGAGTTCATGCAGCACACCGGCAGCTTCAAGGCCCGCGGTGCGCAGAACTTCCTGCTCGGCCACGCCGAGGCCGGCACCCTGCCCGACACCGGGATCACGATCGCCTCCGGCGGCAACGCCGGCCTCGCCTGTGCCTGGGCCGCCCAGCAGCACGGCGTCCTCGCGACCGTGTTCCTGCCCACCACGGCCCCGGCGGTCAAGGTTGACAAGCTCCGCGCCTACGGAGCCGACGTCCGCCTGGTCGGCACCGAGTACGCCGAAGCCCTGGCCGCCTGCGAGGAGTTCGCGACCGCCACCGGCGCGCTCGCCTCCCACGCCTACGACCACCCGCTCATCGCCGCCGGCGCCGGAACCCTGCTGGAGGAGATCCACCAGCACATCCCCGACCTGGACACCGTCGTCGTCGCCGTCGGCGGCGGAGGCCTCTTCGCTGGCGTGGCCGCCGCCGCCCGCCACCACGGCATCCGCGTCGTCGCCGTCGAACCGGAGAACTGCTGCGCGCTGAACGCCGCACTGGCCGCCGGACACCCGGTCGACGTCACCGTCGACTCCGTTGCCGCGGACTCCCTCGGCGCCCGCCGCACCTCCGTGATGGCCCTGCGCGCCGCCCAGCAGCACACGGTGCACTCCGTCCTCGTTCCGGACAGCGAGATCACCAGGGCCCGCCAGGCCCTGTGGGACCACCGCGGCGTCGCCGTCGAACACGGCGCCGCAACCGCACTCGCCGCCCTCACCAGCCCCGACCGGCACAGCCCGGACCGCGACCTGCCCACCCGACCGACCGGGCCGAGCCGCACCTACCGGCCCGCCCCCGGGGAAAAGGTCTGCGTCGTCCTCTGCGGCTCGAACACCGACGTCACCACCCTCCTCGAGCCCCAGGGCTGACCAGAACGTGGAGGGGCAGCTGGGGCTGCCCCTCCACCTACCGCTCGAAGGCCCCTGGCCCCGGGAAGCAAGAGCTTGGTATTTGTCCTGTTCAGAGCAGACATGCCGGGCCCGTTAATATCGTGACATCTCAATCGGACTCACCTCGGAGGGTAGAACCGTCGTGGCACCCGCACTGCTCCCCCTCGCCCCTCCGACCGTTGACGACCTGCGCCGGGCGCACGGTGCCCTACTTCGCCGACCCGACGTCACACCGGAACGCGCCCGGCAGTACAACACCGTGATGGGTGAGCTGGAGCAGGCCGTCCGGCAGCACACGGTGCCGGACGGCCTGCTCACGGCCGACGCCCTGGAGGCTTTCCTCAGCGCGGCCGAGGACGGTCTCTACCGGACGGCCCCCGGCGGTTCCGGGGAAACCGCGGCCGTCACCAACCGGGTGCGCGTCGGATGCCTCAACGCCCTCTCCGCCCTGGCCGGCCGCCCGCTGGACCTCGAACACCGCGTGAACGCCCCCGGCCCCAAGCGCGGCACCACCAGCCGGGAAGCACGCGCGCTGCGCCGCTACCTCAAGACCGCCAACGAGAAGCCGCTGCTGGACGACGACCACGCCCGCATCCTGCTGGTGATGGGCCTGGTCCTGGACACCCGCGCACGATCCGGCGAGCTTGCCGCGATGCTCACCACCGACATCACCACCATCGAGCCCGAGGACGGCCGTGCCAAGCCGTTCACGGCCGCGCGGCTTCGCCTCAACCCCCAGCGGCGCCCCGGTCCCCAGCGGATCCTCACCGAGCCGATCAGGCTCCACCCGGTGACCCTGGACTCCCTCGAGCGCTACCGGCCGATTCGCGCGCGCCTGGTGGACGAGCTGCAGGCGTGGGCGGCCCGGCACCCGGACCAGGACGTCCGCCCGCACCACCACCATCTCTTCGTCTCGCTGCACCCGAACCACACAGGCGGCCGCCCCAGCGTCGAAGGCGGCACGCCGCTGCGGCCCGCCGGAATGCCACTCCAACCGCAGGGCCTGCGGCGGGCATACGACCGCGGTGCCGAGCGGATCAACGCCGCTCGCACCCGCGGCTCCCGCCCGCTACCGGTGATGGAGCAGCTCCGCAGGATCGCCGACAGCTAACCTCCTGCCCTGTGTGGGATATCCCGTAGGTTCCGTCATCCACAGTCACCTCGTTGTCCCAGGTAAACGCTGGTGACGACAGCGGATGGACCGGTTCGATCATGATGGTTCTTCAGGATTCCCGAAGAACCATCATGATCCACCGCCGGACAGCACGGGCAGAGGACCGCAGGCCACATGACCAACACCCCTGCGCAAGGGTCGAGTGGCTGATCGGAAAGCACGGGGTATCCCCCAGGCGGGACCAGAAATGCCCGTTGCCATATCCGAGGCCAAAAACCAGGCATGACGACGGACTGCCCGGTCGTCGTCCGTGCGGGCGGAGTGGCCTCGCCTGCCAGCGCGCCTGGCCCCGGCTTCACTCCGAGACCGATGTAGTGGCTCCATGGGCTACGTGGCCGCTGGCACCACCCTGCAGGTCATCGGAGCCGCCGTGGCGCTACTCGGCATCCGGAAGACCTACCGCGAGAACGAAGGCGGCCGCTGGTGGGTCGTCCTGGTCCCGGAATGGGAGTGGCTCCGCCGAGCCGCGACGAGGACCGTGGCCACGCTCAGGAAGACGGCGGTCCGGCTGTCCCTGAAGCTGACCGAACGTCGCCGAGGTCGGCTCGCCACGAGTGCCCCGCTGGGGACGGTCGCCTCCACCGGAATCGCGTTCCTGCCTGGCAGCATGCCAAGCGAGCCGGTGGCCGCCCAGATCGCCTGGCTGCACCAGAAGGTGGAGGCGTTGACTAAAGACGTCGGCCAGCACGCCCAGGTCGCCGAGATGCGGTGGAGCCATCTGCAGGCGGATCTCGACCGCACCAACGCGCAGCTGCGTCAGCGGACCCGGCAGGTCGCCATCGGCGGCCTCTTCTACCAGGCCTGGGGCCTGCTGCTGGTGACCGCCGGCGTCATGCTCGCCGCAGTGCCCACGGTGTACCAGTGATGTCCGAAGCCACGGGATATCCCACATAAGAGGTGAGAACTCGACGGCTTGGCGGCCGCAGTGGCCGAGGGGTCGGCTGAGCGCATCCCCGCCGCGGCCGGCCGCACCGGCCGCGACTACGTGCGCGCCGCGCATGAGCGGTTAGCCTGAGGTCATGACCGGACGGCGCAAAGATGCAGAACCCTCTGCAGCGGGCGGAGGGGACAGCGGCCGCGCCACCAGCACAGCCAAGGTGAAGCCCCTGAAGAGCAAGAAGGGCTCGCCAAAGCACCCGCTCAAGATCAGTAAGCGCGTGCAGGAGGTCGTGCAGGAGGTGCACCGCAAGCATGAGCAGCGGGCCCGCAACGCCCGCCTTGATAAGTCGCTGAAAGACTTCAGCAAGCCCATGCCTGTGGAGGCGGCCGACAATGCGAATGCGATCATCCTGGGGCCGAACCCACCCCTTTACCCGCCACCGCCACGGCCATGAGCGACGACGTGATTTGGCGGCCAGATGACGTGGATTGGCGGTTAGCAGTCAAGAAGCGCGACACCGTCCCCTTACGAGGATTCACGTGCACCCGTGCACGTCACGGGGCTAAGTGGCCGCCATTCTATGAGGACGAAGTCCAGCGTCACCTGCGACAGCACGCCATCGCGGCCATCAACCGCAGCCGCGACCAGGGACGGGACGGACGGCTGATCATTGCCGAAGATAGCCACGGAATCGCTGCGGCCTACACGCACGAGCGAATCGCACCGCCTAAGCGCCATCCCAGCGTGACCGTTCCAGTCGGCGTCGCCGAGCGGGAGATTTGCTTCCTTGGTATCGCACTGTGGCGACGTGGCACAGGCTTCGCCGACACGGTGGTAGCACACGCCCTGTGGGATGTACTCGATCGCGAACCGAATGCCCAGCTTGTTTACGTCTGGGGTCAAGTGGACTACCGGAATAAGCACAGCCAGAAGATGCTCACTCGATCTCATTTCGTCGAAGTGTCCCGCGGAGCGCCCGGTGACCGGCTCGGCTGGTGGCTCCGGATGATCCCCAGACCACAGGTTGCCGCACCTTCGACCAGCACCAGTTAGTTCAGAGTCCATCTTTTCTTGCCAACCGCCGTTGCATGCCAAGTAGGGGCACACCGTGAACCTTGGTGAGTCGATCGCAAATGGCTGGTGGGGGTGGGACTGGGGAACTGTCCCCGCATGGGTCGGTACCGTGGTCACCAGCGGCTCCGCTCTGATCGCCGCCTTTTCCTATCGGCGTAGCGTTCATGATAAGGAGCGGGAACAGGCAAGCAAGGTGGCTGCCTGGATCAGCATCACATATGACTCTGGCGATCAGAAACGAATTCTGTTTGTGAGTAACGCTAGCGACGCGCCTGTCTATGAACTTACGGTGCGCCCCAGCGAGGCCCGAGATATCTCGCTACCAGAGTTGCAGGCACGGGCGTCCGCAACCTTCGAGCTTTCCGTCAATCCGACGCCGCTAGAGATCCAGGTGACGCCGACTGGAGTGGTAAATTTCAGCGCGCATGAGGTGGAGGTCACGGTGAAAGAGATTGTCATACGGGATCCAATAGAATTGGAGTTCCGCGACGCGCTAGGTCGATGGTGGCAGCGAGACTCCAGGGGCAGGCTTCTCCCAATTCGCGCCCACGTCGTGAGAACAGTCGAATTCCCGCCGCGCCTCGGACCCTTTTAGGCGAGGAAGAGGTGAGGCTACTGAACTTGATTGGGTCCTACGTTGTTGGTGGGTCGGGGGACATGGAGCCGGATCGACTCCGCGACCTGCTGCAGCGGCATTACGAACGAGGTCGCCCGCGCTGGCCTCGCCAACTGATCCGAAGGTGGCCTGCGGTCCTCTGCCCGTGCTGTCCGGCGGTGGATCATGATGGTTCTTCGGGAATCCTGAAGAACCATCATGATCGAACCGGTCCATCCGCTGTCGTCACCAGCGTTTACCTGGGACAACGAGGTGACTGCGGATGGCGGAACCCACGGGATATCCCACAGTCCGCTCTGCACCGCCGGGAAGGCGGCGGCCACGACGGTTGGCGAGGTGGCCGCGGCCCCGGCCGGGGCCGGGGACGGGGACGGCGCGGAGGCCGGGAGAGCGGGGAAGGCCCTGACGGGCACGGTGAATCAGCACCGCTTCGTTGCAGCGGCGCAGGTCGGCGAGGTCATGGCGGCCAGGTCGAGTCCTCTGTCCGGTTCCCCTACCGGGCAGGTCATCGTCGGGCAGATCGGAACCGACCGGACGCCGCGAGCGGTCGCCGTGGATCCCGGCTACACCTCGGCGACGAGGAACTGCTCGGCCCGGGGCGGGCGCAGGCCGTCGGGACGGTCGGCGAAGTACCGGGCGGCCAGGTCGTCGGGGGACACGTGCACGACCTTCGTGAACCCCGCCTCCAGGGCTGCCTGCCGCAGGTCGTCGGGCGAGTAGAGGCTGATGAACGGGGTGCCCGACGCGGCGGCGCCCCGCATCGAGAACTCCTGGACCTGCCGCTGGTCCGGGTCGAGCAGGTCGAGCGGCAGCAGGAACGTCGTGGCGAAGACGGAGCCGGGTGCGAGAGCGGCTGCCTGGCGCAGCGTCGCGGTGTTGGCCTCGTGGGTGAGGTACATACTGACGCCGGTCGATGCGACGACCGTGGGCTTGCGTGGATCGAACCCGGCCGCGGTCAGCCGCTCCCACCACGAGTCGCCGGCCTCGAAGTCGACGGGCACCAGGGTCAGCCAGGACGGGATGTCGTGGCCCAGTTCGGCCAGGCGCTGCCGTTTCCACGCCTGGGTGCCCGGCTGGTCGACCTCGAAAACGCCGAGGCGGGAACCGAGTTCGGGCCGCCGCTGGGCGAAGGTGTCCAGGCCCGCGCCGAGGATGACGTACTGCGTCACGCCGGCGTCGGCGCGTTCGGCGACGAGGTCCTCGACGAAGCGGGCGCGGGCGACCATGGACGCGCGGACACCGGAGATGCCCGGCATCGTCATGTCACCGCGCTCACGCCAGGTCGGCCCGGGGTCGGCGAGTTCGAGCCCGATCTCGTCGGCGAGCACGTGGGGCGGAGCGTCGGCCTGGACGTGAAGGGCGCGCCACAGGGCGACGCGCACGGCGGTGTGGTCGGGTTCGCGCTGGTCGGTGAGGCGCTGTCCGTCATTCATGGTGGTTCCTAATTCGTGAGTAGGTGGTTCCAGTCGGCCTGTCAGGCCGGGCCCGAGGACAGCGATCCGCTTCACGCTCACGCGCCCTTCCGTTCGGGCCGCCGTCCTCGAAGGTAGTGGGAAACCGGACCATGAATAAGATCCGGTTCCATGTCGAATTCCTGGTCCGGTTCCCGGCTCGACCTGCACCTCTCCCTCGACGCCGCCGGCGGGCGGCGCGCCGGCCTGGAGTCCGCGCTGCGGGAGGCGATCCGCCGGGGACGCCTGCCCGCCGCGACGCTCCTGCCGTCCACCCGAGGGCTGGCCCAGGACCTCGGACTCTCGCGCGGTACCGTCACCGCCGCCTACGACCAACTCGTCGAGGAGGGCTACCTGACCACGCGCCCCGGGTCGGGCACCAGGGTGGCCGAGGTCCCGCCGCCCCCCCGGGTCTCCGCGCGCCCCGTCCCCGCACCGACACCTCCCCTCCACGACCTGCGCCCCGGACTCCCCGACGTCAGCGCCTTCCCCACCCGGGCCTGGCTCGCCTCCACCCGCCGCGTGCTCGCCCGCGCCCGTCCCGAGGTCTTCGGCGCCGGAGACCCGCAGGGCCGACTCGAACTGCGCGAGGCCCTCGCCGACTACCTGGGCCGCACCCGCGGCGTGCTCACGACGCCGGACCGAATCGTGATCATCTCCGGCTACTACCAGGGCCTGGTCCTGCTCAGTGGCGCACTGGCCGCGAGCGGCATCAGCACGGCGGCCATGGAGGACCCGGGACACAACCTCTACCGCGAAGTCGTCCGGCGCGCCGGGCTCACCACCCTCGCCCTGCCCGTCGACGGCCACGGCGCCCGCACGGAGGCACTGACCGGGCGTACGGGAGCGGTGTTCCTCACTCCCTCGCACCAGTACCCGACCGGCGTTCCGCTGCATCCGAGCCGCCGTCAGACGGTGTGCGCCTGGGCGCGCTCCACGGGTGGCCTGATTGTCGAGGACGACTACGACGGTGAGTACCGCTACGACCGCCAACCCGTCGGCGCCCTCCAGGGCGTCGCTCCCGACCACGTCGTCTACTGCGGCACCGCGTCCAAGACGCTCGCCCCCGCCCTTCGCCTGGCCTGGATGGTCCTACCGCCCCACCTGGTGCAACCGATGGTGCGGGCCAAGCAGCAGGCCGACCAGTACACCGAGACCCTGGGCCAGCTGGTCCTCGCCGACCTGATCGCCACCCACGCCTACGACCGCCACATCCGCGCCGGTCGGCTGCGCTGTCGCCGCCGCCGCGAACTCCTCCTCAGCCGGATGACCGCCCACCCCGACCTCGTGGTCCACGGAGTTCCCGCCGGCCTTCACACCCTTGTCACCTTCCCTCCCGACGGCCCCACCGAACAGCGACTCCTGGCCGGATGTGCCCACCACGGCGTCGCCCTGCGCGGTCTCACCGCGCTTCACCACGACCCCGCCGGCCGGCCGCCGGGCCTCCTGATCGGCTTCGCCGCCCCGTCCGAACGCGCCTACCCTGCCGCCCTCGACGCCCTGTTCGCCGCCCTCGCCTCCGATGGTCGTGGCAGTGCTCCGGCAGGACAGCGGCCTTCCGCCGGCACGGCACGGCCGTTGCGGCTCGGACTGGACCAAAAGGAAGACACCGAACTGGATCTAACCCGTGGTCCAGTGGCCGACTAGGCTCGCCGAAGCCATGACGGGACGGTGAGCCGAACGCCCGCCTCCCCACCGAACCCGGGTCGACTCTCGGAAGGACCACGTACGACCGTGATCGTGATTGCCCACCTCAGCGACACCCACATCGACGGCCGCCAGCGCAGCAGCGACCGCACCAAGGCAGTCATGGACTACCTCGACGCCCTTCCCTACGACCTCGACGCCGTGCTGGTGACCGGAGACGTCGCCGACCACGGGCTGCCGGAGGAGTACGAGCAGGCCCGGCGGCTGCTGGCGTCCCGACACCCGGTGCTGGTGTGCCCGGGGAACCACGACGAGCGCACCGCCTTCCGAAGGTTCCTGCTCGGCGAGGCCGCCTCGACGACTCCCGTCAACCAGGTCCATCGAACGGCCGGGTTCGCCATCGCCCTGTGCGACTCCTCGGTACCGGGGAAGGACGAAGGGTTCATCGAGGACGACACGCTGCTCTGGCTGGAGGAGGTTCTCGCCGGGACGCCGAGCGACGTGCCCGTTCTCGTCGGCTTCCATCACCCGCCGGCCCTGCTGCACAGCCCCTACATCGACGGCCTCCGGCAGTTCGGCGAGGAACGGCTCGCCGCCCTGGTGGACCGTCACTCCAACATCGCCGCCCTCGTCTGCGGCCACGCCCACACCGCGGCGGCGACCACCTTCGCCGGGAAGCCCCTGGTCGTCGCCCCCGGTGTGGTCTCGACTCTTCGTCTCCCGTGGGAGCAGTACGCCCACCCGGCCGACCACGTCCACCTCGACCAGCCGCCGGCGCTCGTCTTCCACGTCGTGGACGACGCGGGACGGTTGACGAGCCACTACCGCAGCGTCGTCGCCTGACGAGTGACCGCAGCCGATCCACCCACGACCTGAGGAACCAACACCGCCATGGGCTACATCCGCAGTTTTCTCCCGTGGATCGCCGTCGCCGTACTCACCGGCACGGTCGACCTCCGCTGGGCCGCGCTCACCGGCTTCCTGCTGGCTGTCGGCCTCGTCGCCGGCCAGCGCCGCGCCGGCCGTGGATGGGACGCCCAGGTGATCGAGGTCAGCGCCGTTCTATTCTTCGCCGCCTACACCGCCGCCGCGTTCGCCGCGCCCGACTCGGCCGCCGTCGCCCACTACGGCTCGCCGCTCTCCTCGCTCTGGCTCGCGGCCACCGCCTGGGGCTCGCTCGTGGTCGGCCGCCCCTTCACCCTCGGCATCGCCCGCACCCAGGTACCCGAACACCTCTGGCACAACCTGCTGTTCCTACAGGTCAACCGCGTCATCAGCACGGTGTGGGCCACCGCGTTCACACTCTCCGGCATCGGCGGCGCGCTGCTGCGCCACTACCAGCCGGACGCGGGCAGCGCCCGTACCCTGCTCGCGGTGGCCGCGTTCGCCCTCCCGGTCATGTTCACCGTCCGCTACCCTGAGATCGCCCGCGCCCGGCACGCGGCCACGCCGCAGGGGACCTCCCGGTGAACCCGGCCGCGCTCGCCGTCGCCCCCTGACGTCTCGGACAGGCCCTGGCCCGCAGGCCGGGCACAACCTGAAGGCTCCG
This sequence comes from Kitasatospora sp. NPDC023120, assembly GCF_055560835.1. Lineage (NCBI taxonomy): Bacteria > Bacillati > Actinomycetota > Actinomycetes > Kitasatosporales > Streptomycetaceae > Kitasatospora > Kitasatospora sp. NPDC023120. The sequence goes on along the minus strand of NZ_JBVHHY010000037.1, from coordinate 39,493 downwards.
CGCCAAGTCCATCCCATGCCGAGGACCGTGTCCCGCAGGGGATCCCTCATCTCCGCCGGGTCGAAGCCGGCCTCGGGGAACATCGGTACAGCGGTTATCGGTGAGAACGATCTTGGTCAGGATGTGAGGGTGCTGACCCGGTTCTCGTACTCACGGCGGGCCTTGCGCTGTGCCGGGACTGCGGGGATGCCCTGGCCGCCGTCGAGCGGCTGGCAGCGGGCGAGGAGCTGACGGTGCACGGCGGGAACGGCGCTGACGCGCAGGGTGTAGCCCTGGCCGCGCCGTACGGCCACCCCCTGGTCGAGCGCGGCCCGCTCGGCGGGCTCCAGCTCGGTGGTGCGGAGGTAGTCGGCGACCTTGCCCGGCATGTCTAGGGCGACCGGCTCCTCCGAGGCCGGCGCGTCCTCCTCTGTGGCCGTGTGGTTGGGCAGGAGGTCGGCGACGGCGGTGCGGATCGCGCCGCGGCTGACCCGGTGGTCGCGGGCGAGTGCAGCGATCGAGCGGCCTTCCAGGTACGCAGCGCGCACGTCATCGGCCTTCGAGGCCACCACTGCCGGGCGGCGTCCGCCTTTGCTGCCCTTGGCCTCGGCCGCCCGCAGTCCGTCGTAGCTCAGCTCGCGCTGGAGGTCGCGCTGGAGTTCGCCCGCGGCGGCGAGGGTCTGCACCATGAACTTCACGGTGGACAGCAGTTCTCCGGTGCGCGGGTGGCGGGCGGTGAGGTCCATCGCGGAGAACGCGCCGTCGTGGATGCGCAGCGCGAGGTGGTCGCGGTGGAGGACGTCGAGCACGTCGAGGATGTGCCCGGTGCCGCGCACGAGGCGGAACACCTCGGAGATGTGCACGGTGTCGCCTGGCCGCGCGTAGGTGAGCAGTTCGCGGAACTTCGGGCGCTGGAGGGGGTGGAGGCGGCTGGAGGTGCCCGGGGGCTCCTCGAAGACGACGGGGTCCTCGATCCCGGCCTCGTGAAGGACGAGGTCTTGGCGGGCGGTGGACTGCTGGTCGGTCGAGACGCGCTTGTAGACCAGGTTCGCCACTCGTGGGCCCCTTCCGGACGGAGGATCGGACCCTATCTGTCGTCAAACCCTGTCAGCAATCACCATCGGATCTGATTGGATTCGCGCCGCCGCGACCCCCGAATTGCACGGGTTCATTGGACGTGCCGCCTGCCTGTCGTCAAACGATCGTTTGATGACAGATTCCTCGGGGGTGGCGCGGTCCTGGTTCGGGCCCCTGGCGGAACCAGAGCACGTGATCTTGGTGCTACTTCCGCTGGATCAGCGACCGCTGTTAGCGTGCCATCCATGATCAAGGGCAACTTAGCGGGTCGAATAGGCCGGATGGCGGGGGACAGTAGGCCGGAGCGCGTGCTGGTCGCCGCCAGTTTCGTCAACCGAGTCGGCAATGGTCTGTTCAACGCGGCGTCAGCGCTCTATTTCACCTTGGTCGTGGGCCTGCCTGCGGTGCAGGTCGGTGCCGCGCTCACCATCGCCGGAGTGATCGGTCTGTGCGCGGGGATACCAGGCGGGCATCTCGCAGATCGGCGAGGGGCTCGCACGATCATGATGTTGGCCCTCGCGGTCCAGGCCGTGTCGATGGCGGCCCTCGTCCTCGTCGAGAGCTGGGCCGCGCTCACGATCATCGCGACGGTCGACCAGATCGCCGCAGCGGCTGGTGGGGCGGCGTGGGGCGCGCTGGTGGTCCGGGTCGGGGGTGAGCGCCCGGCCCTGTTCCGTGCCAAGCTGCGCACGTTCGTCAACCTGGGCGTCGTCCTGGGAACGGTGGGTGCGGGGCTGGCGCTGGCCGCGAACACCCGCGGCGCCTATGTCACGCTGATCCTCGGCGACGCGGCGAGCTTCGCCCTGTGCGCGGTGTTTCTGCTCCTGCTGCCCCGCTATCCGGTACTGGCAGCACCACCGCAACAGCGGCGCTGGCCCGTCCTCGCGGATCGTCCCTTCCTCGCGTTCACCGCCCTCTACGGGGCCATGGGACTGCAGTACCCGGTGGTCTCACTACTCCTACCGATCTGGATCTCCGAGCACACCGAGGCGCCGCGCTGGACGGTGGCCGCGCTGTTCGCCGTCAACTCCCTGTTCTGTGTGCTGATGCAGACCAGGATCGGCTCGCGTATCGAGACCCCGCACGATGGCGGCCTGGCGTTTCGCACGGCGGGGCTGCTCTTCCTCGTCAGCTGCCCGATGATGGCACTGGCGGCGTACACCCCTGTCTGGGCGGCGGCGGGACTGGTCCTGGCCGCGATCTTCGTCCACAGTCTGGGAGAGGTTTGGGAGTCATCGGCGGCCTTCGCCCTGGGCTTCGGTCTTGCTCCCGACCACGCACAGGGCCAGTACCAAGGTGTCTTCGGTCTCGGCTTCAGCGCGGGCCAGGCTCTCGCCCCCGCGATCCTCACCACGGTGGTACTCGGCCTCGGCACGACAGGCTGGCTGCTGCTGGCGGTGTTCTTCGCGGCACTGGGCGCTGTCGGTCCATCTCTTGCCCGCTGGGGCATGCGGACCCGGCCGCAACCAGGTGTTGCTGCGGAAGTGACGGGATGACCGCGAGTTAGGTGTCAGAAGCCTTCTACCTCGTCGTCCTCGTCCAGCTCCGGCGCGTCCGGGTCGCGCAGCGGGCGCAGGGCGCCGGCGGAGGAGATCATCCGCTGCCTGAAGCGCTACGTCACCCGAGAGCTCTACCGGCACATCCGGCCTTCTGCGAGTCCAGTCACTCCTTCGGCAGTTTGACGAACCATAGGGGCATCCTGAACACCCACCTGGCCGCCGACATAAAGGAGTTCATCGCGGCCCAGGACTGGCTCACCGTCTACCAGCTGCCCCCATACGCGCCCGACCTCAACCCGGTCGAGGGCATCTGGTCGCTCCTGCGACGCGGATTCCTGGCCAACGTCGCCTTCGCCGACCCGGACCACCTCGTGAGGACGGTCAGGCGCGGCTTACGGAAGATCCAGTACCGACCTCAGCTCATCGACGGCTGCCTGGCCGCCACCGGGCTGACCACCGACATCGCGAGTTCAACCTGAGTAGTAGGTAACCGGGGGGTGCGGAAGGCCAGGTCTTCGTAGGTAAGGAGGCGGCTGACCTGGCCGGCTCCCAGACCTCGGCCCAGGTGGCCGCCGGCATCCGGATGCCGCTGGCCGCGCTCTCCCAGAAGCTCTAGGGCCGCCTGGCCCCTGACCCCGACCGGTGGGCGGTCACGGGCGTCCGCGGGGCGGGGGCGGAGGTCCGCACTCCGCAACAACGGGGTCCCGGCCCGGTGACGAACCGCGTCCGGCCGTCGCCCCGGCTGGATCCCGGGGGTTACGGTGCGGCGGCGACGCCGGAATCCGGGAGAGGAAGAAGACCATGAGAGCGGTTCGGAGGCAGGCGGCCATGGCCGCCCTGGCGGTGTGCGGCGTGCTGGCGCTCACCGCCTGTCAGAACGGCGACGACCTGGCCGCGCCGGACGCGAAGCTCACCGCGGCCGCACCGGCCCCGCCCACCGCACCGGCCCCGCCCACCGCCAGCGCCACGGTCGCCGTGCCGGCCCCCTCGAAGACCAGCGCGGCGCCCAAGCCCTCGGCGACCGCCACCCCGGCGGGGAAGAATCCACCCGCCCCGGCCCCGCCCCCCGCGCCGACCTGCGGCGCCGACCACAGGATGCCAGTCTCGCCCGACACGATCGCCGTGCACCGCTACACGCCCGAGGGCGGTATGACCAGTCTCATCGTCCAGCACGGCACGTACGGTTGCCCCGGGCGCTTCGAACCGTCGGGCGCGTGGACGTACATCCCGATCTCGGAGAAGGCCAAGATCACCGCGACGGCACCGATCCTCCCCTCGGAGGTGATGGGCAAGCCCATCTCCACCAGCGAGCTGACCGGGTGGCTGGAAACCCACCCGGACAAGGGCCTGCCCTTCCGCTACCACCTGAACGCGGCGGGGGCCATCGACACCCTCGACGAGATCTACGTCAAGTAGCACGCCGAGCGCCCCCGGGCTGCTACGAGATGGAGTCGACCACCCCGTTCGAACCGCTCGGCGGCCCGACGCAGCGGCCAGCCGTCGTCGACCACGCAGCGGGCCAGGCGCAGGCGTCCGGTCTCGGTCAGCGGTGCGTTACGGTGTGGCATGAGGGCCTTTCTGGGTGTCGGTGCAGATGTCGCAATCCACACCGAGCCAGAAGGCCTCACTCATTTCAAGATCACCACGTCGTGAGCCCCGTCACCAACCTCCGTGGTCAGTACAACCATCCTGGCTCAACCAGGTCGAGCGCTCGTTCGCCCTGCTGACGGACAAGCAGATACGGCGCGGCGTCCACAAGAACGTCCAGGCGCTCGAGAAGGACATCCGCGACTGGATCGCGCACTGGAACGAGAACCCCAAGCCGTTCACCTGGACCAAGTCCGCCGACGAGATCTTCGAACGCCTCGCCGGCTACCTGAACCGCCTGCCAGAGCCCAAGCCATAGTTATGAAGCGTTTCTGAGACTCAGGACACTAGCGCCTTGGTCCCCCTTTCAGGGGCGAACCACACCGTCTACGATGAACATCGAAGGTGAGTGGCCAGGAGGGGAAGCAGTGAGCGTGCGACGGCTTGGGGAGCTGGAGGCGGAGATCATGGACCGCCTTTGGAGCTGGGGCTACCCCGCGACCGTCCGCGAACTCGTCGACGACCTGAACCGGACCCGCTCGCTCGCGTACACCACCGTGATGACCGTGGCCGACATCCTCCACCGCAAGGGCATGCTGCGTCGGGAGAAGGAACGGCGGGCCTGGCTCTACGAGCCGACCTGCAGCCGCGAGTCGTACACCGCGGCCCTCATGCAGGACGCCCTCGCCGTCACCACCGATCGCTCCAGCGCACTGGCCCACTTCGTCGGACAGATCACCCCGGACGAGCAGGACGCCCTCCGGCAAGCCCTGCGCTCACTCACCAGCGACGAGCAGGAGTGATCGGGGCCCTCGTCCTGGGCGGGTACACGGCGGTCATCGGCTGCGTCGTGCCGTCGCTGCTCGCCCGGGCGCAGTGGCCGCTGCGCTCCCCCAGGACGGCGTTGCTGCTCTGGCAGGCGCTGATGGTGTCGTTCGTCGTCTCCCTCGCACTCACCTGGTATCACCTGACCGTTCCCGGCCGGCATCTGCACGGGTTCCTCGGCGCGGCCGAACGATGGGGCCACGAACCGGGACCGGATGGCGATGTCGCTTCCGGGGGCGACGCGGAGGGCCTGGGGCTGCTGGTCCCGATCGGCCTCACCCTGCTCTGGCCGGCCGCCCGGTTCGTCGCCGTCGCCGTCGAGGCCCACCGGCGCCGACGGCGCCACGCCTACGGGCTGGACCTGGTCGGCCGGCCCGATCCCGAGCTGCGCGCCGTCATCCTCGACCATGACGTCCCGGCCGCCTACTGCCTGCCCGGCCGATCGTCCCGCGTCGTCCTGACCAGTGCGGCCGTACGGTCCCTGACCGGTGAACAGCTGGAGGCGTTGCTGGCCCACGAGCGCGCGCACCTGACCGGCCGCCACCATCTGGTCTCGGCAGCCACCGAGGCGTTCGCCCGTGCCTACCGGATCGTGCCGCTTGCCCGTGCTGCGCGTGAACGCACCGCGGTGCTGCTGGAGATGGTCTGCGACGACCGTGCCGTGCGCACCACCTCCGCCCGGGCGCTGGCGGACGCGATGTGCGAGGTCGCGGTCGGTGGCACGCCGCAGTCGGCCTTCGCAGCCGGCGGTGCGGCCGTACTGGCGCGCGTCCGGCGGCTTGTGCGCCCGCGCGCGCCGCTCCATCCGGCGACGCGGTGCGCCATCCTGCTGCTTGGCGTCGCCGCCTCCCTGCTCCCTTACTTCATCACCTGCGGGCCGGTGTGACCCGCAGGACCGTCTTGGGCTGATCCGCCCGGGCCCCGCTCAGTGCAGCAGCACGATGTCCCCCCGGGCCATCCGACCAGGGTTGAGCACCACGGCGTGCACGCCCGCGCAGGGATGCGGGCCCATGCCGGCCAGCGGCTCCAGCCGGTTGTGCCGCGCGGGGACGCGCAGGGCCTCCTGATCCCGGGGCAGTGCGCCGTGGGCGAGGGTCGGTACGGCGCAACGCGGGGTGGGGACGGTGACCCGCAGACGCAGCTGTTGGCCGATCGTCAGGTCCCGGCCGATCCAGCCGTTCTCGACGAAGCCGCCGACGCCCTCGGTGCGGATCACGAGGTTCGGTCGGTAGCGCTGGACCTCGACGGTCCCGCGCGTGCTCAGCTCACCGATCCGGTCGAGCGTGGCGGTGGTGAGCAAGTGCAGCGGGGAGTAATCGAAGAATGTGCCGGTGGGCAGCCCGATGGCGTGGACCGCGACGTCGGCAGCCGGTCCCGCGTGTAGAACCTCCTCGGGGTCGGCTCGGTCGAGCGAGGCGCCGGGCGGTGGCTCGGCGGTCAGCGTGACCGGGCGTCCGACCAGAGACGTCAACGCGTCCCGGCCGAGCTCCGCGCCGTCCGGCCCTGTGATGCGGACGCCGCCGTCCGCCGTCGTTGCCGAGAGCGTGAGCAGCCGCCGCCAGAGCCGCGGGTTCTTCGCGCTGGCCACCTTGCCGGTCTCCGGGTCGAGCAGGGCGAACCGCCGGTCCCCGTCGATGCCGCGTTCGGTGACGTCGGCGGCGGTCAGTTCCTCCCCGAGCATCGACTTGACCGGGTAGCGCCAGAGCGCCCCGACCGTTCCCACCTGTTGTGTCATGTCTGCCACCTCGGCCGTCTCCTGCTCGGTGTCGTCCGGACCGCTCAGCGCCGTCAGGACGGGAAGAGCGTCTCGATGAGGTCGTGGGCCTGTTCGGGGTTGAGACGCGGGTCGCAGAGGGTTTCGTAGCGGCGGTGCAGGGCCGGTTCGTCCCGGACGTTCCCGCCCAGGCATTCGGTGACGTCGGTCGCCGCCGTTTCGAGGTGCAGGCCGCCCGCGTGCAGCCCGCGCCGTTCGAGGACCCGCAGGAATCCGGCGGCCTCCTCCGCGATGGCCCGCAGCTGCCGGGTCTTGGTCCCGTCGGCCGTCCGCACGGTGTTGCCGTGCATGGGGTCGGTCAGCCAGATGACGGGGTGGCCGGCCCGGTGGACGGCGTCGACGAGGTCCGGCATGACATCGGTGGCGTGGGCCCGGCCGAACCGCAGGATGAGCGTCAGTCGGCCGGGCGTGCGCTCCGGGTCGAGCAGCTCGCACAGCCGGACGACGTCACCGGGGCGGGCGGTCGGTCCGATCTTGCAGGCGATCGCGTTCGCGACGGCGGCCAGCATCTCGACGTGCGCGGAGTCGAGTTGCCTGGTGCGCTCGCCGATCCAGGGCAGGTGGGTCGAGGACAGGTACTCGGCTCCGTTGTCGGGAGCCGGGCGCACGAGTGGGCCCTCGTAGTCGATGATCAGCGCCTCGTGGCTGGCCCACGGCCCGGACGCCAACCGGTGGGCGCCCACCGTGGCGCGTTCGCGCCGTAGGCGGCGGAGGTGGTCGAACACCCGGGCGCCGGCTTGGTGGGCCAGCAGCATCCGCTGCGGGTCGTGCCGTCTGGCCTCCGGCGTGGGCTCCTCGGAGTTGACCAGGTGCCCTCGGAAGACAGGGAGTTCGAGGTCCCCGTGGCGTTCCGTGGGCGCGGAGCGCGGCTTGGCGAACTGCCCTCCGAGCCGGCCGACCCGGACGACCTCCTGGCCGGTCCGGGCGGCGAGGAGGTCGCCCAGCGCGTCCAGCACGGACACCTTGCCGGTGAGGTGTTCCGCGCTCTGCTCGGCCAGGCTCTCCGCACAGTCGCCGATCTGGAGCAGACGGGCCTCGCCGGCGGCGACCACCGCCAGGCTCCGGCGTAGTTCGGCCACCTCCGAGGGCAGCACCAACGGCGCGGCTTTGAGCAGTGCGCGCCGGGTGGCCGAGTACGCGGGGTGGTCGCGCCAGCAGGGCTGTTGCTCGGCGGGCAGCAGGTCCCAGACCAGGGGTTCGTCGGCGACCGACAAGCCCGGGTCGTTCATCGGAAGGGATGACATGAGGTGTCCCCTTCCGATGGCTCTGCCGGGCGCCCCACCAAGGCCGCTATCCGGTCGGTCAGCGCCCGCTTGTCGACCTTCCCCACCGTGGTGAGCGGCAGTGCGTCGACGCACACCACCCGGTCGGGCAGCTTGTAGGTGGCCAGACCCCTGGCGACGAGGAAGTCGACCGCCTCGGCCTGGCTCAGCCCGCCTTCCCGCGTGACGGCGAACACGCAGATCCGCTCGCCGAAGTCCGGGTCCGGCATCGGCACGACGGCGACCTCGTGCACGGCCGCGTGGGCCAGCAGCTCGTTCTCCAGCTCCTCGGCCGCCACCTTCTCCCCGCCCTTGTTGATGACCTCCTTGGTGCGGCCCAGGGCGGTCACGTAGCCGTTCGGGAGGAGCCGTACCAGGTCGCCGGTGCGGTAGAAGCCGTCCGGGGTGAAGGCGGTGGCGTTGTGGTCCCCGGCCAGGTAGTAGCCGCGCAGGGTGTACGGGCCACGGGTCAGCAGCTGTCCCGCCTCTCCGGGCGGCACCTCGCGGCCGTTCTCGTCCACCACCCGGAGCTCGTCCGCCGGCGACAGGGGCCGGCCCTGGGTGGTGGCGACGAGGTCGTCCGGGTCGTCGAGCCGCGTGTAGTTGAGCAGTCCCTCGCCCATCCCGAAGACCTGTTGGAGTCGGCAGCCCAGGGTTTCGTGCACCCGGCGGGCGGCCTCGGCCGGCAGTTTGGCGCCGCCGGCCTGGACCAGGCGGAGCGTGGACAGGTCGTCGTCCAGCCAGTCGACGGCCTGCATCCACAACAAGGCCAGTGGCGGTACCAGGGCCGTCATGGTCACGCCCTCCCTCTCGATGAGGGCGAAGGCGTGGTCCGGGCTCGGGTCGGTGGTGAGCACCACCCGGCCGCCGGCGTGCAGGGTGCCGAGCACGCCCGGGCAGCCGAGCGCGAAGTTGTGCGCGACCGGCAGGGCGGTCAGGTACACGGTGCCTCGGTCCAGCTGGCAGACCTCGGCGCTGGCGCGGAGGTTGTAGGCGTAGTCGGTGTGTGTCCTGGGGATGAGCTTCGGCTGCCCGGTGGTGCCGCCGGAGAGCAGGAAGAACGCCACGTCCTCGGAGTTCGGCGGCGTCACCTCCGACGGGACGTCGTCCGGGACGTCGAGCTCCGCGAGGGGGACGAACTCGGCCGCGTCACCGGCCACGATGACGTGCTTGAGGCCCGGCACGGTCCGCCTGACCTGACGCGCCAACTCCCGGTAGTCGAAGCCGAGGTCCTGGTCGGCGATGATGTAGGCGCTCGCCTCGGTCAGCGCGCTCAGGGCGCCGATCTCGTGCTCCCGGTGGGCGGGCAGCGCCAGCACCGGCAGCGCGCCGAGCCGGCAGAGGGCGAAGAACACCGGCAGGAACTCGACCACGTTGGGCAGTTGGAGGACGACCCGGTCACCCGGGCTGATGCCGAGACGGCGCAGCCCGCCGGTCAGCCGGTGCGCCCAGGCGTCCAGTTCCCGGTACGTCACCCGGCGTTCGCCGGCGGTGACGGCCACGCTGTCCCCGTAGGAGTCCGCCCAAGCGGTCAGCAGATCACCGATGGTGACGTCCTGCCAGTAGCCCTCCTCCCGGTACTTCTTCGCCAGTTCCTCGGGCCACGGCTCGAAACCCGCAAGCATCTGTTCGGCTCCCTCTTCTCGGTGGTCTGTCAGGTCGTCGCGGGTCGTGCGTCAGCGGACGTCCGCCGAGTCGGCGCCGATCACATGGGGAGCCACGCTGGAGAGCTTCTCGCGGGTCTCCTCCAGCTCCCGCTCCGGAACGGAGTCCGCGACGAGGCCGGCACCGGCACGCAGCCAGGCGTGGCCGTCCTGCTCGTAGAGCGCGCGCAGGACCAGCGCCGCGTCCATCGAGCCGTCGCTGGACGCGGTGAGAACGGCTCCCGAGTACAGCCCCCGCACGCTGGGTTCCAGCCGGACGATGCGGTCGTAGGCGGCCTCCTTCGGCACGCCGGACGCGGTGATCGCCGGAAAGAGCGCCTCCAGCGCGTCCCAGGCGGTCTTCTCCGGTGCCAACTGTCCGATCACCCGTGACGCGAGGTGCTGGACGCTGCCGCGCGGCTTGACGTCCATGAAGTCGCTGACCACGACCGAGCCGGCCTCGCAGACCGTGAGCAGCTCCTCATGGGCCAGCTTCACCGAGATGGCGTGCTCGTGGATCTCCTTGGCGTCGGAGAGCAGTTCCGCCCGCAACCGGGCGTCCTGCTCGGCGCCGAGCCCGAACGCGCGGGTACCCGCCAGGGGCTGGGTGGAGACCGCCCCGGAGGCGTCGACCTCGACCACCGTCTCCGGGCTGAAACCCATCGCGCGCCAGCCGCCGAGGTCGAGCAGGAACGAGCGTGCGGGGGTGTTGCGGCGACGGCCGTGCAGGTAGGTCGCCGGGACGTCGACGGGCCCGGCGATCGGTACCGGCCGCGAGAGGATCACCTTCTGCAGCTCGCCCCGACGGATGTCGTCCACCGCGACGGCAACGGCCTTCTGATACATCTCCGCCCCGTACGTGTCGACCGGCACCGGGGTCGGCGTGGCGTCCGTCTCGGGCTGCGGGGACTCCAGGATCTCGCGGACCAGATCGGCCGAGGCCTGTTCGGCCGCCCGGATCACGACCCGGTCCGCCCGCAGCCGGACCTCGGTGCGCGGCACGATCAGGTGGAGCAGCGGTGTGCCGGACGGCGCGTCAGCCCGGCGGCGGGCCAGGTAGCTGAGCTCGAAGGCCGCCCATCCGTAGACGTTCCAGTCGGTGACCGGAAGGCGCCCGAGGGCGGCCGCCACCTGGGCGAGCGGGCGGTCTCCCAGCAGTTCGACGGTCTCTTCGCCGCCCCAGCGGACTCTCAGCTCGTGGGCGTAGAGGACGAGCTCGCCGAGCGCGCCGGCGGCGTAACACCACTCCTGTTCGCGTTCGTAGACGACGTGGCGATCGAAGAGCCCCGCGCGGGCGAGGGTGGTGGCGGCGACCAGCGGGTCGAACCGTCCGGTGAGCGTGGTGTCCTGGTACGGGTTCATGGTGTGCCTCGATTTCGGTGCCTGTACGGGCACGGTGTGGTGGGAAGAGCGGTGCGCTACCGGCTGGACGGGAGGAGCCGGGCGGTGACCAGCCGGGCGATCTCGGCGGTGTGCTCGCTGAGGAAGAAGTGCCCGCCGGGGAAGACCTCCAGCGTGCAGGCACCCGTGGTGTGGCGCTTCCAGTCGCCGGCCTCGGCGATGGTCGTCCTCGGGTCGTCCGCGCCGGTCAGGACGGTGATCGGGCAGCTCGGCTCCCGCCCCGGCTGGTGCCGGTACGTCTCGATCGCCCGGTAGTCGCGGCGTACTCCGGGCAGCAGCAGCCGCATCACGTCCGGCTCGTCGAGCAGTTCGGGGTCGGTGCCGCCGAGCTCACGCAGTTCGGCCAACAGCGCCTGGTCCGACTTGAGGTGCACGGTCTCCTCCCGGACCCGGCAGGGGGCCCGACGGCCGGAGACGTACAGTACGGCGGGCGGTGCGCCAGCCTCGTGCTCCAGCCGTCTGGCCACCTCGTAGGCCAGGACGGCGCCCATGCTGTGTCCGAGCAGCGCCAGGGGGCGCCCGTCGAGAAGCGGCGCCAAGGCCCGGACGATCCCGTCGGTGAGGTCCCCGATGTCGTCGAGGCCCGGCTCGGCCCTGCGGTCCTGACGTCCCGGGTACTGCACGGCGAGCGTCTCGACCGTCGGGGAGAGCGCCTTGGACATCGGGAACCAGAAGCCAGCCGCGCCGCCGGCGTGCGGCAGGCAGACCAGGCGGACCGGGGCGTCCTCGGCCTCGTGGAAGCGTTTCACCCACCGGGACTCCGTCGCGACGGCTCTCATCGCCCGGCCCCTGCCGCCACGGCTGTGGGGACGTCCGCGGGTCGGTCCCACAGGTTGTCGGCTGCGCCGAGCCAGTTGAGGAGATCCTGGTAGGCCCCCAGCATGTCGTCCAGCAGCCCGGGAGGAAAGAGTTCGTCGACGGCGTCCCAGGCGAGCTGGACCGAGTCGTCGGTCCGGTACACCTGGTGGTCGAGCCAGACCTGGGGCGTCTGCGAGAGCATCCAGGTCAGCTCGCCCAGCTCCGAGCGGAACTCCGGCCCGACGAAGTCGGAGCCCAGGTTGCAGGCGAAGACGACGGGGGCACCGACCCGCCGGCCGCCGTTGGCCCGTCGAAGGTCCCGCAGGACGTTCAGGGTGGAGTACTGGGCGTGCGAGGCGTTCTGTTGGACCTGGCGCTGTAGGCCTCGGACCCGCTCGGCGAAGGGCACCGGCCGGCGCAGGTCCACGTTCAGCAGGACCAGGTTGGTGAAGTCGGCCACCAGATCGCCGACGGCCGGGTGCAGCGGCTGGCGGTCGAAGAGCGGCACGTTGAGCAGGAAGTTGCGCTCCGTGCTCCAGGTGCCCAGAACCTCCGAGTAGGCGGTGGCGAGCACCATGGCGGGGGTGAGGCCGTATTCGCGGGCCCGATTGGTGATGCGGTCCCACTCCTGGGCGCCGAGGACGAAGCTGCGCCGGGAGAAGCGGGTCTCGGTGACCTCTTCGGGGTGCTTCGCCAGCGGCAACTGCGGTCCGGTAGTGGGAAGTTCGGGTATCAGATCGGCCCAGTGCGCCCGAGCGACGGCCGCCGGGCTGTCGGCGGTGGCGGGGTCTCCGCTCCAGGTCCGGTAGTCCTCCAGGTACTGCGCGAAGCCGTACTCGAGTGCCGGGGCCGGCTGGTCCGGATCCTGGTAGGCCCTGGCGAGGTCGGTGAGCAGCACCTCGATGCTCGCGACGTCCGCGACCAGCAGGTCGACGTTGACGTGGATCCTGGTCCGACCACCGGGCAGCAGCGAGAGCCGCACGTCGAACACCTCGCCGGTGGCGACGTCGAGGCGCCGGTGCGACAGCCCAGCCCGGACCTCCTCCAAACCCTGCTCGAGCGCCGCCTCGTCCATCGCGCGGAAGTCGTGCACGGTGAGGCCGGCCCAAGGACTGTCGTCGAGGATCTGCTGCCGTCCGCCGTCGAGGAACCTGGCGCGCAGCATCTCGTGCCGGGCGGCGACCTGCCGTACGGCCGTCCCCAACCGGTCCGGGTAGACGGCGCTGCCGTCGAACTCCAGGTAGGCGTGGCATCCGACGCCGCCGAGGGTCATCTCGTCGCCGCGCCCGATCCAGTAGGCCCGCTGGACCGGCGTGAGGTCGAAGGCAGCCCGGGCGTCCACCACCGTCCGGGCCGACGGGGCCTCGGCGGCCGGGCGGGCCGTCAGCAGGGCGTGCCAGCCTTCGACGGTGGGGTTCTCGGCCAGCTTCTGGAAGGTGACGTCCGCCCCGGTGCGGCGCCAGCCGCCTGCCAGCTTCATCATGCGAATGGAGTCCATCCCGTGACGGATCAGATTGTCCGCGTCGGGAATCGTGTCGGCCTCCACGCCGAGCAGGCCGGCCACCGTGTGCCGGATGTCATCCCGCGAAAGGTCCGCGTCGGGGGGCTCAGGGGTCGTTCTAGTCATGGGCGGTCCATAGCGTGTGCGGCATCGGATGGATGGGTCGGTTGCGGACGGTTCTGTCGGGCACCGCGGCGGAGTCCGTATCCGCCGCGGTGCCAGACCAGGGGTGCACCCTCGGCCCGGGACAGGTCGAGGACCTCGCCGACCACGATCGTGTGGTCACCGGTGGGGACCGTCGAGTACACCTCGCAGGTCAGCCAGCCCATGACCTGACGCAGCACCGGGGAGCCGTCGACCAGGTCGTGGCCGACGGCGGTGAACTTCTCCTCGGGCGACCGGTCGGACGCGAACACCACGGATGTCTCGGTCTGGCCCTCCGCGAGCAGGTTGACGGCGAACCGGCCGTTGCGGCGGATTGCCTTTAGCGTCTCGGACCGGTTGCCGAGACAGACCAGCAGGAGGAGCGGGTCCAGCGACAGCGAGCAGAGACTGCTCGCCGTCATGCCGGCCCGGCCGGCGGGACCGTCCGTGGTGATCACACAGACGCCCGCCGGCAGTGCGCCCAGCAGATCGCGGAAGGCACGACGGCTGTCCACGTCGGTCATGGGAGTTCGCGCGGCCCGGTCACGCCCGCCCACCGAAGGTGGTCGCCGGTCCGTTCAGGCCGGCCAGGATGCGCTGGAGGTTCTCGACCAGGGCGCGCTCGGCGATCGGGTCGAGGATCGCCGCCAGGCTGGCCATGCCCAGGTCGAACTCGGCGTCGAACCGGATGACCACTCGGTCGTCGGCCTGCTCGACCCGCCAAGTCCCGTCGAAGGACGCGAAATCCCCGGTCGTCTGGGCGAAGGTGATGGAGCGGGTGGCCTGGTCGATGATCTCGTTCTCGGACCAACGCATAATGCCGTTGCGGAAGTTGACCGCCCACTCCGAGTCGATGACGCCGTCCTCGCGCTGGGTGACCTGCACCTCCCGGACGGCGTCGGTGAACTCGGGGTAGCGCTCGAAGTCGGACAGCCGGGCGAAGACCGTGTCGACGTCGGCGTCCGGGACGAATGCCTCAAGGGTGACCTGTCGCGTCACAGCGTTCCTTCCAAGGTGGTAGCCGCGTCGTCGAAGGCGGTGAGCAGCCAGTCGACGTCGCTCTGGGTGAGTACGGCGGGCGGGGTGAAGCGGATCACCCGGTGGGCGTTGAGGCTGTGGTTGACCAGGACGCCGCGGTCGTGCAGTTCCATGACGAAGGCGCCCGCGGTGTGCTCGTCCTTGAACTCGATGCCGATGAGCAGTCCAGCGCCACGGATCTCGGTGACCAGGCCGGGACAGCGTTCGGCGACGATCCGGGTCAGCTCGTCCAGCAGGGTGCGGCCCAGCGCGGCGGTGCGCTCGACCAGCCCCTCGGTCTCGATGGTCTCGACGGCGGCCCGGGCGGCGGCCATCGCGATCGGCGAGGCCGCGAAGGTCGAGGTGTGCAGGAACGGGTCCTTGCTGAACGGCTCGTAGGCGGCGTCGGTGGCCACCATGGCCGCGACGGGCACCACGCCGCCGCTCAGGCCCTTGCCGACCAGGAGCACATCGGGGCTGATCCGCTCACGGTCGGCGCCCCACCAGGTGCCCAGTCGGCCGAGCCCGGTCTGGATCTCGTCCAGCACCAGGAACGCGCCGACGGACCGGCAGAGCCGCTGGACCTCCGTGAGGTAGCCCGCCGGCGGGATGATCACGCCCCCTTCGCCCTGGACGGGTTCGAGGACCACGCAGGTGTCGGCGCCGATCACGCCGGCCAGCGCGGATACGTCGCCGTACGGCACGTGCGCGACGTCCGCCAGCAGGGGGCGGAACGGCTCCTGGTAGAGCTCCTTGGCGGTGAGCGAGAGCGCCCCCATGGTCTTGCCGTGGAAGCCCCCGGTGGCGGAGACCAGCCGCCGTTTTCCGTGCGTCCGGGCCAGCTTGATGGCCGCCTCGGCCGCCTCGGCACCGGAGTTCACGAAGTGGACCCGGTCGAGGCCCGCGGGGGTGACGGCGGCCAGGGCTGCGGCGGCCACGGCCGCGGTGGGCTCCAGCAGCAGCCGCGTCGACATCGGATGCGTCCGGGCCTGGGCCACCACGGCCTCGACGACGGCGGGGTGGGTGTGTCCGACGAGGAAGACGCCGTACCCGCCGCAGTCCAGGAAGCGTCGTCCGTCGGCGCCGAAGACGTGCGCGGCGTGCGAGGAGACCTCCTGGTCGCCGCCGGTCAGCCCGGCGAGACTGGCCCGGCCTTTGCTGAGGTGGCGGCGGTAGAGATCCGTGATGACCGGCTCCGCCCGCTCGGTGCGTGTGGTCATGCGGCCACCTCGCGAGGGTGGATCAGGTCCTTCACCCGGGCGTAGTGGAGCATGGACGCGGTGAAGGCGTCCTCCAGGTCCTCGGTGGTGAGTCGACGTATTCCGGGGATCAGGTGGTAGCTGCTGCGGAACGGCTCGGCGGTCTGGAACAGGGCGGTCATGGCCAGCATGTCGTCGAACCGGCGCTGCTGGGCCTTCGGCAGCGAGTCGATGAAGACCGGCCGGATCAGCCGGTCCACCATGTCGTGGGAGACGAAGCGCGGGGTGTCCAGTTCCAGGCCGAACCGCCGGCCCAGGTCCAGGCCCAGTTCGACGATCCGCCCGGCGGTCGGGGCGGCCTCGCCCCCGGTCACCCAGTACTCCCCGCCGGTCGTCCCCGCACGGACCAGGCCGACGATTACGTCGGCGACCAGGTCCTGCGGGACGAAGTCGACCCGGGTGTCCGGCTGGAGCGGAAGCATCGGGAGCGCTCCGCGCAGCAGCGCGCCGGCGATCGCGTGCAGCCCCTGGAACTGGGAGATCCGTCCGGTGACGGCGTCACCGATCACGACCGAGGGGCGGATGATGTTCGCGGCCACGCCGGAGTCCAGGATGGATCGTTCGGCGAGGCGTTTGCTGTCCAGGTACACCTCGGGCCGGGCGCCGCCGAGCCCGTCTCGGGTGAGGTCCTGGCGGGACACGAAGGCGGTGCTGACGTGGTGCAGCGGCGCGCCCGCCCGTCGGGCGAACGCCAGGACGGCCGCGCTGCCGCGCACGTTCAGGTCGTTGGTCAGGCTCGCGTCGACGCTGAACCCGGTGATCGCGGCGCAGTGCACCACCACGTCGACGCGGTCGGCCAGTTCCTCGTACGCCTCCCGGTCGAGGCCGAAGTGCGGCTGGGTCAGGTCGCCGCGGACGCCGATCACCTGGGGGCCGGCCACCGGCTTGTTGTGGGTGAGGCAGACGACGGTGCAGTCGGTCAGCCGTTCCAGCACCGCCTGGCCGACGACGCCGCTCGCTCCGGTGAGCAGGACGGTGGGGCTGGGCTTCACAGTGACAGTCATGGGACGCTTTCAGCCGATGCGCAGCGGCCGGCCGGCGAAGTGGTCGCACAGCTGCCCGGACATGTGGGTGCGGGACGGCGGGTGGAACATCAGGCCGGCGCAGGCCGCGGTCAGGTACGCCGCGTCGCTCGATCCGATGTAGGACATCCCGCCGAGCAGTTCCACCGCCTTGCGGTTGATTCGGCCGATGGCGTCCTGCACGGCGTAGCGCACGCAGAGGACCCTGGCGAGCATGTCCGGCCCCCGTTCCCCGGCCTCCATGGCCCGGGCGACGCCCTCCAGCATGGCCATGGCGGCTTCGGCCTCGATGGCCAGCGCCGCGCGCTCGACGGCGTCCGCCTTCCCGGCCTCCAGCACGCCCTCCACCAGGGCGCTCGCCGCGCCCAGGTAGGTGGCGGTGACGAGGAGTTCGAACCAGATGAACCCGCTGGTCTGAAGCGCGTCGGGCTGCTGGTCCTCGGTGTTCTCGGTCATGACGACGAGTCGGCCGGGCACCTCGACGTCCTTGAGGACCACCTCGTCGCTCTCGGCGCCGGCCAGGACGAAGTTGTTCCAGAAGGGCCGGACCTCCAGCCCGGGGCTGTCCACCGGGACCACCACGACGGCCATCCGGTCGCGGCCGTCCTCGCCGGTGACCGCCACCGAGGCGGTGAGCAGGTCCATCGAGCGCGACAGCGAGCACGGCTTCTTGGAGCCGGTCACCAGCAGGCCGTCACCGTGCTGCACGGCGCGCAGCGCCGGGGAGAGGATGGCCGCTCCGGTGCGGCCTTCGGCGAAGCCGGAGGCGACCAGCAGCCGGCCGGTCGCGATGCCCTCCAGCAGCATCCACTCCCATCCGTCGCCGAGGCTGGCCTCGGCCAGGCTGGCGACGGAGAAGTGGTGCATGGTCGTGGCGACCCCGAGCGAGGGCGACCTGGCCCCGATGGCCCGCTGGACGCGGACCGCCTCCAGCGGGGTGGCGCCCTCGCCGCCCTGCTCCGCTGGGATCAGCAGGCCCGTGCCGCCCGCGGCCTTGAACAGGGCCAGCGCGGGATTTCCGGGCTTCTCCAGATCCGCGAGCGGGATCCGGGCGAGATCGTCGTCAAGACCGGGCATGAAGCGCTGAAGCGTCGCCCGTTCGGTTTCCAAAAACTGCATGGTGAAGTCCCCCGTGCGTAGGTGGATCTGCTCGATCGGGACCCGATCGAGAAAGAGGTGGGCCGGCTACCGCTGAGTGCGCGGTTCCCCAAGCCAGACCGTGACCCGGTCGGCGATCGCCGCGGGTCGATCGCCGGCGACGATCGAGTAGTGGTCCTCGTCCCAGACCTCGACGTCGAGGTCGGGGCAGACGTCCCGCCAGGCCGGGACCGGGTCGGTGCGGTCGACCGCGCCGGCCACGAAGAGGAGGGTGGGCTCGTCGGACTTGTCCGCCCGGTAGCGGCCCAGGGCCGCCAGGTTGTGGGCGTGGACGCGCATCAGCAACTCGTACTGCCGCACGTCGGTACCGGTAGGCAACCAGCCGTGGGTGACCGATACCTCCGCCGCCGTCTGCGTCAGCGTGGCGGGCGGTGCGTTCAGGACGGCGGTGCGCGCCGCCTCGGGCAGGCGTCCGCCGGCGAGGTCGGCCATGAACTCCAGGTGTCCGGCTGCCTCGGTGGTGGTCTCCCGGGCCTCGGTGAGGTCGCTGTCGACCATGAAGACCCGGACGTCATGGCCTCGTTCGGCCAGCTGCCGTCCGACCTCGTACGCGAGCACTCCGCCCATCGACCAGCCGCCCAGCAGGTACGGTCCCTCGGCCGAGACCTGCTGGAGCTCCTCGCGGTAGGCCGCCGCCATCGTCTCCACGTCGGGGTCGAGAACGGCGGTGCTGCCCTGGGCGAGCGCCCGGCTCTGGAAGGCGTGGACCGGGCCGGGCCAGGACCGGGCCAGGGTGGTGTAGCTGCTCACCGAGCCGCCCACCGGGTGGAACAGGAAAAGCTCCCTGCCTGTGTTCCCGGCCGTACCCGCCTCACCGGCCCCGGCCGCACCGCCGGACAGCGTGACTCGGCAGCCGGCGACCCGATCGTGCTCCGCTATGCGTCCGGCCAGCGCCCGCACCGTCGGCGCCTCGAAGACCTGGCCGAACTGCAGCTCGACCCCCAGCTCGGCGCGGATGCGGTTGATCAGCCGCAGCGCGATCAGCGAGTTGCCGCCCAGCGCGAAGAAGTCGTCCTCCGGCTCGACCGAGGGCAGCTCGAGCAACTCGGACCACAGCACGCACAGCCGCTCCACCAGCTCGCCACCGGCGCCCACCCCTGCGGTGCCGGTCTGCCCGGCCGGCGGGGCCTGCGCGGCGAGCGCGGCCAGCGCGCCTGCGACGTCCACCTTTCCGTTCGGCGTCAGCGGCAGCCGCTCCAGGACATGGACCCGGCCGGGGATCAGGTAATGCGGAAGCCGCGTCTGCAAGTGAGCGAGGACGGCCCTGCTGTCGAGAACCTCTCCCTCCCCCGGGACGACGAGCGCCACCAGGCGCCGCTGACCGCCCGGCGTGTCCGCGCCGGCGACCGCACACTCCCGCACCGCGGGGTGTTCCCGGATCGCGGTCTCCACCTCACCCGGCTCGACCCGGAAGCCCTGAATCTTGAGCTGGCGGTCCTCGCGGCCCAGGAACTCGATTGTGCCGTCGGGCCGGTAGCAGCCGAGGTCACCCGTCACGTACAGGCGCTCGCCGGTCTCCGGGTGCCGGATGAACCGCTCGTCGGTGCGCTGGGCGTCCCGCCAGTAGCCCCGGCTGAGCCCGACGCCGCCGATGTGGATCCGGCCGACCGCCCACGGCGGGCAGAGGTTCAGCCGGTGGTCGAGCACCCGCATGGTCTGGTTGCGCAGCGGGACTCCGTACGGGACGCTCCGCCAGGCGGGGTCGACGTGGTCGACCTCGTAGATGTTCGACCAGATCGAAGCCTCCGTCGCGCCGCCCATCGCAATGACCCGTGTCTCCGGCCACTGGGACCGCAGGCGGTCGGGCAGCCCGATGGGAATCCAGTCGCCGCTCATCATGAAGGCACGCACCGACGGCAGGCCGACCTCCGGCCGCTGCTCCACGACCTCGGCCAGCATCTGGGCCAGCGCGGGCACCGAGTTCCACACCGTGGCGCCGTGCCGGACCGCGGCCTCCGCCCATCCCAGCGGGTCGGGTCGGTGACTCGCCTCGGGGAGCACCAGGGCCGCGCCCGCGGCGAGCGCACCGAAGACGTCCCAGACGGAGAGGTCGAAGCTCAGCGAGGAGATGCCGAAGACCCGGTCCTCGGGGGTGAGCCCCAAGCGCTGGTTGATGTCCTCGACGGTGTTGACCGCGGCCTGGTGCTCGATCATGACGCCCTTGGGCTGACCGGTCGAACCCGAGGTGTAGATGACGTACGCGAGGTCGGACGGATCGCCGACCCGGGCGCAGGTCCGGCCCGCGGTCGGTTCGAGGCCGTCCACGGAGAGCAGCGGACGCTCGCCGAGCGCGCCGATGCGCGCCTCGTTGGGGGACTGGACCAGCGCGACCCGCGCGGAACAGGCTTCCAGCAGGTGGGCGATCCGCTCCTCCGGCAGGTCGGCGTCGACGGGACAGTACGCCGCACCAGCCCGCAGCACGCCCAGAACGGCGACGATCTGCTCCCATCCCTTGGTCATGACCACCGGGACCACGTCGCCCCGGCCGGATCCCTGGGCGCCGAGCCAGCAGGCCACCGCCCGGGAACGGGCCTCCAGTTCGCCGTACGTCACCGCCCGGTGGGCGGTCAGGACGGCGGTGGCGGCCGGGCGCATGGCCGCTTGGCGCAGGAAGCCGTCCTCCAGGCGCTCGGCCGGCGGGGCCGCGACGGGCCCGTTCAGTTCGGCGACGCGGGCGTGGTGCCCTGCGGGAACCGGGTCCGGCGCAGCCGTCGCGCCGGAGGGCTTGGCCAGCTGGTCCAGCATCCGCCCGTACGCCTCGAACATGAGGTCGGGCAGGCCGGGGGGAAAAGCCTCGTCGACGACGTCCCAGACGCAGTCGACACCGCCGTCGGCCCCGTCGTGGAGCTGGTTGTCCACCAGTACCTGGGGCGTTCTCAGGTCGCTGGTCACCTCCCGGCAGGCCAGGCGGTCCCGGCCCCCGCCGGCCGGCGGCTGCTGCTCGGCCGCCGTGCCGGCCTTCAGCATGCTGGTGAAGACGTAGGGCAGCGCGGCGCGGGACGTCCAGCCGCGGCGCGCGGCCAGCTCGCGGGTGATCCGCACCCCGGCCACGTCGGCGTTCTGCAGGTCCTGCCAGACCTGGCTCTGGAGCCGCCGGGCCCGCTCCCAGAAGTCCCCGGACTGCCGCAGATCCACCTCCAGCGGGAGGGTGGCGCCGAACTGGCCCACCACGCCCGCCATGTGGGGCCGGGTGGTCGCCCAGTTCTGGTGCAGCAGGTTCAGGCTGAAGTGCGGGGAGGCCGCCCACGCGCCGAGCACCTCGGCGAACACGTGGCAGAGCGCGGTGGTCGGCAGCACACGGTGCTGCCGAAACGCGACGGACAGCCGCTGCCACTGCTCCCGGGTCAGCCGATGGGTGCGGCGGGTGAAGCGCACCATCCCGATGGCCGCCGGCTGGACGGCCATCGGAAGCCGGGGCGCGTCCGGCAGCAGGTCGAGGCGCTCCTCCCAGTAGTGCCACTGGTCCCGGTATTCCTGGCTGTTCTCGTGCGCGAGCAGTTCCAGCCGACAGTCCCGGTAGGACAGCGCCGGGGCCGGCAGCTCGGCGGCGGGGTCGTGGTAGTACGCCCGCCACTCGCCCATGACCTGGCGGATTCCCCGGCCGTCCAGCAGCAGCAGGCTCATCGCGAGGTGGACCCGGACCCGGTGCGGCCGCAGGCGGTTCACGACGATCGCGAACAGCGGCCAGTGGGTGGGGTCCACCCCCTCGCGGCACATCCGCTCCCTGGTCCGCCGGAGCTCGGCCTGCCGGGCGTCCTCGTCGAGACCGGTCAGATCCGTCACGGCGAGCCGGACCGGCTGGACCTCGTCATCCGTCAGCACCCGCTGGGAACCGGCGTCCTCGACCACGGTCCGCAGGTGGTCGTGCCGGCGCAGCAGCCGGTTCAGCGCATCCTCGGCCCGCGCCAGGTCGACGTTGACCAGGTCCAGTTCGACGTAGTAGCTCGGCAGGAAGCCCCCGAGTTCGACCAGCCGGGAGGCGCCGACCAGGTACGCCTCCTGGAGCGGGGTCAGCGGGAAGGGTTCGTGACGGGTCACCGGGCCGCCTCCAGCTGGCCGGCCAGCACGGCCGCGAGTTCCGCGATCGTCGGGGCCTGGAACAGCAGGTCGACGGCCTCGTCGCCGCTCTGCCGGATGCCGAGCTCGGTGCGGAGCCGGCCGATGATGCGCACCGCGTGCAGCGAGTCGCCGCCCAGGTCGAAGAAGTTGTCCTCGACGCCGAAGTCGTCGCGGCCCAGCGCGTCGATCCACATCTCCAGCAGCCTTTGCTGGAGCGCCGTCTGCGGCGCCGTCCGGTCCTCCGGGGCGAGCTCACGCCAGGGCGAGGGCAGGGCGGAGCGGTCGACCTTGCCGTTCGCGCTCAGCGGCAGCCGGTCGAGGACCAGGTAGTGGTGCGGGAGCATGTACTCGGGCAGCAGGTCGCCCAGCACCTTGTTCAGGGCGGCCGGGTCCAGGGCCTCGCGGCCGGAGGGCGAACCGGCGATCAGCACGTGCTGGATCAGCGCGCGCACGGCCGGCCCGGTCTCGGGGACGGAGGCGAACCGGGTGAAGCCGACGGCACCCAGCTGCTCCTGCCACTCGGGCACCGACAGCAGCGTGGCCTCGCGCTGGTCCTGGTAGTTCCCGAAGCCTTCCAGGAAGGCGAAACTGATCATGTTCAGGGGCGAGTTGACGGTGCCCTCGATCAGGACCAGCAGCCCGCCGGGGGCGAGCAGGTCCCGGACACCAGCCAGGGTCCGTCCCAGGTCCTTCGCATCGTGCAGCACGTTCGCCGCCACGATGACGTCGGCGCTGCCGGGCGCCGGTCCCTGCGCGGCGGGCTCCTCGTCGATGTTGAACAGGCCGTAGCTGACGAAGGGGTAGCTGCCCTCGTAGCGCCGGCGGGCCGACGTGGTGAAGGCCGTCGAGAGGTCGGTGAAGTGGTACTGGACACGATCGGCGGGCAGCGCGGGGAGGATCTGGTCGCTCGTGGAGCCGGTACCGGCGCCCAGTTCGAGGATCCGGACCTTCCGCTCTTCGGGGAACCGCTCCACGAAGGCGCGCACGGCGGAGGCTGCGATCCGGTTCTGCAGCCGGGCGGCCGGGTTCGCGGCGTACAGCGCCTCGGTCACCCGCCAGTCGCCGTCGGGGAGCAGGAGCTGGAGCGGACGCACCTTGCCCTGGAGCAGTGGGAGTTGGTTGTCGACGCAGTCGGTGAAGTAGTCCAGCAGGACCCGGTCCGGGCCGGAGACCCTGAACGCGGCCAGCTCGGCGGTGATGCGGCGGTCCAGCGCGTCCGCGTCGACCGGCTGCTCGGCGCGGTAGCGGCCGGCCTCCTCGGTGGCGCTCAGCAGTCCTTCGCCGGCGAGGACGGAGAGCCACTGGGCGACCAGGCCGCGGTACAGCGGGCGCAGGCCGTTCCGGGCGATGATCTCGTCGGCGGTGGCGGTTTCGCCCTCGGCGGTGAACGCGCCGAGCCGGGCGAGGCTGCGGGCCATGACCGACGGGGCTAGCGCCTCCAGCCGCTGCCAGAGGTTCTCGAACGTCTCGATGGCGGGGGCGAGTTCGTCGGCTGCCTGTCGGAGCTCGCTCTCCCCTGCCGCCAGCGCGGCGGACCAGGTGGGGCCACTGTCCGGGGTGGCAGCCGTCTCGGCCTGCTCGTCCGGCAGGATGTAGGCGACGAGCTGCCGGCGGTCGGTGGCAGGGTTGGTGTCGATGGTGAGGAGCGCCTCGCCGACTCCGGGCTGGCGGCGCAGCACGGCCGCGATCTCGTCGAGTTCGATCCGGTACCCGTTGAGCTTGACCTGGGTGTCCTCCCGGCCGAGGAACTCGATGTCGCCGCCGGGCAGGTAGCGTCCGAGGTCGCCGGTCCGGTAGAGGTACTCGCCGGTCACGGGGTGGACGATGAACCGCTCACCGGTCCTGACCGGGTCGGCCCAGTAGCCCTTCGCCACGCCGATGCCGCCGATGTAGATCTCCCCGGTGGTCCATACCGGGCACGGGTCGAGCCGGCGGTCGAGCACGTGGAGCGTCTGGTTGGCCAGCGGCTTGCCGTAGGGGATGCGGCTCCACTCCGGCGGGACCTCGCCGATGGGGTAGGTGACGGACCAGATGGACGCCTCGGTCGCGCCGCCGAGGCTGATGACCTGTGCCCCGGGGTGGGCGGCGCGGATCGCGTCCGGCAGCGAGACGGGTATCCAGTCGCCGCTGAGCAGGACCACCCTCAGGGGCGACGCGGCGGGGGCCGGGGTGGAGGCGAGGACGGGGGCGTCCAGCCAGACGCGCATCAGGGCGGGGACGGAGTTCCAGACGGTGACGCCGTGCCGCTCGACCAGCGCGGACCAGTGCTCGGGGTCGTGGGCCCGGCCCGGCGCGGGCATGACCACGGCAGCACCGGCGGCCAGGGTGCCGAAGACGTCGTAGACGGAGAGGTCGAAGCTCAGCGAGGACAGTGCGAGCACCCGGTCGTCGGGGCCGACCTGGAAGCGCTGGTTGATGTCCTGGACGGTGTTGGCCGCCCCGCGGTGGTCGATCACCACGCCCTTGGGCTGGCCGGTGGAGCCGGAGGTGAAGATGACGTACGCCAGGTCCTCCGGCGCGGGGCCGGTGCCGAGCGGCTCGGCGCCCGCCTCGCGCACCTCTGCGTCGTCCAGGGTGACCAGCCGGATGCCGGTGGGCCAGGCCAGTTCGTCGCGCAGCCGGGGGGTGGTGACCACGATCCGGACGCCGCCCTGCTCCATGACCTGGGCCCGGCGCGCGGCCGGCCACTGCGGGTCGACCGGCAGGTAGGCGGCCCCGGAGAGGGTGACGCCGAGGACGGCGGGCACCTGGGCCCGGCTCTTCTCGACGACGACGCCGACCAGGCTGCCCGGCATCGCGTCAAGCGCGATCAGTCGGCGGGCGAGGCGCCGGGCGTCGGCCACGACCTCGCCGTAGGTGAGCTGTCCGTCGTCCGCGATGACGGCGACGGCATCGGGTCGCTCGGCGGCCCGGTCCTCGACCAGGCGGCCGAGGGTGGTGACGGGGAGGTCAGCGGCGGTGCTGTTGGCGCTGGTGCGCTCGGCGGTCTGCCAGGCCGGCAGCACGGTGAGGCGCGCCCGGCTGTCCCAGGCGCCCTCCTCACCCGCCAGCCGGTCGAAGGTCGCGGCGCAGACCGACACCAGGTCGGCCGGCAGACCGTCGGGAAGCAGCGCCTCCTGGACGTCCCATGCGAAGACGAGTTCGCCCGCCTCCTCGGTGGCGCTCCAGGTCGGACGACATCGCGCCTGCTCACCCGACTCGGACACCTGCGCGCTCTCCTGGGCGCTCTCCTGGGCCTGGTTGAGCTGCTGCTGGAGCCGCTGCGCGCGGGCCGCGAACGAGTCGTCGGGGAGTGCTTCGAACGTGAGCGGAAGCTCCGGCGCCTGACCGGGCAGCACCAGGTCGAGCGTGAAGTCGCCCTGTGGGGCCCACAGGCGCAGGACGTCGGCACATGCGGTCATCAGTACGGTCGCCGGGGCGAGCCCCCGGCGCTCCGCCTCGCGGCGGATGATCGTCCAGGTCTCCCGGCCGACCCGCCCCTGGTGGGCGGTGGACCCGGCTTGCGCCTGGTCCACCGCCGCGTGTGGCGCGGCCGGCAGCTCCGGGGCCGCCGCCCGGCTCGGGATCCGCAGTTCGACTCCCGCGCCGGGCAGTTCTCTGAGCAGGTCCCGCAGCATTTCGAATTCTCCCCGTGATGACACTTTTCGAAATCTCCAAATTTGAAATTCGAGGCCATTTGAAATGCCCTGGAATTTACATCGCCGGAACCATACACAGACCCCGGATCGGCGTCAAACTATTTCACCGGAACCAATGGATCGCACAATCGTGGCGCCGCCCGCCCCGGGTCAGCCCAGAGGCTTTACCGATGCCAGCTCCACAGCCGGGGACGATTCCCCGTCATATGCGTCCGAAATCTCCTCGGAATGCTCACTCAGGCCGAACCGGTCGTGCAGCCGGCGCAGCGGCCCGGGCGCCCACCAGTTCGCCCGCCCGGCCAGCCGCATGAAGGCGGGCACGAGCAGGCCGCGGACCAGGGTCGCGTCGACGACGACCGCCAGGGCCAGACCGACCCCGAGCAGCTTGAGCAGGGTGAGCCCGGAGGAGGCGAAGGTGACGAACACCGTGCCGATCAGTACGGCGCCCGCGCTCATCACACGTCCTGTCTTCTCCAGGCCCAGCGCGACGGAGTGCGTGTTGTCCCCGCTCCGCAAGTATTCCTCGCGAATCCGGGAGAGCAGGAAGACCTCATAGTCCATGGACAGTCCGAACGCGATGCAGAACATCAGGACGGGCATCGTCGCGTCGATCATACCGGTGGTCGCGAATTCGCCGACAAGCCATTTCAGATGACCGTCCTGAAAGACGTAGACCATCGACCCAAAAGTAGCTGTCAGGCTCAGCAGGTTCAAGAGGATCGCCTTCACCGGAATAAGTACGCTTCCGGTGAACAGGAAGAGCAGCACAAAGGTCATCACCGCGATGATGAGCAGCGCCAGCGGCAGGGTGCCGCCGGTGGCGTGCGTGGTGTCCACCAGCTGGGCGGCCTGCCCACCGACCTGGACGGGGACGGGCGCCCCGTCCGCGCCCCGGACGGCCGCCACGAGGGCGCGGCCCTGCCGTGAGTACGGCTCGACCGGCGACACCACCGACACCCAGCTTCCCGCCCTCGCGGTGAACCGGCCCGACGTGGCCGTCGGCGGCGCGACCTGCTGACCGCCGGCATAGGAACCGGTCAAGGTGTCCACTCGCTGGACGCCCGGCAGCGTGGAAAGCCTGGCAGCGTAGGACGGGAGCGCCTGCGGGGCGTCGGCGTCGGACAGCCCGGGCAGCACGACGGGAATCGGGTTGGTCTCCCCCACGTCGAAGTTGTCCCGCAAGTACTGGGCCGCCTGCCGGGCCGGCGAGTCCGCGGGCAGCACCCGGTCGTCGGCGAGGCTGAAAGAGGCCGACAGGAACGGGCTGCCGAGCAGGAGCAGCAGCCCGACGATCACGGTCATGATGGGGATCGGACGTCGCATCACGCCCAGCGCCAGACGCTGCCAGAAGCCGCTCGCCGTGCGCCGCCTGAAGCGCCCGAACACGTCGAAGCGGTTCACACGGTGGCCGAGCAGAGCGAGCAGCGCGGGCAGCGCGACCACCGACGTGAGCGCGGCCACCAGGACCACCGCGATGCCGCCGTAGGCGATCGAGCGGAAGAAGTACATCGGGAAGACCAGCAGCGCCGAGAGCGAGAGGGCCACGGTGAGGCCGGAGAACAGCACGGTCATGCCGGCCGTCCGGACCGTCGTCCGGACGGCCTGTCCGACATCCCGACCGGCGGCCAGCTCGTCCCGGAACCTGCTGATGACGAACAGGCTGTAGTCGATGGCGAGTCCGAGCCCCAGCGCCGTGGTCACATTGAGCGCGAAGACCGAAACCGGCGTGACCTCCGTGAGCAGTTGCAGCACGGCGGTGGTGGAGACCACCGAGATCCCCCCCACGAGCAGCGGCACGAGCGCGGCCGCAAGGCTGCCGAAGACGAGCACCAGCAGGATCAACGTGATCGGCGCGACGATCAGCTCGGCCCGTTGGAGGTCGTCGGCCGACACGCGTTCCACGTCGACATAGGTCTGTGCGATGCCGGTGAACCTCAGGTCCAGCCGGTCGTCGTGGAGTTGGGGCACGATCCGCTTCGCCGTGGCCTGGTAGGTGCCCTCGTTCCCGCCGAGCCGGACCACGACCAGCCCGCTCACCCCATTTTTGGAGCGGAGCGATGCGGGCCGGCCCGACGTCCAGTAGGAGTCCGCCGAGACGACGCCGTCGAAGGCGCGGATCCGTCCGACCAATCCGGTGACGGCGTCCACGACGGAGGGATCCTCCAGGCCCCGCCCGTCGCGGCCGGAGGCGATGACGACCAGGTTCGGTGCCCCGGTACCGAAGTCGCGGGCCAGCGTGTCGTCCACCCGCATCGACTCCGAGGACGGGTCCTGGAAGCCGCCATTGGCGAGGTGCTGCTGGACGCCCGCCCCGTAGAACCCCGCCAGCGCGGCGACGAACACGGTGAGAGCGAGGATCAGGCCTCTCCTGGCCACGGCCAGTCTGGCAATGACGTTCACGAAGCTCCTTCACAAGGACGCGCCCCCACGATCAGGGGGCGGCTCGGCAGACCCGGGCTGGGATGTGCCCAGGCGACGGAGAGTCCTCAAGGGCCCTGCTGGACGAACGGTTTGGTGCAATGTCAGGTCGACATGCGTAGCCGACCGACCGTCAACTCGAACATGATGTCTAACTTAACTACTATGACACTTAGGGTCAAGGGTCGACTGCGCGCCAAAACACCACGTGGGCACAGGGATGCCTGCCAGGCCGATCCACCCGGACACCAGACCCGGACTCTCCGGGGGGAGACAGTAACTCATACAGGGCTGTTCAATTTATCGATTCTGCGGTATTCCTAACTCATACACAGATGTACGAGATAGGAGTTCCCCGATGGCTCACGCCACGCACACCGCGCCAGAAGCCCATCCGCAAACCGAGCCCGACCCACGGCGCTGGCTGCTGCTCACCCTGCTCTGCCTCTCCCAGTTCATGCTGATCGTGGACGTGACCGTGATCAACGTGGCGCTTCCCAGCATCGGCGACGAACTTCACCTCAGCCGCGAGACCCTGACCTGGGCGGTCACCGCCTACACCCTCTGCTTCGGCGGCCTGATGCTCCTGGGCGGTCGTCTGGCCGACGCCTTCGGCGCCCGGCGGCTCCTGCTGACCGGTTTGGTCCTGTTCACCACCGCCTCGCTGGTGACCGGGCTCGCCGGGAACGCGACCGTCCTGATCGGCGGGCGGCTCGGGCAGGGCGTCGGCGCGGCGCTGCTGTCGCCGGCCGCACTGGCCACGATCACCCGCACCTTCCACGGCGCCGAGCGGAACAAGGCCCTGGGCGTCTGGGCCACCCTCGGCGGCATCGGCTTCGCGGTCGGCGCGATGCTCGGCGGCGTGCTCACCGCAGGCCCTGGCTGGAACTGGGTCTTCTTCATCAACGTCCCGGTCGGGCTGGGCATCCTCGTCATGATCCCCCGGCTCGTCGCCGCCGCGCCCGCCCACGGCGGCCGCCGGATCGACCTGCCGGGCGCGGTCCTCGTCACCGCGGCGACTGGGTCGCTCATCTACGGTCTGATCAAGGCTGGCGACGCGGGCTGGGGTTCGGCCACCACCCTGCTACCGCTGATCGGCTCCGTGGTGCTCTACGCCGTGTTCACCCTGGTCGAGCGGAAGACCGCCTCGCCGCTGATGGACCTGCGTATCCTCGCCAAGCGCCCGGTCGCCGCCGGCTCGTTCCTGATGCTGGTCGCCACGGGCCTGCTGCTCGGCTACGTCTTCCTCGGCTCCCTCTTCCTCCAGAACGTGCACGGCATGTCCGCCCTGTCCACCGGCGCTCTGCTGCTGCCCGTCGCCGTCGCGACCGCGATCGGTGCCCACCTCGCGGCGCACCTCATCGCCCACGCCGGCGCGCGCCTGGTCGCGGCCGGCGGGCTGCTCGTCTCGGCCTCCGGAGCCCTCGTGCTGTCCCTGGTCGACGGCACCGTGGGCATCGTCATCGGGATGGCTATCGGGGCCCTCGGCATCATCCCCGTCTTCGTCTCCGCGACCACCACGGCGCTCGGCTTCATCTCCCACCACGAGGCCGGGATCGCCTCCGGGGTGGTCAACACCTTCCACGAGGTCGGCGGAACCATCGGCGCCGCGACCGTCTCGACCATCGCGGCGGCCGGAATCGCGGAGCACACCGACGCCGGCTTCTCCAACGCCTACACCGCGCTGGCCGCGAGCGCGGCGGTGGCGGCGGTCATCGGACTGATGGTGATCCCCCGGGGCAAGGCCGAACTCCCCGAAGGCGTCCACGTCCACTGAGAGGAACCGCTCACGGTCTTTAGACTCCGTCTCATGGAATCCGAACACCACAGCGGCGCCGCGAAGGCCCGGCGGGGCGGCTCCGCCCACCCCCGCCGGGCCGACGCCGAGCGCAACATCGCCGCGATCCTCGCCGCCGCCGCCAGTTGCTTCGGCAAGAACCCCAACGCGAGCATGACTGAGATCGCCGCGGCCGCCGGGGTCGGCAGGGTCACCCTGTACGGGCACTTCTCCTCGCGTGAGGAGCTCCTCAGCCAGCTGATGGAGCGCGCCCTGACCGAGGTCGCCACAGTGGTCGACGCCACCGACCTCGCCCACGGCCCGGCCGACGAGGCCCTCCTGGCCTTCATCCGGTCCTCCTGGCAACTGCTCGACCGCAACCTGCGCATGCTGCACGCCGCCCGCCGCGCGCTGCCGGCCGAAGCCGTCCAAGATCACCACACCGGCATCCTGTCGGCAATGGAACAGCTCATCACCCGAGGGCGGCAGGAAGGAACGTTCCGGGATGACCTTCCCGCCCACTGGCTGGTCAGCTCCATCTACGCCCTGGTGCTGGCTGCAGGCGACCAGGTCGAGGCCGGCTACTTCACCTCCGAGGAGGCCCTTGACGTACTGGAGGCGACCCTCGTCTCCCTGCTACGCCGCCCGACCGGCTGAGCGCTGGCGGACCAGCAGAGGAACGGTGACGCCGTGTACCGGTTCCTGCTGACTCCGCGCTGGCTGGGAGGAGTTGTCGTCGCCCTGGCGGCGGTCACGGTCTGCCTCTGGCTCGGATCGTGGCAACTCGCCCGGTTCCAGGACCGGCTGGCGCCCCACCGAGCCGCCACCCTCCCGGTCGCCGAGGCCATTCCCCTCAGCCAGGTCCTGACGGGGAACCAGCCAATGGTGACCACCGACACGGTCGGACGTTCCGTCCTCGCGACGGGCAGCTTCGACCCTGCACACCAGGTGCTGGTGCCGTCGCGCCCCCTCGGGGGCGAGGAAGGCTACTACGTGCTCACGCCGCTCCGCACCGCCGATGGCCCCGCCGTCGCCGTGGTCCGGGGCTGGGCCCCCGGCCCCCCGGCCGCGGACCGGGTACCCGCCGCACCAACCGGCCCGGTCACGGTCACCGGACGCCTCCAGGCGCCGGAGAACAGCGGCAAGAACGGCGCGGTCGCCGGGGGCCTGCCGCCCGGACAACTGGGCACCATCAGCCCAGCCGCCCTGGTCAATGTCCTCCCCTACCCGGTGTACGACGGCTGGGTGGCGGCCGAGACCGCACCGGCTGGCCTCACCTCGGTGGCGGACCTGCGGCCGCAGGACGACAGCGGGCTGACCCTGCGCGCCTTCCAGAACCTCGGGTACACCCTGGAGTGGTTCGTCTTCGCGGGCTTCATCATCTTCATGGCGTTCCGCCTGGCACTCCGCGAGGCCGAGGTCACCAGGGACCGGGCGCTCGGCTTGGCGGGGCCTTCCCCGATGACCTGAATAGCCAGCAGAATATCAATTCTGCACGACAGTTGACACGAATCCGCTACACGCCGGACCTGTTCGGCCATGCGTACTGGTCTTGGGCCCCTGCGCCACCGCAACGCAGGGGCCCGAGGGCGGCCGGGATCGGCACGGCCTTCCATCCGGGCTGGACGACCCTTGGCCAGGTCCGGCCCCGCGGTGGCCTGTGAGGCGGGGTGGCCCCTCCCCGGAAGGGGCCTCCGGAAGCGGGAACTCGAAGCCGGGCTGGAGACGGATCCGCCAGGCGCAAAGTGCGAGTGCGTCAGGCCCGACGTCGGCCCCGACTTCGGCAGCCCGGGTAACGGCGCGGCGGGCCACCGTGCCGTACCAGCCTGATGCCCGCCATGGTCGGGTAGCCGGGTCACGTTACCGTGACCCGGCCCCCTCAGAACCGGACGTGCAGTGCTAGGTGTTCTGGCCCGTGAGGTTGGGGACGCGGCGCGGCTTGCCTGCGAGTGCGGTGTGTCCGCGGTGGTGATTGTCGGTGTGGAGCCAGGCGGGGTAGGCGTCGCGTCGTTCCTGCTCGGTGCGGTAGCGGTCCGCCCAGCGTTTGGCCGTGGTCGGTGAGACCTGGAAGCGCTCGGCGGCCCAGAGCGGGGCAGGTACGGCCCTACACCGACCAGGAAGCCCGCCAGTTCCTCGCCCGCCAACGCGAGCTGCGTACAGCGCTGCCGCAGTACCGGCGGGAGGTCGACGCGATCACCCGCCTCGCCGGGCCGCTGCTGCCGCCCGCGCTCCAGCCCGGCCAGCTCGTCTTCACCCCGCCCGCCGAGCACCTGGTCCACGTGGCCGCTCCCGGCTTCGACGTCCAGGACCTCGAGGCGGCGCGGCGCAACGTGCTCGTCTTCCACGGCATCGGCGGCGTCGGCAAGACGACGTTGTCGCGAAAGCTGGAAGCCGCGCTCACCGCGGCCGAGTCCCGGCCCGCGCAGTGGGGCGAGCCCCCCTGGCCCGCCACGCCCAGGCTGCTGCCAATCCGCATCGACCTCGCCCGCTCCGCCGGGACGGACTTCGAACGCCTCGTCCTCACCCTGCGCCTGGCACTCGCCGGCCTGGACCGCGCCCTGCCCGCGTTCGACCTCGCGCTCGGCCGGTACTGGGAGCACAACCACCCCGGCGAGAGCCTGGAGGAGTACCTGCGCCGCGCCGGGCTGATGAGCCGCTTCGCGAAGGCCCTGCCCGGCCAGATGCAGGCGGCACTGTCGAAGGCCGCCGAGGAGCTCGCGCTGCCGGGCGTGGTCGGCTCCGCGGTCGGACAGGTCACCACCCGCCGTCGTCCGCGCGGTGCGCGGGCGCCGCACCACCGCCCGCGCCCTGGCCGACTGTCCCCGGCTCGCCGACCTGCTGGAGGCGGAGCCGGACCTCGAGGCGCTCTCCTTCTACCCGCACCTGCTCGCCTACGAGCTCGACCAGCTGCCCGCAAGGAAGGCCGTCGTGCCGGTGGTGCTGCTGGACACCTTCGAGCACACCGGCGACCGCACCCACCGCGACCTGGAGCGCCTGATCCAGCGGGTGGTGTGGCTGATGCCGAACGCCCTGTTCATCATCACCGGCCGCAGCCTGCTGCAGTGGGCCGACGACGCGCTGCAGGGCCAGCTCGACTACACCGCCCTCGTCACTACCCGCCGGGAACATCTGCGGACACGCTGAGAGACAGCGAGGCCGGCCTCGCTCCACACTCTGCCTCTACTGCTTCCTGCCCAAGCGGCGCAGCTCCTCCAGAACCGCCGCCTGCCCGGCCACCAGGCCTTCCAGGACATGCCCCTGCGCCGCCAGCATCCGGCCCTGCGACTCCAGGGCCTGCCCCTGGCTCTCCAGGACCCGGGTGTGCTCGGCCAGGGCCTTGCCGTGCTCCGCCAGAACGCGCGTCTGCTCGCCCTGCCCGACGACCAGCGCACCGACCGCCTCGGCCAGCTTCGTCATCGTCTGGCGCTGCTCGATCTGGTCCTCACGGATCGCGTTCAGCACCTGGGTGTGCCCGTACAGCAGGTCCCGGACCTCCGTCATACCTCGCACGGTCAGTCCGCCCGCAGGATCCGCGAGACATAGATCCGCGGCGGGTCCGAATCCTCGTTCACGGCGTACTCCACCAGCCCCAGATCCCGGCGCAGCGGCGCCGAGTGCATCCCGGGCCGGCCCGGGACCGGCATGCTCAGGTGGGGGAAGGCGTTCTCACGCAGGTCGACCAAGATCGCCACCACAGCGGAGAACACGTCGGCCGGCGTTCCCGGGTCACCAAGGAACTCCTCGACAGCCGGGGAGAGGATGAGCGGATCCTCCTCGTACTCGCTGTAGTCGCTCACAGGGCCCCGAGACGACGCAGAACCGCAGACGCAGAGGTACCGGGTGCGGTGCCGGCCTGGACGGCGGCATGGATCCGGTCGCCCTCCGGGTCGCGGTACAGCTCGGCCCGCAGCCACCACCGCTTCAACACACCGCCGATCGTCTCGACGTCGGCCTCACCCATCTCCCGGTAGAACTCCATCCGCTGCGCCGGCGGCAACGCCGCGGCGACGCCGTCCTGGGTACGCGGGATGGGCTGGCTGCCGTCGTGGTGGCCGTGCAGGGGCGCTGCGCTCACCGTGTCCTCCGGGAAGTCTCGTGCGGGCGGGACCGGTACCAGTGTCCCCCTTCGAAGGCTCCGGCCGGTACCCGGGTCCTTCCAGCACCGACGATCCGCCGGTGGACCTCCTTGGGGACCGAGCGCGGCGGCCGGTGCGTGTGCTGGTCGCACCACCTACCAAATTTTGGTAGGTGGGCCCCGCACTCGCGGGAGGTGCGAGCAGTGCACCATATGGTTCGGTGCACTGTGTCGGCCTGCTTGCTGGATCAGATGGGGCAGATTCAGGCGTTGCCGACATAGCCAGGAGCGGCAACCGGCTTGAGTAAGGCGGCGTGGTAGTCGGGGATCAGAATGGGCGGGACCGGTACCAGTGTCCCTCTCCGGCAGCCTCGACTCGGCCCCTGGTTCACCGGGCGGCGACGTACACGCTGATGCCCTGATGGCTACCGCTGTCGCGCGGTCACCGTGCGGGCCTTCTCATCCGGGACGATGGGCGGCGCGTTCACCTGCCGGCACGCAGCGGAGTGTGCAGCGTTGCCGCCCTCCCAGAACCGGCGGGTGGCTCTGTCCACGAGAACGAACAGCAGATGTTCACTGCTTCGGGAGTCACCTGAGGCCAGCGGGTGAGTCGAAATGTTCACGGGTTCGGACAGCACCTGCAGGGGCCGTGTGAACCGGGAACTCCGTGGCAGACGTGGCGCCGCGGCGGAGATCCGCCATTGCCCTGGCCCGAAGGGTCGCCGTCATCGGCACGTTTCCGTGGGACGCTCCCGAGCGGGGCGCCCCACGGAATGTGGGTGACGCGGATCCTTACCTGCTTCGGGTGCTGGCCAGTCAGGCGGCGAGCAGCTCGGTGACCAGTCGGACGGCCTCCGGCACCTCGACGTGGTCGTCCGGGGCGGCCCCGAAGTGGGCGCCACTCGGCGTCACCACGGCGGTCGCGGCGAGGCCGTCGACCAGCAGTCGGACGTGCTCGGTCGGGTCGGGCTGGTTGACCGGGTCGTCCATCGACTGGAGGACCCGGAACTGCCGGGCCGAGCGGCGGATCCGCGCCCAGTCGAAGCCGCCTTCGAAGAACTCGGCGAGTTCGTCGTAGCCGACCTCGTGGGCGGAGGTCGCCACCAGGAGGACGCCCGCGAACACCCCGTCCACCTCGGGATCGTGCTGCTCCAGGAAGCGCAGCACGTTGACACCACCGATGCTGTGCCCGACCAGCACCGTGGACTCCGCGGGGCCGGCGGCCAGGGCGGCCTCGCCGAAGGTCCTGCGCCAGGGCTCCAGCCGCGGGGCTGCGGTCTGCGGCAGGCGGGGCACGGTGACCCGGTGCCCGACAGCCGCGAGCCGTTCGGTCAGGTACGGAAACCAGACGCTGTCGTCGCTTGCGCCGTAGCCGTGCGACACCACGATCTCGCTCATGATCGATCCACTCCCCTAAATCAAAACGATCCGTCGCGTTTCGATTGAACGTAGCACACTGCTAGCGTTCTCGGGTGCCCACCGGACAATCCCCAACCCGCCGCACTGGCGGCCGGATCCGCAGCGAGGACGCCCACGACGCCGTCCTCGCCGCCGCGATCGAACTCGTCGAGGAACTCGGCTACCAGGCCGTCACCATCGAACGGATCGCCGCCCGCGCCGACGTCGCCAAGAGCACCATCTACCGCTGGTGGAAGTCGAAGGCGCCCCTGGTCATGGATGCCTACCGCACGGCCGTCGAACAACGGATGCCCGAACCCGACACCGGCTCACTCGCCGACGACCTGACCGCCTTCACCACCGCCCTGTACGGCGTCACCACACACCCGCTCCGACTCCAGACCCTGCGCGGCCTGATGGCGCAGGCCCAGCTCGACCCCGCCTTCGCCGAGCCGTTCCGGGAGTGGGTGGAGAGCAGGCGGGCCGTCGTGCTCACCATGCTCGCCCGCGCCGTGCAGCGCGGCGAACTTCCGCCCACCGCCGACCTGGACGCCGCAACCGACCAGCTCTTCGGCCTCTTCTGGTACCGCCTCCTGGTCGGCCACCAGCCGCTCGAACCCGCCCAGGCCACGGACCACGTCGACCAACTGCTGCACGGTCTTCGCCCCCGGCACAGCCGGTAGGCCGTCGACGGACACCCAACCCAGTGAGGCCTCAGTTAAGGACACCGTATTGGAGAGCTTCTTCACCTCTGCCAAGGTCTGGAACGGCGGCCCTTTCCGCACGTCCTCGTCCTGCTGAGCGAGTACGAGGAGTTCCGCGCCTACGCCCGGGCCCACGCCGAGCTGCTCTCCCAGTACGGTGAGCAGCTCGGCGTGATCCCGGAGCAGTGGCTGTACTCCACCGTTCAGGGCATCCACCACGCCCTCGACGCCGGGCAGTTGGCTCAGTTCCGCAGCACCCTGCGTGACGAGCTCGTCGGCATGCAGCCTTTCCCTGTCCAGCTCGGGCCGGTGTGGCCCGGTGTCACCGCGGTGACGGTCGCGGTCTACCCGGAAGACGGGATGGCCGCGGCATCGACCCTGCCGGGTCTTCACGCCGACCGCGTTCAACCGCCGCCGCAGCAGGCTCTCGTGGAGGGGCTGGCCCGCGCTGCGGCCGGGGAAGGATTGCTGGTCGAAGTGCCAGGCCAGAGTGGGTTTCCCGGTGTCGTCCTGGCCGACCTCGGTGCGCAGGCAGGAGGCGACTCGGCGGGTCTTGGTGATCACTGCGATGCGGGCGGTGATCTTCTCCGGGGTGTTGTAGTACCTGCCGCCGGCCCCGCGCCAGACTTTCTCCAGGTCCTCGGTGGCGCGGGCGAGACGTTTGGCGCGAGCGGCCTGCTGGCCTGCGGCGTTGCCGGTGGAGTGGACCAGGATCCGGCGCACGGTCAGCACCGGGTCCCGTTTGCGGGGGCCGTTCAGGGTGTGAACGTCCTCCAGCACCCGGTAGACCTCGCGCCGACCGGGGTCCTTGCCCGCGTCGCGGTCCGGGATCCAGTCCACGACTGTGGCCCTCTCCAGGTCCAGAGCGGCATAGAACCCGTCCTTGACCTGTGCGGCGGGGACCGGGGCGATGAACGGCACCTGGGCCTGCAGCAACGCGGCCACGTTCGGGTAGGAGACCAGCTTGGAGTCCGCGACCAGCAGGAACTCCTGCTCGCCGGCCAGCTTCCGCAGGTCCCTCATCGCCCCCACGACCTGGGAGACCTCGGCCGCGCCGCCGCCGAAGACCCGGGCGTGGACCGGGATCCCGCCGTCGCCGGACACCGCCAGCCCGGCCTGGACCTGCTTCAGGTCCACCCTGCGGTCCTTGGGATGTCCGTGTTTGATGACCGGGTACTGCTCGTCCTGGTCCTCGACGCGGTAGGCGCCGTGGACGGACATCGAGGTCATGTCCCAGTGCAACTGGGAGACATCGATACCGAACTCGGTGATCGCCCGCGCCCCGACCGTGCCCGCGATCTGCTCCAGATTCGGGGCGAGCGCGTCCAGAGCCCTCGCCAGGCGGTCGTCGTTGAGCTGGCCGGCCTCGATGCCCAGCTCTTCCTCCATCGCCCAGGTCCGACCCAGTCCGCGGCCCGCATCAACGGCGCCGGCGAGGTCAGCCGGTTCGCCACCCGCGCCTCAACAACCTGGCCATGCGTCAGGTGCGCGCTCGCACCACCGGGGCACAGTCCATCGACGATCCCTGCCACGTCCAGGCGGCGCAGAAACTCGGCAGCGACAGGCAGAGCGCCCAGACGCTTTTCCACCACAGACGTCACCACACACTCAAGGCGTTGACGCTGGGACCGAGGCCGCGGGGACCGGGAAGTCATCGACACGCCCAAGTAACGCCCACAACCCCGCCCCGGATACCGCCGAGCCCACTACTCCATCCGATTCAACGACCCGCGAAGTACGGGACTAGCGTTTCCGGCCGGACGGGAAATCCCTGGCCAGCTCCGCCGCCGACGGCACTGTCCGACTTGGGACGTCGCCGCACGGGAACGAGCTGGTCGCCGTGGACGAGCACGGCGTCACCGTCTGGGAGGCGAGCGGCCCAGGCCCGGCGCGGCAACTCGCCCGCGTCGCGGCGGACCACGGCACCGTCCACGGCCCGGCATTCAGCCCGGACGGCCGGACCCTGGTCGCGGGCGGAAGGGACGGCTACCTCGTCGCCTGGAACACGACGGACCCGGCCGCCCCGGAGCAACTCGCCCCGGACCCCGGATACTCCGGGACATACCCCGCGCTGGCCTTGCGCCCGGACGGGCGTTTCCTCGCGGCGGCATCGGCGCGAGGGGGCGTCCAGGTCACCCCCGTGACCGAGCAGCGGTTCGCGGACTCCGGAGACCTCCTCTCCGAGGAAGCGGCCCCGCCCCGGATCGAGCGGGGCGAGGAGGCCCAGCTGCGCGAGCGTGCGGTGAAGCTCGGGGTCTGGATCTCCAACACGAAGAGCCGCCGGGCCAAGCTCACCGGGGAGCAGCTGGCCGCGCTCGCGGAGCTGGGTCTCGACTGGCGGTGACCTGGTGCCCGCCGGGGTGGTTGGCCGATCGGGGTGATGAGGATCCCCGAAAACGGTTCTGTCCGCGATTTCGTGAATGATCTCGTCACTGCCGTCACAGGCTCAGCAGTAGGTCCCGGACCGCGGCGGGCTGGGACAGGAACGGGTGGTGGCCGGCGTCGAGCTCGACAACGCTGTTGGCCCGGCGGGCGAACTCGCGCTGCAGCTGCGGCGGGGTGCCCCGGTCCTGGGCGCAGATGAGGTACGTCGAGGGGACCTGCTGCCATGCGGCCGCCCCGACTGGCCGCCCGGTCACCTGCACGCTCTGCCGGGCGAGGTGGTCCGCTGCCTGTGCCTGGACCTCGGGGTCGCAGTCCTGCAGGAATGTGTCCACGAGCAGCTCGGGGCGGACCCCGAAGGTGCCGGCGTCGGGGTCGACGTCGAGGAACGGGGCGGGGCTGCCGTCTCCGAACTCCGACAGGCTCTGCCCGACCTCGGGCAGGTAGCTGGAGACCAGCACCAGGTGGCGTACCGACCCGACGCCTGCGGCGGCTTCCGCGGTGACGATGCCGCCATAGCTGTGGGCGACCACAACGGTGGGTTCTTCGCTGTCCAGCAACGCCTGCCGCACCGCCGCGACGTCCTCGGGCAACCCCGGACCGCTGGCTCCTGCGGGCAGGCCCGCCTCGCCGCAGCTCGGCAGCGCCGGGGCCACGCTCAGCACCCCTCGCTCCTGCAGCAGCTCGGCGGTGCGGTGCCACCACCACGACCCGTCCCGCACACACGCCCCGTGCACGAACACGACCCTCATTGCTGCCTCCACGTCTGCCTAGGCTGCCTTTCGAGCAACGGTAGACGTAGCCGCCGTTACGACAGGGAGCCGAAGATCATTCACGGAATCGCGGCCAGAACCCCGAAAACGACCAGGTCCGCTCTCGGTTCCCCAGTTGGTTGGGCCGTTCAACGGTCTGGGGAGGGTGCGGAGCGGGGAGACAGGCGTATGTCGGCGATGAGTCGTGCGGCCTGGTGGATCGGGTACGGCCCTTCCCGGCCCGGCTCGAGTCTGTCCGAGCAGCCTTACGCCTCTTCCGCGGGGATGGCCTGCCGTGTTGCGTAGCGGTTGCGCATCGCGTCGCTCGCTGCGGGACCTGCGGC
>NZ_JBVHHY010000036.1:0-63252 GCF_055560835.1 Kitasatospora sp. NPDC023120 | reverse complement strand
CTGCGTCCCGCCTTTCCTGTCGGCCCGAGGAGCCCGGCCCACGAGGCCGTCCCTCAGGACGCTTCGGCCGGTGGCCCGGGACCGATGCCGGTGGCTCGGGCCCGATGCCGGTGGCGATGAGGATCTGCCGCGCCGAGTCGGTCCCGCCGGCCTCGACCGCGCGGGCCATCGCGGCCAGGGCGGCCTCCTGTCCCGCGTGCGGGGGGACGACGAGCAGGCTGAAGTGATCGTGGTCGCTCCGCGTGATGATCACGGTGTCGTCGCCGACCGGGTACCGGTCGATGTGCACCGACCGGCCGTCGACGACCAGGCGGGCCGGGACGTCGTCCCAGGCTTCCGTGTCCAGGCCGACGCTCGCGACGGGGCCGAGGTGTTGCTGGCCGCCCCGATATCCCCACGGTACTCCGCCCGCGCCGGACCGATCCGGCCGCTCAGGACGCTGGCGGCCACCTGCACGCGCACAGGCCCCGAGACGTCCGCGTAGACCGGCTCCCAGTTCGGGCCGAGCTCGGCGGTCAAATGCACGACGACCATCTCGGGCAGCGCGTGGGTGCCGGGAGCACCGGGCAGGGCAATCGTGTACCGCGGTACGGAAGCCATGGCGAACCTTCTCGCCACCGAGCGTTCGGGGCCCCTCTCGCCCCCCGGCGGGTGGCCCGACGCTCCCATCGTATGAACAGCGCAGGCCGTCGCCCCGGCGGTCCGGCGCGGGCCCCGCCAAGGGGACTCCCGCCAGCGCTTGACACCGCGCAACTCACGTTTTACGAGTGAGGGAGAGAGGGTTGGCTCGGGAATCCGCTCGTGCGGGAGGAGGCCCCGCGATGGCTCGCTCCGTCGGTATCGATCTGGGCACCACGAACTCCGTCGTCTGTGTCCTGGAGGGCGGCGAGCCCACCGTCATCCCCAACGCGGAAGGGGCGCGCACCACCCCGTCGGTCGTGGCGTTCGCCAAGGGCGGCGACGTGCTGGTCGGCGAAGTCGCCAAACGCCAGGCCGTCACGAACGTGGACCGCACCGCCCGCTCCGTCAAACGCCACGTGGGCGACCCGCACTGGCGCTTCCCCGACGCCGGTGACGTCGATGGAAAGCGGTACACCGCGCAGGAGATCTCCGCCCGTGTACTGCAGAAGCTCAAGCGCGACGCCGAGGCCTACCTCGGCGAGGACGTCACCGACGCCGTCGTCACCGTCCCCGCCTACTTCAACGACTCCCAGCGCACCGCCACCAAGGAAGCCGGCGAGATCGCCGGCCTGAAGGTGCTGCGCATCGTCAACGAGCCGACCGCCGCGGCCCTCGCGTACGGTCTGGACAAGGAGAGTGACCAGACGATCCTGGTCTTCGACCTCGGCGGTGGCACCTTCGACGTCTCCCTGCTGGAGATCGGCGAGGGAGTGGTGGAGGTGAAAGCCACCAACGGCGACACCCATCTCGGCGGCGACGACTGGGACCAGAAGATCGTCGACCACCTCGTCCAGCAGTTCAAGAACGGCTACGGCATCGACCTGTCGAAGGACAAGATGGCCGTGCAGCGGCTGCGCGAGGCCGCCGAGAAGGCCAAGATCGAGCTGTCCTCGACGAGCGAGACGACGATCAACCTGCCGTACATCACGGCCTCGGCCGAGGGCCCGCTGCACCTGGACGAGAAGCTCACCCGCGCCGAGTTCCAGCAGCTCACCGCGGACCTGCTGGAACGCTGCAAGACCCCGTTCCACCAGGCGGTGAAGGACGCCGGGATCAAGGTGTCCGGCATCGACCACGTCATCCTCGTCGGCGGCTCGACCCGTATGCCGGCCGTCACCGGCCTGGTGAAGGAGCTGACCGGCAAGGACCCGCACAAGGGCGTCAATCCGGACGAGGTCGTCGCCATCGGCGCCTCCCTGCAGGCCGGTGTCCTCAAGGGTGAGGTCAAGGACGTCCTGCTGTTGGACGTCACCCCGCTGTCCCTCGGTATCGAGACCAAGGGCGGCATCATGACCAAGCTGATCGAGCGCAACACCACGATCCCCACCCGGCGCTCCGAGATCTTCACGACGGCCGAGGACAACCAGCCGTCCGTGCAGATCCAGGTCTTCCAGGGTGAGCGCGAGATCGCCGCGTACAACAAGAAGCTCGGCATGTTCGAGCTGACCGGCCTGCCGCCGGCGCCGCGCGGCCTGCCGCAGATCGAGGTCACCTTCGACATCGACGCCAACGGCATCATGCACGTCGCGGCCAAGGACCTCGGCACCGGGAAGGAGCAGAGGATGACGGTCACCGGTGGCTCCTCCCTGCCCAAGCAGGACATCGAGCGCATGATGCGCGAGGCCGAGCAGCACGCCGAGGAGGACCGTCGCCGCAAGGAGGCCGCCGAGACCCGCAACCAGGCCGAACACCTCGTCTACTCCACCGAGAAACTCCTCCAGGACAACCCGGACAAGATCCCCTCAGACGTCACGTCCGAGGTGAACGAGGCCCTGGCGGACCTGAAGGACAAGCTCAAGGGCGAGGACAGCCCGGCCATCCGCACCTCGATGGAGCGCGCGGCCACCGTCGCACAGAAGATCGGTACCGCCCTCTACGCCCAGGCCGGCGGCCCGCAAGCCTCGGCCGGCACCGGCCCGACGCAGGGCGGCGATGAGGAGGAGGTCGTCGATGCGGAGATCGTCGACGACCAGACTCCGAAAGGAGCCCCCGGATGAGCCGGCCCGCCGATCCGGGCCCGGGACGACCGCCCTGGGGGCGTGGAACTCTCGGCCGAGGCCCGGTCGCCGGCGGAGCCCTCGATAGGGCCGCTGGACATGCAGTACCAGGACGGACCAGCGCGTGGTCGAGGCGTCCTCCAGCCCCGTGGCGTGGCTCCAGGCCGCGGCCACCTACCTGCGAAGCGGTTCCGGGTACCGGCCCGCAGACTGTCAGTGCATCCGCCGCACCCCCGTACGGTGGGTGCGTACGGCTCATCGGACGGGGGAGCGGGCGCCGCGCCGGAACCTGACAGCAGAGATGATCACGGCGATGATCAGCACGGCGATGCCGATGAATAGCAGGTAGAGCAGGCCCTTGGCGACGGCGCCGACGACGCCGAGCACGATCGCCACGATGATCAGGAACAGCACCAGTGCCATCTTTGGCCTCCTTCAGAGTCTGTCGGGTCCTCTCTGCGTGCCAGGCGGCGTTCACCGCCCGCGCCCGGCACGTAGTCCAGTTCGTCGTGCGCGAAGATCGCAGGCTAATGGTCGGCCGGCAGTACGCCGTCGGTGCCGATCGCCGGAGCCTTCTTGACCTGGCTCTTGAGCCAGGTGACCTGCAGATGGCCTGGGCCGACCCGCACGCCGGCGAGGGAGACGAAAACCAGGCCGAAACCGGCACAGTTCGATGTAGGGCTTCCTGGGCCCGCGCGGCGGCACATGTCCGGGCGGTGTCCGTGTACCTGCCCGCCGGATCCGGGGCGCCGCCGGGGGCGGGCGCCGGCAGCGGGAGTCAGGGCCGAGGTCGGCGGTGAACGGCCTGGTGTCGTCCGCTGCCGACCGTTGTCATCCGTCTTCCCGCGGGTCTGCGGTCGGCGCACCCGCGGCTGTCAGGAGGTCGGTGCCGGTGCGTGTGTTGGCCGGGTCGGACGCCGCTGTCATCAGCCACTCGGCGGCGGAGGCCTCGGCCTCCGGGGGAATCACCAGGAGCTCCAGGCGTAGAGGGGTGAAGGAGCACACGATCACCTCGTCCGCGTCCTGCTCCTGTTCGAACCACCCGACGTGGATGACATGGCCTGCGACCGGGACGCGCCGGGGGATGACCGGCCAGTGCGTCGGATTCACGGTGACACGGGTGACCTTCCCCCACGTGGGGTCAAGTGCCGTCGCCAGCGGGGGCAGTTCGCGCAGGAGGTCGTGCGAGCGCGGCCACCAGGCCCCGTCCAGCCGGCCGCGCGTGGCGCCCTCGGGTGTCAGTGAGAGGCGGACCGCCGGCTCCGGCCCCGGTGGCTGGGCGGCGGCGGGATCGGAGGTCGCGGTCATGTCGAAACACCTGCCCTGGGCTCGTTCGTGGACGGCCTCGTGCTGCCGCCGGGGCACCGCAGTAGCCCGCAGGCCGTGGACGGTGCGCTCTTCCACCGTACTCCGGCCACAGCCCCGGCCTCCGGGGTGAGCAGGGGCGGTCGGTGGGTTGCCGTTGGTCGACCTGCGTCTTCGTGAAGGCCGGATCGGGGGGCCAGGGGGAGCCGCCGGAAACGTCCGAACAACGCATGTACGCATGGGCGCAGAGTGCGCACTGTGTTGCCGGGCAGAGCTGCGGCCGGTCACTGCCGAGGGGGCGCCCGCCGTTCTGGCGTGGCGAGGAGGCCGGCGTCTGCCCATTGCAGGTGTAATCCAGGGTGTCATCGGCGACGTTGTAGGCGGGTTCCAGGATTCCGGCGGCTGCGACCCGGGGTGTTCATCGCCGGCGGGGGCGTCAGCATGACTTGGCCGTAGTACTGGAGGAGGATCGAGACGTCCCGGCCACCGATCGCGTGCACTTCCTCGGCCACCGTCGGAGCGAGAGCTGGGACGGCATCTCGTGAGCCCGGTCCGGCAGATGCCCCAGGAGCCGCTCACCGAACCCCTTTCGACCGGTCCACCGCAGTCGCGCGGTTCTTCCGTGCGGACTCCGCCACGAACCACGGTTTTCCCGCAGCAGTACTCTCCGTCGGCCGGCTTCCTCGCCCGGCCTCCACCTGGATCGGCGTAGGACTCACCGGCACTTCCCCTGTCCCGGCATGGCGCCGGCCCTCACCCTGCGACACCTCGGCCAGGATGGATCCTGTGACTGCGGGGTGAGACACAGGAGA
Organism: Kitasatospora sp. NPDC023120; assembly: GCF_055560835.1. Lineage (NCBI taxonomy): Bacteria > Bacillati > Actinomycetota > Actinomycetes > Kitasatosporales > Streptomycetaceae > Kitasatospora > Kitasatospora sp. NPDC023120. The sequence continues at coordinate 58,457 of NZ_JBVHHY010000036.1, read as the reverse complement.
TATCTCGGGTGGATATTCTGGTCGGGCGTCACGTAGGGGAATTTTCAAGTATTAACCCATGTGCGCGGCGGGCTCAAATTCTCGCAATAAGGAGTATCCTGGAAATTACCGGGAGAAGTTACCGGTAGGACGATCGCGAGGAGGCGAATATGCAGATCACTGAGGCAGGATCCCTGGCTCTGCGACCCGTGATCGAAAAAATGTCCGCCTTTTCGGCGGGAAAGATCACAGGGTGAATGAGGGGCAGGGGGCGCAGATTCAGATCCTGTTGCCCCGGTCGGCGCTACGTTCATGCAGGCCGGAAGGCCGTTCCCCGCAGGAATGCGGGGAACGGCCTTTTTTTGGGGCGGGGCCGTGTGCCGTGGTTCGGCCGAGGACGGGTTGTGCCGGCGTCCGGCGGTGGTGGAGTAAGCGGCGCGGGTGGTGGCGACTGCCCTGCGGGCTGTCGTGGATCGGTTGGGTCCAGCCTGCGATGGTCGGGTCGCCCTCGCAAGGCCTTCGGTGATGAAGGCCGACCCGCCCCAGGTGGTGGGCTTGAGGGTGAGCTTCTTGTCCTTGAGCCCCTGGTCTGACCTGGGACGATCCCTTGTCGTGGCGACAAGGGGGCGGATCGGCGAATTCGGTGGCGACTTCTCGAGGCGTGACGGCGCCATGAGAACGCGCAGGTTCGCAGCACTGGATAAGGTTTTCGGCAGGGGCGACGTGGAGGCCGCTGGCCGTGGGTTTCGCCGAGTGCCGGGGGCGTCCGGGGTCAGAGTTTGACCATCGCGGTGTACGGGTGGGTGATGCGTTCCTGTCGTGATCCGAAGTCGACGAGTACCGCGATGTCGCCGTCACCTTCGACGCCGATGACCCGACCGAGGCCGTACCCGTCATGGGTGACCCGGTCGCCGAGGGTGAAGTGCTTGGGCGGCGCTTCCACCCGGGGCTTGAAGGGGCTGGTGGGCAGGGGGCGGCGACCTGCTGCAAATTTCGTCATTCCGGCCAGTATGGCGCCTGGAACCGCGTTCGCGGGACTCCCCAGCGCATACGAGCTCGGGCCTGACCGGAATGCCGCGCCCGGCGTCCAGTGCGGCCCCTTGAACGGCGCCGGTGGGCGGATGGTGCGCCGCCTTCGCGGGGCTGTCCACCGCGAGGGCAGGCGTTCCCCACCACAGGAACCGCCTTCCCCCGGAAGCCGTCGGTCCCGACGGCGGGCGGCTGGGTACTCAAGAGGCTTGCTCTCCAGGCGTGTTCACGGTCCTCCCGGCCCGGACCGGCCGCTCGGAGCGAAGGCTCCCGCAGAACCGGGGGTGAAACATCCTGCCGCAGCGGGCTGCGGCCTGCTACAGTCGTCTTAGTTGCAGTAGTGGTTCCCATGAACTTTGTGTGCGCCTGCTGATGTATTGCGGGCGCATTTTTTGTTCCCCGGCTTTTCCCCGGCGGGCGCTCCATGCGGTGACTCGAAGCGCGCGCTGTGCGTGCTTCGGACAGTCCCTTGAAGGAGATTTTTAATGGCTAATGGCACTGTGAAGTGGTTCAACTCGGAGAAGGGCTTCGGCTTCATCGAGCAGGAGGGTGGCGGCCCGGACGTCTTCGCCCACTACTCGAACATCAACGCCAACGGCTTCCGTGAGCTGCTCGAGGGCCAGAAGGTCGAGTTCGACGTCACGCAGGGCCAGAAGGGCCCGCAGGCCGAGAACATTCGCCCGCTGTAGTTCTTCTGCCACGCACCCGCCTGGCAGCGAGGGGCCCGCACCGCGCACAAGTGCCCGGTGCGGGCCCCTCGGTCATCGCGCCACGGCGCACCCCTCCGGCCGTTCGGGCCCCTGGCTCCGCCACCGGCGGCCATCCCCACGCGAGACGCACAGCGCCGCGTCCGGATCGGCGCCCCGCCGTGACAGCTCACGGTTCGAGGTTCTTCGCTCTCGCCCTCCGTGGCGAGCGCCGATCGTAGATGACGTGCCGAACGGTTTCACCGTCCACGCTCCGCCCGTCACACTTCTGGCCCGTTCCCTTGCGGTCTCCGCTCGGCGCCCCGCGCCATGGAGCCTTCCTCGTGACGTGCCACCCCGAGGAAGGTCTTCCGTATGGCCCGCTCCAGTCGCTCCTCCTACCACGACACCGACTTCCGCTCCGCGGCCGGCTCCCGCTCCGGTGGCGGCTCCTTCTACGGCGACCGGCCCGCCGGAGGCCGACGCCCCTCCGGCCGGAGTGCCCCTCGGGGCGCCTCCGCGCAGGGCGAGTTCGCGATGCCGGTGAGCATCACCCCGGCACTGCCGGCCGTCGAGTCCTTCGACGAGCTGGACATGCCGAAGGCGCTGCTGTCGGTGCTGACCCGCCAGGGCGTCACCGCGCCGTTCCCGATCCAGGCTGCAACGCTGCCGAACTCGCTGGCCGGCCGTGACCTCCTCGGACGGGGCCGGACCGGCTCCGGCAAGACCATCGCGTTCGGCCTCGCCGTGCTGGCGCGCACCGCCGGGCAGCGGGCCGAGCCACGTCACCCGCTGGCCGTGGTGCTGGTCCCCACCCGCGAGCTCGCGCAGCAGGTCACCGAGGCACTCACCCCCTACGCCCACGCGGTGCGCCTGCGGATGGCGACCGTGGTGGGCGGGACGTCGATGAGTCGCCAGGCATGGATGCTGAACCGCGGGGCGGAGGTCGTGGTGGCCACCCCGGGCCGGCTGAAAGACCTGATCCAGCGCGGTGACTGCCGGCTGGACCGGGTCGGTATCACGGTGCTCGACGAGGCCGACCAGATGGCCGACATGGGCTTCCTGCCCCACGTCACCGAGCTCCTCGACCAGGTCGCCGAAGGCGGCCAGACCATGCTGTTCTCCGCCACCCTGGACCGCAACGTCGACCGCCTGGTGCGGCGCTTCCTCAAGGACCCGGTCACCCACTCGGTGGACCCGTCCGCGGGAGCGGTCAGCACCATGGAGCACCACGTGCTGCACGTGCAGAACTTCGACAAGAACGCCACGATCGCCCACATCGCGTCCCGCGACGGCAGGGTGATCATGTTCATCGACACCAAGCACGGCGCGGACCGCCTGGCGGAGGACCTGCTCGCAAATGGCGTGAAGGCCGCGGCCCTGCACGGCGGCAAGTCCCAGCCGCAGCGCACCCGCACCCTGGAGCAGTTTCGCACCGGCGAGGTGACCGCGTTGATCGCGACCAACGTCGCCGCCCGCGGCATCCACGTCGACGGGCTCGACCTGGTCGTCAACGTGGACCCGCCGGGCGACCACAAGGACTACCTCCACCGGGGCGGCCGCACCGCCCGGGCCGGCGAGTCCGGCACCGTCGTCACGCTGGTGCTGCCCAACCAGCGTCGCGGGATGGCCCGCATGATGACAACGGCCGCCATCACCCCCGTCACCACCAGGGTCAGCGCCGGCGACGAGGACCTGGCCCGCATCACCGGCGCCCGCGTGCCCACGGGCATCCCCACCGTGATCCCCGACCCCGTCGTCGAGCGGCCGCGCCGCAGCCCGTCCACGAGTCGCGGCCGCCGCCCCGCCTACGCCGTCGGCGACACCCGAGCCGCCACCGGCCGCGACGACCAGGGCTCCTCCGGCCGCCGCCGGACGCCCAGGCGCGCCGCCCGCGTCGCGTAGCACCGCCGGGCCCGGCTCGCGGCGCGGACCGGGCCCGCACAGTTCGCCTGGTCGGCCACACCGCTCCAGAAGCCCTGCCTGGCAGCCCGCAAGGACTACGTGCGGGAGACGGTGTTCTGGGACGCAGGGACCGCCCGGCTGCTGCCCCGGCTGGTCAAGGGACGCACCCGCGGCCCGGTGTTCGTCACCACCGCCGCCCGGGCCCGGGGAGGTGCTCTCCGCCCGCGGCGTGTGGAGGCCGGAACCGTCAGGTCGCCGGCCGCCTGCTCGTCGAGGCCGACCCCGGGGTCTGCCGGATCGCACTCGACCCGGCAGACGGCGAAACCCTCTCAGGTTGATCATCTCGCCAGGCGATTACGGGAGTTGGTGGTTCGAAGCGGCCCGCAGCGCCGGTCGCCTGGGGGGGGCAGCGTCCGCCGTCGCGTCCTCTCCGACCGCTGCGCGGCCCCTGTGCGTGATTCTGTGGCTGCGAAGGTGGCGGTGTCTCACCACCTTTCGGCCGCAGGCCTTTCCGCGGGTGGGTCGGTACGTGTGCTTCGCGATCTGCGCGAGATCGTCCTCCTGGGCATGGAGCCTGCCGATCGCGTGGGCAACACGTTTCGCCCGTCGATTTGTCGCGCGCGGGGCCGGTGGGCCCGGGTCGGGTAGGGGGCGCCTCGGCTGTGGTGCCCGCGGTGGGCGGTCGGGTCCATTGCCGTCGCGGCCGCGGCTTCGCCGCGAGGTAGCGCTGGGTGGATGTGGCATGTACGCTGCGTGTCGCTGGTTGAGCACCATGCGGGCCCGGTTGCCGCTCCGTGGGGGGAGTCGCGTCCGGGCCCGGCCGCCGGCCAGAGGCCCGGTTGGACTCGTGGGGGAGTCTCAGCCGGGCCCGTCGGCAGGGTGATGGTGGGATGCCCGTCCTGGCGTGGATTCAGACAGGGGTGGACCGGCGTGCCTGCGCAGCAGCGCCGAGCGGTCGTCCTCGCCGACCGTACCGAGGCCGGCCGGGTCACCTCGCCTCGATCTGCTCGCTCGCCGGTTCACGACGCCGGTGAACCACCGCGCGCCCGGTCGCGTCTCGCGTGCGTCGTCAGAGGGACAGGACGCGGACGGCGTTCTCCTTGAGGATCAGGGGGCGGACGTCATTGTGGCTCTGCTCGTGGGGCTGACCGGCGCGGCCGTCAGTCGACTGGCGCTGACCCGCTCCCGCCCCGTCGGCTGACCGCAGCGAATGGGACAGCACCCTGGGAGAGTCCCCGGGTTGTCGAACCCGCGAATTCTTCGACTCGCCTGCGGACGCCGGTCGCCGGCCACCTCCCAGACTTACGCGTCCAAGCCGTCCCCTCGGCCTGTGGCCCATGTCACATACGGTTCCTGTCAGCAATCGGGGAGCTGTTCCGCTCAATCACCAGGAACCAGCGAATCGACGGGAGCAACTCATGAAGCACCGCATCATCGTCCTCGGCGCCGGCTATGCCGGGGCCTACACGGCCGGGAACCTGGCCCGTCGGCTGTCCCCGGCGGACGTCGAGATCACCGTGGTCAACGCTGTACCGGACTTCGTCGAGCGGATGCGCCTGCACCAGTTGGCGGCCGGCCGAGACATCGAGGCTCCGAAGCTTGCCGGCGTGTTCGCGGGCACGGGGATCCGACTGCGCGTGGCCCGGGTCACCGCCGTCGACCCCGAGCGCCGGGTCGTCGCCGTGGCCGATGTCGACGGCGGCGCCGAGCTCGGCTACGACACGCTGGTCTACGCGCTCGGCAGCCACGGCGACGTCGACGGCGTCCCCGGCGCGGCCGAGCATGCCTTCGACGTCGCCGCCCGGCCCTCGGCGCTGCGGCTGCGCGAGCGCTTGGACAGCCTGGACAGGCGAGGTGGCGGGGGGAGTGTGGTGGTCGTCGGCGAGGGGCTGACCGGCATCGAGACCGCCACCGAGATCGCCGAATCCCGCCCCGAGCTGTCGGTGACGCTCATCGCCCGCCGTGAATTGGGCGCCCGGCTCTCCGCAGGGGCCCGCGGCCGCCTGCGCCGGGCCTGCGACCGGCTGGGCGTCACCGTCCTGGAGCGCACCGTGGTCGAGGCCGTCGAAGCGACGCGGGTGCTGTGCGCCGACGGCGCCGTCCTGGCGTCCGACGCGACCGTGTGGACGGCCGGGTTCGCGGTCGACCCCATCGCCGCCGCCGGCGGGCTGGAGGTCACCGGGGACGGTCGGATCGTCGTCGACCGCACCATGCGGTCGGTGTCACACCTGAACGTCTACGCCATCGGCGACAGCGCCCACGCCATCGGTGACAACGGCCGGCCGCTGCCGATGTCCTGCGCCACGGCCGCCTGCACCAGCCAGCAGGCCATCCCCGCGATCGTGGGATGCCTGACCGGCCGCAAGATCGCGAAAACCAAGCTGGTCTACACGTACAACCACATCAGCCTCGGGCAGCGGGACGCGATCTGGCAGGGGGTCGACCACGAAGGACAGCCGAAGCCGAAGCACATGGGCGGCCGGAAGTCCGCGCGGCTCAAGGTGCGTCTCGTCGCGCTCTCCCGGTGGGCGACCTCGCACCCGACCCTCGGCATGCCCAAGCGCAGGCACCGCCTGGCCGCCGTGCCGGACGCGACCGCCGAAAACGCCGTCACGTCCGGCACGATGACGGTCGCGTAGCCGCCTAGGGTGATCCACGTGGACAGCACCGCCACTGATCGCTTCGACACCAGCCGGTTCGAGGCCGGCCGCAACCGGCTGGCCTCGCTGGCGTACCGTCTCCTCGGCTCAGCCGCCGACGCCGAGGACGCCGTGCAGGATGCGTTCGTCCACTGGCAGGCCGCCGACCGGAAGTTGATCAAGGTGCCGGAGGCGTGGCTGACCAAGGTCGTCACCAACCTGTGCCTGGACCGGCTCCGCTCGGCGCAGGCCCGCCGTGAACGCGCCGTCGGCGCCTGGCTGCCCGAACCGCTCCTCGACGGCGACCCCATGCTCGGCCCTGCCGACACCTTCGAGCAGCGCGAATCCGTCTCCCTGGCCGTGCTGACCCTCATGGAGCGCCTGTCACCGCCCGAGCGGGCCGTCTACGTCCTGCGCGAAGCGTTCTCCTACAGCCACGCCGAGATCGCCGAGATCCTCGACATCACCGAATCCGCGAGCCAGCAGCACCTCCACCGGGCCCGGCTCCGCATCACCACCGCGCGCCGCGGCGGCGGCGAAGCCGACCCGGCCTCCGCCCGCAGGATCGTCGAGGAGTTCCTCGCCGCCGCCTCGTCCGGCCGCACCGAACGGCTGGTGGCACTGCTCACCGACGACGCGACCGCGATCTCCGACGGCGCTGGCCTGACCGAGAAGCTGCTGCAGTACGACACCGCGCAGCGCATCGCCGCCATCGCACGGGCCGGCTTCAAACCCACAGCCGCGAAGCGGCGACTCGCCGGCGGCACGTCCGCCGTCCACTACGCGCTCGTCAACGGCGCCCCCGCCATCCTGTTCGTGCCCGGCGACCAGGTGGTCGGCGCCGTGACGTTCGACATCACGGGCGGCAGGATCGCGACCGTGCGCGGCATCGCCGCCCCCAGCCGCCTAGCCCGCCTCAACGACGCCTGGCGGCAGCACGAACCGGACACGCCGCTCATCTCCCAGTGGTGACCCGACGCCGACCGCGGCCAGGCTTCGACCGAACGTCATCGCAACCGGTGAACGCCGCGAGCGTGCAAGCGCGTCAGGCTGGTGCCGCATCGGCAGTGTCCGTCCTGCCGGGGAGGAGGGCTGTCCTCCGGTCGACCGACCGTAGCGCCGAGCCTGCACCCGTGAAGTGATCTGCGCCACATGCTGTCACGGTCGTCGACAGCGCGGTGTCTTGAGGCCGAACTTCCCTGGAGACGGAGGAAATGCCATGGCTGACAGCACCGACGTGGTCGTGATCGGGGCGGCGGGTACGCTCGGCGCCGTCGCCATGATGCTCGTCGGCAATCCCCTGTCAGGAACGTCGACCGCCCCCGAGATGCTGCCCGGCTGGTCCGGCATGCTCGGTCAGCTGCTGCCGTCCGGGGCGGGTGTCCAGTTGCTGCGCTCCACCGCCTTCTTCGACGGCGCCGGCACCACCCGCTCCGTCATCGTTCTCGTGACCTGGCTCATGCTCGGCGCAGTCCTGTGTCTGGCCGGCGGCCTGCGGGTGCGCCGTGCCGCGAACGCTCACACGCCACCGCTCGGCGGGTCCTGGCAGCTGCCGGGAGGCGAGTGGAATTGAATGCGCTGCTCAGGGGCGCGTGGCGATGATCGCCTCGGTATCGGTGACGCCGATCTCGCGGATCGCCTGGAGATCGCGATCTCCGGCCGTGGCGCGTTCCGCCGCTTCAAAGACGTGCTGGCGCACCGTGACGACGAGCTGCGCCGGTTCCACCTGTTCACCGAGGAACGGCGGCGCGGCCGGGCGCGGGCCTGGCTCGCCCAGAACGGCTACCGCCCGATGGCCCGCCCGTGACCGCGCAGCCGCGCTGTGGGGAGGAGACGATCGGAGGCTCCGGAAAGCGCGGAGCATTCCACAATTGGAGCGTGAGTGAGGTTCCCCCGAGGTGCGGAAGGTTGCCGGGCAGGGCCTGATTGGTCGTGAGAAGGGAGCCTCTGCCATGGCTGCACCGATGAAGTATCCGCCCGAGTTGCGGCAGGGAGCTGTTGCCGCGTACCGGGCTGCCGATCCGAAGCCCGTGATCCGTCAGATGGCCCGGGACCTGGGCGTGCACCACGAGGCCCTGCGCAACTGGTGCGTCGCGTCCCGCAGAACTTCACGCCGATCGGTGGGTTCTGCTGGGGCATCAGTCGGCTTCTCCGGGGACGATGCGGCGCGAGCCCGGCCAAGCCTGGACGTCGGGGACGCTGTAGATGGTGATGCGGGAGGTCGGACGGACGAACGGCGGGCCCTGCATGGGCTTGCAGCGTGTCCTAGGTGGTGAGTTGGAGGAGCCGCTTGAAGCAGGTGAGTGCAGCGGCGAGGCCGAGGACGTCCGATGCCTTTGCGCGCGATGCGCGGTTCGGCGGGTCGAGAAGGGTGATCGGGTCGGTTCGGTCAGAGCCGGCCCAGTGCTTCCGCCGGCTTTCTGGGGCGGATGTCGGTCCAGTGCTCCTCGATGTAGTCGACGCAGGACTGCCGGGTGTCCTCGGGGTGGGTGATCCGCCAGCCTGCGGGCACCTCCATGAAGGAGGGCCACAGCGAGTGCTGGTTCTCGCTGTTGACCAGGACCAGGAAGCGGACGTCGGGGTCGTCGAAGGGGTTCTGCACGGCGGGGGGTTCCTTTCGGCCCGGGGCGCGGTGGGTTCAGGGGGCACCGCCGACCCGTCTCGGAGAAGAACTGACGCCAGCCTGCCGCCTGTCGGGGCCGACCGCCACGCCTTTAAGCCGGGGCGAAACAACGCAGGCAGGTCGGGGTGCGGTCGGTCGGGGAGGCGGCCGGAGCCTACTTCGGGAGAGATGTCCAGGGGCAGTTTTCTGCACCTGAAGACTGCAGTCCACTCTCCTGTCCCGCCATACCGGCGGGGCTAGGGTCGAGCTGATCATGACTAGAACGCACAGGAACCGCAGGCGTCGAAGGCGGCGGCGGGCATCCGGGAAATCCGGAACTGGCCGATCCCTTTGTGGCCGAAATATGCTCCGGTTCTGATGGTGTTGGAGGTGACCGAAGTCAACTGCGGTACCCAGTTGGTCGGTTGACCGATCCTGTGGCGGCATGGAACCATGTACTTGTCAACTGGTAGACGAATCAAGTCTTCACCCTTGGGTTACTCGAATGTGAAGACCGGGTGGACATCGGTAGCCCCTCTGGCGTTGGAGCAGGGGGGCTGTTTCGGGATGGGGCGACCTGCTGGAATCCCGCTATCTCTCATCACCTATGGCTGTGACCTGTTGTTGCCTTCGCCATGCGTGTGACATATGGTGCGAAGGTGCTTTGAGGGTCGCATGCGACCTGTCAGAGCGCGTGATTGTTTCTGCTATGCAGCAGAAAGGTTAATTCGCAGAAGGTCTCGGCAAAGCGCGAACTTTTCATTTGTTGGACACGGGGGTGGGAGTGTGACGCGCCTTATTCTATCGCCTGCGAGTCTCGCCAAGACGCGAATCATGGATGAGCCAGAGGAGTTGGTGGAAGCGCTCCTCGCGCTGGAATTGCTGGGCGCCGGCAGAGGTGGTCCGGAATTCGCGCCCTGGCGGGCGCATGCCGTTGCCGCACCCGGCTCCCGTGCTCTGTCCAAACTGGCGTCGACGCTGCGTCCCCTCCCGGACATCTACGACCTCGTCCGGCGTGTGGACGGCCTGGATGGCGTCGCCGGGCGCAGACCGAACGGTTCCGCCGCGCGCATCGCCAGGGAGGTCGGCGAGTTCTCGCGGCACGCGGTCGCCCCGTACTGGCAGCGCATCGGCGGTCGGCTCGCCATCGACCGAGCGGCCCGCGGCCAGATCATGCTCAGCGGCGGCATGGACAAGGTGCTCAGCACCCTGCACCCCACCGTCCACTGGGCGTCGCCCGTCCTCGAGGTTCCCGGTCCGGACGGCGAACTGAGGCTCGGCGACAACGGGTTGCTCCTGGCGCCCTCGCTGTTCCTCCACTCGCGGCCCCCCGTGCTCCTGCACGATCTGTCCGGGGTCGGCATGCCGGTGCTCGTCTACCCGATCCCGGTCAAGCAGAAGTGGATGGCGGCCATGTGGAGCGACGGTCCGGCCCAGGGCAACGCGCTCGGCGCGCTGCTGGGCCGGACCCGGGCGGAGGTGCTGCGGGCCCTCACGGACAGTTGCAGCACGACGGAGCTGGGCGCCCGGGTGGGCATCTCCGTGGCGGCCGCCAGTCAGCATGCGACCATCCTGCGGAGCGCCGGGTTGGTGACCACCCTCAGGTCGTTCAACACCGTGACGCACACTCTCACCCCGCTGGGCAACGCCCTCCTCCACGAGGAGCTCATCGCCTGAGCGGTGCGCCGACGGGCGTGGCGCGGCTGCGCCCGTCGGCGTGTACGGGGTCGGCTGGGGAGTGGGCCGGCCCCGGCTGCCCTGCGGGGCTACGCCAGGCTGAGCGTCACGTTGATGCAGACGCCCACCACCACGATGGCCAGCAAAACCCAGGGCCACAGCGGACGTTCTTTTTGGGGCTGCCATCCAGACATCGCGTTTCCTGTTCGCCGTGAGGGGTGGAAGGAAGGGGTGTGGCGGTTGGTCTCCCGCCGCACAGCGAGGCTAGCCCTCGGGGAGCGGCGCCCGCAGTCAGGTTCCCTGCCGTCTCGGGGTGCAGTTCTCTGCACCCCGACGCCCGTCCGGCCGGGCGTGGCAGGTCCGGCCGGCGGCCGTCCGCCGGCCCCGGCCAACTCCTCGAACATCATTCGACCAGCGCTATTCGGCCCCTGTGAAAAGACGTAGCGAGGCCCGCCGGGGTGATCTTAGATAAAGAAGTGTGCTCAGGGTGACGGGGAGTTCCCCCGAGCATTCACGGACAAGTCAGCATGCCGGTTCCCGCATGGTGGGCCGGCATTTCCTCAGATCACCGTTGTCGCCGAGGCGAAAACTGAACGGCCGCGCTGGCGGTAATGGGGGAAGGTCTAAATGGTGGTCACCAAAACTGCAGAAACCCGCCGGATTTCCGTCTTCGACACCACGCTCCGCGACGGCGAGCAGGCTCCTGGAAACGCCATGACGGCGGAGCAGAAGCTCGACGTGGCGCTGGCGATCCAGAGCCTTGGCGTCGACGTCATCGAGACCGGGTTCCCGGCGGCCTCGCCGACGGACTTCAAGGCGACCCGGATGATGTCCGAGCAGCTGAGGAAGGAGGTCCGGCTCGCCTCGTTCTGCCGCTCGGTACCCGGCGACGTGGAGACGGCGGTCGAGGCCGGCGGCACCGAGCGGCACCAGATCCAGCTCCTGGTCACCGGGAGCGACCTGCACCTGGAGCACAAGCGCGGCATCACCAGGGAGCAGGCGTACTCCGAGGTCCGCGCCGCCATCAAGGCCGCCAAGGAGCTCGGCGTCACCGACATCTCGGTCGGCGTCGAGGACGCCAGCCGGGGCGAGCACGACCTGCTGCGCGGCTACTGCGAGATCGTCATGGAATCGGGCGCCTCGACGATCGCGCTCGGCGAGACCTCCGGTTGCATGGTGCCCGCCGAGTTCGGCGACCTCACCCACGCCGTACGCCAGTGGGTCCCCGCCGGCACCGTGCTGTCCGTCCACTGCCACGACGACTTCGGCCTCGCCGTCGCCAACACCCTCGCGGGCCTCGAAGCCGGTGCCGACGAGATGCAGGTGACGCTCGGCGGGATCGGCGAGCGCGCGGGCAACGCCGCCCTGGAGGAGCTCGCCGCCGTTCTGCTGTACAAGGCGGAGCACTACGGTTTCACCACCACGATCAGGACCGAGCGGCTGCACGCGGCCTACCAGGTGCTGACCCGGGCCATCTCGATGGAGACGCCGCGGAACAAGGCGATCTTCGGTCAGTACTCCTTCGCCACCCAGGCGGGGATCCACCAGGCCGGCATGCTGGCGCGCCCGGAGACGTACGAGTACCTGGAGCCCACCCGGGTGGGTCGGGAGCGCTCGCTGCTCGTCGGCCGTCACTCCGGCCGCGGCATCCTGGCGCACCTGCTGGAGCAGCTCGACGTGCCCGCCACCCCCGAGCTGCTGGACGAGCTGTACCACGACTACATCGCCAGCCGCACCGGCGGCGAGTGCGACGAACTGGACGTGGTCCGCGCCAGCCTGGCCGAGCGGTTCGCCCAGTCGACCGGGGCCGCCGCGTGACGACCCCGGCCACCCTCGCCGAGAAGCTGTGGGACAGTCATGTCGTGCACCGGGCGGACGGCGAGCCCGACCTGCTCTTCATCGACCTGCACCTGACCCACGAGGCCACCTCCCCGCAGGCCTTCGACGGCCTGCGGCTGGCGGGACGCACCGTGCGGCACCCGGAGCTGACCGTGGCGCTGGAGGACCACAACGTCCCCACCGACTCCATGGTCATCGAGGACCCGGTCAGCCGCCTCCAGATCGACACCCTGCGGCGCAACTGCGAGACCTACGGCGTGGAGCTCTACCAGCTCGGCCACCGCCGCCAGGGCATCGTGCACGTGGTCGGCCCGCAGCTCGGGCTCGTGCAGCCGGGCATGGCGATCGTCTGCGGGGACAGCCACACCTCCACGCACGGCGCCTTCGGGGCGCTCGCATTCGGCATCGGCACCAGCGACGTCGAGCACGTCCTGGCCACCCAGTGCCTGGCCATCAGCCGGCCCAGGACCATGGTGGTGGAGTTCACCGGCGAGCTGCCCGCGGGTGTGGGCGCCAAGGACCTCATCCTGGCGCTGATCGCGCGGATCGGCGCCAACGGTGCCCAGGGGCACGTCATCGAGTACCGCGGTGCCGCGGTCCGGGCGCTGTCCATGGAAGCCCGGATGACGCTGTGCAACATGAGCATCGAGGCGGGCGCCCGGGCCGGCCTGGTCGCTCCCGACGAGACCACCTTCGCCTACCTCAGGGAGCGCCCGCACGCGCCGAAGGGCGCCGACTGGGACGCGGCCGTGGCCCACTGGCGGACGCTGCGCACCGACGAAGGCGCCTCCTTCGACAAGACCGTCGAACTGGACGTGTCGGGCCTGAGCCCGCTGGTGACCTGGGGCACCAACCCCAGCCAGGCGGTGCCGCTGAGCGCACGCGTGCCGGCCCCCGAGTCCTTCGCCGACGGGGCCGAGCGGGCGGCGGCCGAGCGGGCCCTGGAGTACATGGACCTCAAGCCGGGCACGCCGCTGCGCGACGTCCCCGTCGACGTGGTCTTCCTCGGGTCCTGCACCAACGGCCGGATCGAGGACCTGCGGGCCGCCGCCGGGGTGCTGCGCGGCCGCAAGGTGGCCGGCTCCACCCGGCTGCTCGTCGTCCCCGGCTCCGTGCAGGTGCGCGAACAGGCCGAACAGGAAGGCCTGGACAAGGTGTTCCTCGACGCGGGCGCCGAGTGGCGGCTGCCGGGCTGCTCGATGTGCCTGGGCATGAACACCGACCGTCTCACCGGGCCGCAGCGCTCGGCTTCCACCTCCAACCGCAACTACGAGGGTCGGCAGGGCGCCACCGCCCGTACCCACCTGGTGTCGCCGGTGGTCGCCGCCGCGACCGCGGTGGCCGGCCGTCTGTCGGCTCCCGCCGACCTGGGATGAGAGAGGCCCATGCAACCCCTGATCACGCACACCGGGCGGGCGGTGGCCCTGCGCCGCGATGACGTCGACACCGACCAGATCGTCCCGGCCGAGTACTGCAAGCGCGTCGTCAAGAGCGGCTACGCGGACGCGCTGTTCGCCCGATGGCGACAGGAGCCCGACTTCGTCCTCGACCGCCCGGCGCACTCCGGCGCGAGCGTCCTGCTGGCCGGTCGCAACTTCGGCATCGGCAGCTCGCGGGAGCACGCGGTGTGGGCCCTGAAGGACGGCGGCTTCGTCGCGGTCGTGGCCTCCGGCTTCGGAGACATCTTCCGGCGCAACGCGATGAACAACGGGCTGATCCCGGTCGACCAGCCCGTGGAGGTGGTCCAGGAGCTGATGTCCGAGGCCGAGCGGGACCCGTCTTTCACGGTCACCGTCGACCTCCAGGAGCTGCGGCTGCGCGCCGGCGACCGCAGCTGGGACTTCGAGGCCGAGCAGCGGGCCCGCGAACTGCTGCTGCAGGGCCTGGACACCATCGAGCTGACCCTGCGGCGCGGCGACCTGATCGACGCGTACGAACGGCGCCGCCCGTCCTGGCTGCCGACCGTGCCCCGTGGCTCGGGGGCCGAGCTCGCCGCAGGGGCGGCAGGGTGACCGCCGCTCCTGCCCCGTCCCCCACCACGGCACGCCACCCGCTCGGCGCGGAGCGCGTGCGTCAGATGCCCGATGGCGGCCTGGTCGGGCTACTTCTGGCGGCCGGCAGCGAGGGCGTGGTGAACCTCGCGGCCGGCACCCCGGGGTGGCCCGTCACCCCGCCCGAGCTGGTCAAGCACGCCGTCCACGCCCTCCAGGAGGGCGTCAATCAGTACGAGGACCCGGCCGGGAACGCTCGGCTGCGCGAGTGGATCGCGTGCTCCCTGCCGGGCCACCCCGACCCCGTCACCGAGCTGACGGTCACCGCGGGCGCCAGTGAGGCGCTCGGGGTGGCCCTGCTGGCCTGCGTCGACCCCGGCGACGAGGTCGTCGTCCTCGAGCCGTTCTACGAGAACTTCCTCAGCGCCATCGCGCTGGCCGGAGGCGTACCGCGGTTCGTGTCGGCCGACGGCCCGGACTGGGCCGTCGACCCGGGCGCGCTGGCCGCCGCCTTCGGCCCGCGGACCCGGGCGATAGTCATCAACAGCCCGGCCAACCCGACCGGGCGGTTGCTGACCGCCGAGGAACTGGGCCTGATCGCCGAACTGTGCGAGAAGTGGGACGTGGTCGCCGTCTCCGACGAGGTCTACGCCCCGTACGTCTACGACGGCGAGCCGCACCGCTCGGCCGCCGAGGTGCCCGGTCTGGCCGACCGGAGCATCGTGCTGGGCAGCTTCTCCAAGAGCCACGCCGTCAGCGGGTGGCGGCTGGGCTACCTGCGGGCCCCCGAGCCCTGGACCCGGCTGCTGCGGCAGGTGCACATCGCCACCACCGGCGGCGCCGCGGCGCCCCTGCAGTACGCCGTCGCCCACGGCGGGCCCGCCCTGCAGGACGGCTGGGACCCGGCCGAGTCGATGCGGCCGCTGCGCGACCGCGCCGTCCGGATGCTCACCGAGGCGGGTTTCGACTGCGCCGCGCCCCGCGGCGGCGTTTACGTGATGGCCGGGACCCACGGCCTCACCGAGGAGCCGAGCCCCCGGTTCGTCCGCGACCTGGTCGAGCGGACCGGGGTGCTGCTGTGCCCGGCCACCCCGTTCTTCGCCGACCCGGGGCGCGGCGACCGGTACGTCCGCGTGGCCTTCAACCGCCCCGAGTCCACCCTGCTCGAAGCCCACCGGCGCCTGACCGCCCGACCCTAGGACGATCCCGTGCAGAAGATCATCGTGATACCCGGCGACGGCATCGGTCCCGAGGTGACCGAGGAGGCCGTCACCACCCTCCAAGCCCTCGGTGCCGACCTGGAGTTCACCTTCCTCGACCGGATCAACGCCGACCGCTACCTGCGGGAGGGGGTGTCGCTCACCGACGACGAGCTGGAGCTGGTCCGGGCCTGCGGCACGGTGCTGTTCGGCGCCGTCGGCGACCCGCGGGTGACCACCCCGGACTACGCCCGCGGGGTGTTGCTCAGGCTCCGTACGGAGCTGGACCTGTTCGTCAACTACCGTCCGGCGGTACTGCTGGACGACCGGCTCAGCCCGCTGCGCGACGAGTCCCGCCGCGGCATCGACTGCGTGGTGGTGCGCGAGAACACCGAGGGCCTCTATAGCGGGGTCGGCGGCAGCCTGCGCGCCGGCACCGCCGACGAGGTCGCCGTCGACCAGGAGATGAGCACCCACCTGGGGGTGTCGCGGGTCGTCGAGTACGCCTACGGCATCGCCCGCCGGGCGGTGTGCATGGTCGACAAGTCCAACGCGGTGCCGTTCGGCGGCCGGTTGTGGCAACGGGTGTGGCGGTCGGCCAAGGAGCGCCACCCCGAGGTGGCCTCCTCCCACCTGTACGTGGACGCCGCGGCGATGAAGCTGGTCAACGACCCGACGTCGTTCGACGTGATCGTCGCCAACAACACCTACGGCGACATCCTCAGCGACCTCACGGCCGAACTCGCCGGCGGCTTGGGCACCGCGGCCTCGGCGAACATCAACCCGCAGACCGGGGTGGGCCTCTACGAGCCGGTGCACGGCAGCGCTCCCGACATCGTCGGCACGGGGCTGGCCAACCCCGCGGGCGCCGTGCTGAGCGCTGCGCTGCTGCTGCGCGACCGCGGGCTGAAGAGCGAGGCCGAGGCCCTGGAGCGGGCGGTGCGCCGGACCATCGCGGAGCACCGCTGCACCCCGGACCTCGGCGGCAGCTTGACCACCCGTCAGGCGGGCGAGGCCATCCGGGCGGCGCTGGACTGATGTCCGGCGCCGTGCGGGCCCGCCCCGACGGACCGAAGGCAAACGGTTAGATCCGGAATCAGGAGGAACGCGTTCCCATGACCGCATCGATCACCTTGGACACCGAGCCGCGGCTCGGCGGGCTGGTGTGCGGGGTGTCCAGCCCGGGCCGTCCAGCGCTGACCGAACTCGGCGCCCAGCACGGCCCGTTGATCCGCGAAAGGGTCGTCGAGCACGGTGCCGCCCTACTGGGCGGGTACCAGTGGGCCGACTGGGACGACCTGGACGCCTTCGTGAAGCACATCGTCGGCACGCCGCTGGACTACACCGAGCGCTCCTCGCCGCGGACCGAGTTGCACCCCGGGGTGTTCACGGCGACGGACCACCCGCCGACCGAGGAGATCTTCCTCCACACCGAGCAGTCGTACAACCTCACGGTGCCGCGCTACCTGTTCTTCTTCTGCCAGCAGGGCGCCCCGGAGGGCGGTGCGAACCGGCTCGCCGACTGCCGGGCCATCCACGACTCGCTGCCCCGCGACCTCGTGGAGCGGTTCGACCGGGAGGGCTACCTCCTGGTGCGCAACTTCCTGCCCGGGCTCGGCCTCACCTGGCAGCAGGCGTTCGGCACCGAGGACCCGGACCGGGTCCGCCGCTACTGCGCGGACAACGGCATCGAGGTGGAGTGGCTGGCCGAGGACCACGTCCAGACCCGGCAGGTGCGCTGGGCGGTGGCCACCCACCCGGAGACCGGCCGGAAGACGTGGTTCAACCACATGACGTTCTTCCACTCCAGCTCGCTGAACAAGGACCTGGCCGAGCTGCTGCTGGAGGAGTACGGGCCCTACGGCATCCCGACCAACACCTTCCACGCGGACGGTACGGAGATCTCCCAGGACGTCATCGAGGCCCTGCACGCCGGCTACCGCGACCACCAGCTCGACGTGACCT
Source organism: Kitasatospora sp. NPDC023120 (assembly GCF_055560835.1). Lineage (NCBI taxonomy): Bacteria > Bacillati > Actinomycetota > Actinomycetes > Kitasatosporales > Streptomycetaceae > Kitasatospora > Kitasatospora sp. NPDC023120. The sequence continues at coordinate 40,946 of NZ_JBVHHY010000036.1, read as the reverse complement.
GCCGCACCGGCGACGTGCTGATCGTGGACAACCTGAGCGTGGCGCACGGCCGGGCCCCGTTCGTGCCGCCTCGCCGGCTGTTCGTGAGCATGGCTGACGCGCTGTCCTGGTCGCGGCTGCGCCCGGGGGAGCGGACCCCGCTGCCCGGTGGCGGTGTGGCGGGGCACACGGGGTGAGTGAGCGGACCGAGCCGGGCACGGTGCGGAACGGAGGGCGGGCGGAGGAGATTCCGCCCGCCCGTCCGTTGAGCCGCAACCGCGAGTACAACCTGCTGTGGAGCAGCAACGTGGTCTCGCAACTGGGCTCCCAGGCGACGCTGTTCGCCTACCCGCTGCTGGTGATCGCCATGACGGGGTCGGTGTTCCAGGCCTCGCTGGTGGAGTTCGCCGTCGCCGCCGCCCGGATGGTGGCGGGGCTGCCGGCCGGCGCGCTGGCGGACCGGCTGCCGCGCAAGCGGGTGCTGTTGGCGTCCGAGGCCGCACGGGCCCTGGCGCTGGGGGTCCTGGCCGTCGCCATCGCGGCCGACTGGGCGCCGCTCGCCCTGATCCTGGGGGTGGCGGTGGTCGAGGGCGTGAGTACCGCGCTGTTCAACGCCGCCGACCAGGCACTGCTGCCGCTGGTCGTGCCCGCGGCCCAGCTGCCGTCCGCGGTGGCCCGCAACACCGCGCGCTACTACGTCGCCACGATCACGGGGCCCGGCCTCGGCGGCGTGCTGTACAACGCGATGCGCGTGCTGCCGTTCGCCGCCCAGGCGATGGCCTCGCTGGCCGCGTTCGGCACCCTGCTGTTCCTGCGGGCTCCTCAAGAGCGCAAGCGACTGCCCGCCGCCGACTCGGGCGGCCTGCTCCGGGACACGCTGGCGGGCCTGCGCTGGTTGTGCGGTCACCGCCTGCTCAGGGTCACGGTGGGGCTCACCATGGGCTTCAACGCGGTCTTCAGCGGGCTGCTGCTGGCGGTCATCGGCATGGCGCAGCAGGCGGGCGCCGGGGCGCAGGTCGGGGCGATCGGGGCGCTGATGGGCGCCGGGGGAGTCCTGGGCGCCCTCGCCGCGCCCCGGCTGCGGCTGAGACTGGCGCCGTACACCGCGGTTCTGTTGCTGACCTGGGGCGCGAGCGCGCTGGTGCCGCTGCTGGCGGTGCTGCCCGCCGGGTACTGCTACGGCGTGGTGCTCGGCGCCACGGCCTTCCTGGCGCCGACCGCGACCGCGATCATTGCCACGCACCAGATGCTGATCACGCCGGACTCGATGCGCGGCAGGCTTGCCGGCGCGATCGGGGTGAGCCTCGGAGCGGCCTCCGCCCTGGGCACGATCGCGGCCGGGGCGCTGCTGGAGTTCTCCGGGGCGGTGGCCACGGTGGCGGCGGCCACGGCGGTCCTGGTGCTGCTCGCCCTCCTGGCCACGTTCAGCGGCGCCGTCCGTATGCCGGCCGAGCCCGGCGAACCGGGGGCGGACACCTGATGGCGGCCGGTCCCGCGGTCGCGGGACCGGTCCTCGCTCACCTTCCCGGGACGACCGACGACGGCTCAGTCGGTCTGGGTGTCGATGGAGTTGAGGTAGGTGAGGACGGCGCGCACCCGCCGGTGCCCGCCGTCCGCGGCCGGCAGGCCGAGCTTGGTGAAGATGTTCCCGATGTGCTTGTTCACCGAGGTCTCCGCGATGAACAGCAGCTTCGCGATGGCGCCGTTGCCGTGCCCCTCGGCCATCAGGGAGAGCACCTCCCGCTCGCGCGAACTGAGCGCGTCGAGCGGGTCGTTGCGCACCCGGCGCACCATCAGCTGGGAGATCACCTCGGGGTCCATGGCGACCCCGCCGCCGGCGACCCGGTCCAGGGCCTCCAGGAACTCCTCCACCCGGCTCACGCGGTCCTTGAGGAGGTACCCCACGCCGGAGGCGCCGTGGACCAGCAGCTGGGCGGCGTAGGCGTGCTCGACGTACTGGGACAGCACCAGGACCGGCAGGTCCGGCAGCTTCTCCCGGGCGGTGACCGCGCTGCGCAGTCCCTCGTCCCGGTAGGTCGGAGGCAGCCGTACGTCCAGCACGGCGATGTCCGGACGGTGCTCGAGGAGTGCGGGCAGCAGGTCGTCGCCGTGCTCCACCGTCGCGCAGACCTCGTGGCCCACGCTGGTCAGCAACAGCGACATGCCCTCCCGCAGCAGGGCGTTGTCCTCGGCGATCACGATCCGCACGGAAGCTCCACTCGAAGTACTGTCGGTCCTCCGGGCGGGCTGTGCAGCTCGGTGACGCCGTCGAAGGCCGCGACGCGGCGCTTGATGCCGCGGATCCCGCTGCCGGAGCCGGTCGTCGCCCCGCCCCGCCCGTCGTCCCAGACGGAGATGTGAATCCTGCTCTCGGTGGTCCGCAGCTGCACCTGGCTGCTCTCGGCCTCACTGTGCTTGGCGACGTTCGTCAGGGCCTCGGAGATGACGAAGTACGCCGCGGCCTCCACGGCGGCGGGCGCCCGCGCCCCCTTGGCCCCGTACTCCAGGTCCAGTTTGGTCGGGATCTGGCAGGCCGCCACCAGCGAGCGGGTGGCCTCGGCCAGGCCGTGGTCGGCGAGGACCGGCGGATAGATGGACCGGACGGCGGTGCGCAGTGACTGTACCGCCTGTTCGGTCAGCTCCCGCGCCTGGTCGATCATCTCGGGAAGCTTCTCCGGGTCGTCTCCGAGTACCCGCTTCATCAGGGCCAGCCGCAGCGAGACCGACACCAGCCCGGCCTGCGCTCCGTCGTGCAAGTCGCGTTCGATGCGCCGGAGTTCGGCGGCGTGTGCTTCCAGTGCCTCGGCGCGCGTTATGGTCAGCTCCTCGACGCGCTTGGCGAGGGAGGTCCGGCGCTTGCGCGGCTTGAGCAGCGCCCGGGTCATCATGGCGTGCAGCTGGGCGCACCAGGGCAGCAGGATGCCGGCGAGCGCGCCGTAGACCAGGCCGGCGAGGCTGGCCCCCAGGGCCGCTCCCCAGGAGTCGATGTCCCAGACGATCAGCTGCGCGGGCCTGGGCACCACCTGCCACCACAGCGGAATGGTCAGCCAGCTGGCCGATCCCGCGCACAGCCCGATGGCCAGGGCGGCGCCGATCGTGCCCAGCAGGGCGTGCGCCAGCAGCCACAGCAGATCGGTGTAGGTGGCCTTGTCGGTGAGCATCACCTGGGCGCGGACCAGGATCTTCCCCTCGGCCTCGCGGTAGGAGGTCGGGATCTCGCAGCCCAGCCACTGACCCGCACGTCGGCGGTGGGCGTCGGCCACCTTGCGGAGCCGGGCCAGGGAGAGCGGCACCAGGCTCAGGCCGGGGCCCACCAGGCTCAGCGCGAAGACCATGATCAGAGCGTATAAGCCGATGAATGCTACGAGCGCGCTGCCACCGACGGCCATGAGGTAGGTCAGGGACCCGCCGAAACGCTGCACGAACTCCTGCCGGGTGGCCGCCCGGGGCAGCCCGCGGCCAAGCGGCCGCTGGGGATCGCCGTCCATTTCCGCTCAGCCCCCCAAGTACCGATTTCCCCCACACGCTATCACTACCGGGTGATCACCGGACGTGACCGGGACGCGGGCAGGGGGGCAGTCAACTGCACCTTTTGAACTCCAGCAAACGTCATGGTTCCGCCGGATCCGGACGCCTAGCGTGGAGCGCGTATGTCGTAAGAGGCGGAAGGGAGACGCGCTGTGGAGCACGGCGAGGTCACTAGGCGGCAGTTCGACGGCGCAACCCCTGGGACCGTGGCCGGAGACGGCTCCGGTGGGTCGGGTTCCCGAGGCCGCTGGGCGGTGGAGTTGCGGACGGTCGGCAAGACGTACGGTCGGGGAGCCGGGGAAGTCGCCGCACTTCGCGAACTCACCATCACCTTCGAACGTGGCTCGTTCACGGCCGTCATGGGCCCGTCGGGCGCCGGCAAGAGCACCTTCCTGCACTGCGCGGCGGGGCTGGACCGGCCGACCTCCGGATCGGTGTGGCTGGGCGGTACGGACCTGGCGACGCTGGACGAGGCGCAGCTGACGATGCTGCGCCGGGAGCGGGTCGGCTTCATCTTCCAGGCGTACAACCTGCTGGGCTCCCTGACGGTGGCGGAGAACATCACGCTGCCGCTGCTGCTCGCCGGCCGTTCGGCCGACCCGGGCTGGCTGGAACAGGTGGCCCGGCGGGTGGGCCTGTCCGACCGGCTGGGGCACCGGCCGGCGCAGCTCTCCGGAGGCCAGCAGCAGCGGGTGGCGATCGCTCGGGCGCTGATCACCAAGCCCGAGGTGATCTTCGCGGACGAGCCGACCGGTGCGCTCGACAGTCGGACTGGGCGTCAGGTCCTCGCACTGCTGCGGGAGATCGTGGACCGTGACGGCAACACCGTCGTGATGGTGACCCACGACCCGATCGCCGCCTCCTTCGCGCAGCGCGTGGTCTTCCTGGCGGACGGGGCCTTCGCCGAGTCGATGGAGGCCCCGACCGCCGAGCGCGTGGCCGCCCGGATGACCCGCCTCGAGGAGTGGTGAGCCGGTGGAGTTCAAGCTCGTCCTGATGACGCTGCGGGAACGCAAGGCGGGGCTGGTCGGTGCGTTCGTGGCTCTGCTCGGCGCGTCGATGCTGATCACCGCGTTCGGCGTCCTGCTGCAGTCGGGCCTCGGCTCGGGGGTCGCCACCCAGCGCTATGCCGGCGCCCCGGTGGTGGTCGGCGGCAAGCAGTCGTTCAAGGTCACCGACGGCAAGACCAAGCAGAAGTCGCTGTCCCAGCCCGCACCGGTGAACAGCGACGTGACCGACAAGGTGGCGTCGGTCGAGGGCGTGCAGCGGGCGGTGCCGGACGTCGGCTTCCCGGCCCAGGTGGTGGACGGGGACGGCGGGCTGGACGACGGCGGCGGCGAGCAGCCCTCGACCGGCCACGGCTGGTCCGGTTCCGTTCTCGGTCCCTTCACGCTGGAGCAGGGTCGGGCGCCCCAGCAGGCGGGCGAGGTGGTGCTGGACGCGGACCTGGCCAAGCGCGTGAAGATGTCCCCCGGGCAGCGGGTGAAGCTGGCGACCACGCAGGAGGCGCGCGAGTACACGGTCACCGGGGTGGCCTCGCTGAAGGGCGCGGCCGGGCCGCTGCGCTCGGCGGCGGTCTTCTTCAGCGACGCCGAGGCCACGACGCTGTACGGCCACCCGGGCCGGATCGACGCGGTCGGGGTGCTGCCCACCCCGGGCACCGACCCGGACAAGCTGGCCGACCGGATCGACAAGAAGCTGGCCGGATCCGGTGCCGAGACCTACCTGGGCGAGGACCGCAGCCAGGTGGAGTTCCACGACGTGGCCTCGGCCCAGTCCAACCTGGTCGAACTGGCGGGCTCGCTCGGTGCGACGGTCGTGCTGATCGCGATGATCGTGGTGGCCAGCACCCTCGCCCTCAACGTGCACCAGCGCCGCCGTGAGCTGGCCCTGTTGCGGGCCGTCGCGGCCACCCCGCGCCAGGTGTACAAGATGATGGCGGCCGAGGTCCTGATCGTGTCGCTGGTGGCGTCGGTGATCGGGTGCCTGCCGGGTGTCCTGGTGGCCAAGGTCCTGATGAGCGCACTGAGCCTGATCGGCATGGTGCCCGATGACTTCGCGTTCTCCTACGGCCCGGTCCCGATGCTGGTCGCCGTCGTCGCGTCGGTGATCGCCGCCGAGGTGGCCGCGATCGGGGTCGCCCGCAAGGCCGTGGCGATCCGTCCGGTGGAGGCCATGGGCGAGGCCCAGATCGAGACGGCGAAGCTGGGGCGCGCCCGGGCCTTCTTCGGCGTGCTGCTGTTCCTGCTCGGCGTCGCGGCCTCGCTGCTGCCGCTGTTCTTCGGCAGTGTCTTCGCGGTGGCCGGCGCGGGCACCGGCGGTCTCGTCATGATCATCGCGGTCCTGATGCTGGCCCCGCCGGTGGTGAGCCTGGCGAGCCGGCTGATGGCCGGCCCGGTCCGCAGCCGCACCGGGCCGCACGGCCGTCTCGCGGTGGCCAACACCCGGGCCAACGCCCGCCGACTGGCGGCCGGCATCGGGCCGCTGACGCTGGCGATCGGGTTCGCCCTGGTGCAGCTGTGCATTCCGACCACGACCGCGGCGGCGGCCCAGGACCAGGCCGAGGCCGGCATCGTGGCCGACTTCACGCTGCAGGGCGGGCCCGGTGGGCCGCCGCTTGGTGTGGTCAAGGACGCCGCGTCGGTGCCGGGGGTGGCTGCGGCCACGGGGGTGGTGAGGGTCCAGCTGCACGGCTCCCGGAAGGTGCTGGACTCGCCGGAGATCTTCAAGTACCAGGCCCAGGGCGTCACTCCCGACGGAGTGGGCCGGACCATGGACCTGGGGGTCACCGAGGGCGACCTGACGAACCTGCGTGGCGACGTCGTGGCCATCAGCGGCGGCGCGGCCAGCACCCTCGGCGCGCACGTGGGCGGCCACGTCAAGCTGAACCTCCCGGACGGGGCCGAGATCAGGCCCACCGTGGTCGCGGTCTACGACCGGGGTCTGGGCTTCGGCGATGTGACGCTGCCCCAGGAGACCGTGCTGGCGCACAGCTCCCGCCAGCTGGAGGACGTGGTGTTCGTCAAGACCGCCGCGGGCGCCGACAAGGGGCAGGTCGCCAAGGCGCTGCGCGGCCTGGCCGGCCGGTACCCGGGCCTCAAGGTGCTGGACGAGGGCGGCCTGTCGGCCGCGCAGCAGGAGCAGGCGACGTCCTCGGTGCTGACCAGCGCGCTGCCGCTGGCGCTGGTCTTCGGCTACCTCGCCATCTCGGTGGCCAACACGCTCGTCCTGGCGACACTGGGCCGGGTGCGGGAGTTCTCGCTGCTGCGGCTGGTGGGGGCGCCGCGGGAGCAGGTGGTGCGGATGATGCGGGTGGAGGCCGGGATGGTGGTGGCCATCGCGGTGGCGGTGGGCACCGTGGTGCCGCTGCTGCCACTCGCCACCGTGAGCCTGGGGCTGACCGGGTCGCCAGTGCCGCATTTCCCGGTGCTGATGTACCTGGGAATCGTCGCCGTGACCGCGCTCATCGGGCTGAGCGCGATCCTGGTGCCCACCCGGTTCGCCCTGCGGACCGGCCCGGTGGAGGGCATCGGTCTGCGCGAATAGCGGTCCGTCGAAACGGCTCCGGCCCGTGGTGCGCCCGCTCGCACCACGGGCTTTTCGCGTGTGACCGGCCCCACATCGAATCCCTGCGTCCCGGTGCCGTTGGAATGCCAACCAGCGTTTTTCACAGTTGACTTAATGACGCTGACCGGCGGAAAACGACCATGCTAGCCTTCGAGTAACAAGTCGATCTTCCCTAGCCGTGGTCCATGGCGAACCCATGGAATTTCCGGCTATTCCGGGCTGTCTGCTGCCGGTCGCAGAAAACAGAGTAGAGGGGGTTCCTGGTGTCACCCGGACTTGTCGCCCAATTCCGTCGAATGGCTGTCGAATTCGGGGTGCCGCACGCCCAGCTCGCGCTGCTCGACGGCACCGACGTGCGGACGGCCCACGTCGGCGGACGGGAGATCGCGGAGCTCCGCTTCCCCTTCGCCTCCGTCACCAAGCTCTTCACCGCCACCGTGGCGATGCAGCTCGTCCGCGACGGCGACCTCGAGCTGGACGCCCCGCTCGGGCAGTACGGCGAGGAGTTCGCGACCGCGCCCAACGGCCTGGGGGCGACGGTGACCCTGAGGCACCTGCTGAGCCACACCAGCGGCCTGGTCTGCGACCTGGACGGCGGCGACCCGAGCCCGCGAGGCTTCGCGGCCGCCGCCGGGAAGCCGGATCTGCTGTTCCCGGCGGGCAGCGCCTGCTCCTACTCGAACGCGGGCTTCGCGCTCGTCGGCCGGCTGATCGAGTCCGCGGCCGGCCTGGCCTGGCGCGAGGCGGTGGACACCTTCCTGCTGCGGCCGCTCGGCATCACCCCCGCCCACCTGCCCGGGTCGGGGCCGGACGGCTCCGGCCCGGCCATCGCCTCCGGCCACGCCGGCGCCGGGGCGGGCGCCGTCCCCGTCGACTTCAGGGTCCCCACGGCGCTGGCCCCCGCGGCGGCGCTGGCCGGCACCGCCGAGGACCTGGTGGCCTTCGCCCGGCTGCACACCGAGGTGCGCGACGGCGCGCACGACGCCCTGCTCGACGAGGGCGGCGTCACGGAGATGCGGCGCCCGGCGCCGGGCGCCGAACCGTACGGGCTCGCCGACGGCTTCGGCCTGGGCTGGGCCCGGTACGGACCGGCGGGCCGATCCTGGCTCGGCCTGGACGCGATGGGCGCGGGCACCACCTGCAACCTCCGGGTGCAGCCGCAGGACGGCACCGTCGTGGCCCTGGTCACCGACTCCGTCGCGGGGCTGGCCCTGTGGCGCGAGCTCACCGAGTGGCTGCGCGTCCAGGGCCGGGACATCGGCACACCGCCGGCCGGGAACCTCGAGGAGCGCCCGGGCCCCGCGGCCGCCGCCGACCTGGCCGGCACCTGGGCCAACGGCAGCATGGTCTACCGGATCACCGGCGGCGCTGGCTCGCCGGTCCACCTCGACGACGACAGCGGTGCGCGCTACCGGCTCGACCTCGACGACCGCGGCCGCTTCTCCGCCCACCGCACCGATGCCCCCGAAGCCCCGTACGCGGGCCGCTTCCTGCCCCATCCGGAAATCGGGCAGGGCCTGATCATGCAGTTCGCCGGGCGCGTGCTGCGCCCGGAGGCGCCGTATGCGGAGCGATTCGGGAATTCCTCCGTAACCGGCCGCTGAAAAATCCGAACCACCGCTGTCCCCCTCTCGGACGACTTATTCGCTGGAGTATGGAAGTGACAGGAACGAACGGCACCCGGTCGGTTTCTCCGGAAGCGGCCGCCGAGCACGGCGGATTGTCACCGGTCCAGCGGCGGCTGTGGTTCTTGAACCGGCTCCAGGAATCCGGCGCCGGAGAGACCCTCGCCCACGCGACCCGACTGACCGGTCTCCTCGACCCGACCGCGCTCAGGGACGCGCTGGGCGACCTGCTGGCCCGTCACGACCTGCTGCGCACCGTCCATGCCGAGCAGGACGGCCACTGCCGCCCCGAACTCCGCCCCGCGCCCGAGCCGTTCGCGGGCCTGGCCGTCCGCCCCTGCGATCCGGACCGGCTCGACCGGGAGCTCGCGCGGGTGGCGGCCCTCCCCTTCGACCTGACCCGGGACATCCCGCTGCGCGCCGAAGTCTTCGGGCTCGCCCCCGACGAGCACGTACTCCTGCTGGTGCTGCACCGCGTCGCCGGAGACGAGGCGTCCTGGCAGCCCCTGCTGGGCGACCTGGCCGGCGCGTACGCCGCCCGCGCCCGCGGCGAGCACCCGGCGGACGGCGGCCGGCCCGAGCAGTACGCCCGGTCGGCGGCGCGCCAGGCCGACGCCCTCGGCACCATGGAGCGCCCTTCCCCGGCCGCTGTCACCGAACTGGAGTTCTGGCGCGGGGCCCTGGCCGGAGCGCCCGAACAGCTCCAGCTCCCGGCCGACCGCACCCGCCCAGCCGTCGCCGGCTACCTCAGCGCGCGACTGCGGCTGCGCCTGGACGCCCGGCGCCACCGGGCCGTGGAGGCACTGGCCGCCCACGCCGGCACCGAGGTCTTCGCCGTGCTGCACGCCGCGCTCGCCGCCGTCCTGCGCCGCTTCGGCGCGGGGGACGACCTGCCGCTGGGCACCACCCTCAGCCTCCGCGGCGGCGACGAGGCGGCCGTGGTGGGCCCGTTGGAGAACACCGTGGTGCTGCGCACCGCCGTGCCGGAGCGGGCGACCTTCACGGAGCTGGTGCGCTCCTGCGCGGCCACCGCCGCCACCGCCCGCGCACACGGCACACTGCCCTTCCCGTGGCTGGTCGAGTCGGTGCGGCCGGACCGGGCACTGAACCGGCACCCGCTGTGCCAGGTCGTCCTCGACCTCGCCCGGCCGGTGCCCGCGCCGGACGCCTTCGGCGACCTGGCGGCACGTACCCGGGAGGTGCCCGCCGACCGCTCGCCCTACGACCTCCACCTGCGGGCCGTGCCGGAGCACCAGGACGGCGCCCCGCGCGGCATGGACCTCCTGGTCGACTACAGCCGGGAGCTGTTCGACGAGCCGACTGTGCACCGCCTGGCCGAGGCCGTCATGAGGCTGCTGGACGAGGCCGCCGACTCCCCCGAACTGGCGCTCGACACCTTCGACGTCCTGGACGGTGCGGAGCGGGAGCGTGTGCTGACCCGGTGGAACGCCACCGCGCGGCCGGTGCCGGACGACACGGTCGCCGACCTCTTCGAGGCGCGGGTGCGCGGTTGCCCGCAGGCGCCGGCCGTGGTGCACGCGGGCCGGACCACCGACTACGCGCAGCTGGACGCGCGCGCCAATCGCATCGCCCGGGCCCTGGCCGACCGCGGTGCGGCCCCCGGTGGCTTCGTCGCCGTCGTACTCCCGCGCTGCACCGACCTGGTGGCGACCCTGCTCGCGGTCGCCAAGACCGGCGCGGCGTACCTGCCGATCGACCCCGAGTACCCGGCCGAGCGCATCGCCTACGCGCTGTCCGACACCGGGCCGGTCACCGTCGTCACCGACCGCCGCACCGCCGCCCGGCTGTCCACCGGGGCCCGGCTCATGGTGCTGGACGAGCCGGACACCGTCCGAGAGCTGGCGGCGCTGCCCGACACGGCGCCGGTCGAGCCGGCCCGCCGCACCGTGCCGGGCGCCGACCAGGCCGCGTACGTCATCTACACCTCCGGCTCGACCGGCAAGCCCAAGGGCGTGGTCGTCGGCCGCCGGGCGCTGGCCAACTTCCTGTCCTCGATGGCCGAACTGCTGCCGCTCACCCCCGCCGACGTGTGGACGGCCGTCACCACCGTCGCCTTCGACATCGCCGCCCTGGAGCTGTACCTGCCGCTGACCAGCGGGGCCACCGTGGTGCTGGCCGACCGGGAGACCACCCGTGACCCCCAGGCCCTGGCGGAGCTGATCACCACCACCGGTACCACGATCATGCAGGCCACCCCCGGCCTGTGGCAGGCGCTGTGCGAGCAGCGGCCCGAGGCCGTGCGCGGACTGCGGATGGCCGTCGGCGGCGAGGCACTGCCCGCGGCCCTCGCCCGGACCATGCGGGAGCTGGGCTCCGAGGCCGTCAACCTCTACGGACCGACCGAGACCACCATCTGGTCCACCTGCGCCCGGCTCGACGGCCGACCCGGAGCCCCAGCCATCGGCAGGCCCGTCGGCAACACCCGCGCGTACGTCCTGGACGCCGCGCTGCGGCCGGTGCCCACCGGAGTGGTCGGCGAGCTGTACCTCGGCGGGGCCGGCGTCGCCCACGGCTACCAGGGCCGCCCCGGCCTCACCGCCGAGCGCTTCGTCGCCGACCCCTTCTCCGACCGGCCGGGCGCGCGGCTGTACCGCACCGGCGACCTGGCCCGCTGGGCCGCCGACGGCAACCTGGAGTTCCTCGGCCGCAGCGACCACCAGGTCAAGGTCCGCGGCTTCCGCATCGAACTCGGCGAGATCGAGGCGGTCCTGGAACAGCACCCCGACGTCGCCCAGGCGGTCGTGGTGGACCGGGAGCTGCGCCCGGGCGACATACGGCTGCTGGCCTACACCGTCGCGGCCGCCGGCCGGCAGCCGGACCCCGGCCGACTGCGGGAGCACGTGGCGTCCGTCCTGCCCGACTACATGACCCCGGCCGCGGTCGTGCCCCTGGCGGAGCTGCCGCTGACCCCCAACGGCAAGGCCGACCGGGCCGCGCTGCCGCTGCCGGTCCTGGAACCGGCAGCCACCCGGCGCGCGCCCCGGGTGGCCCGCGAGGAGCAGCTGCACGCCCTGTTCTGCGAAGTGCTGGGCGTCGACCGGATCGGCATCGACGACGGCTTCTTCGACCTGGGCGGGCACTCGCTGCTCGCGACCCGGTTGGTCAGCCGGATCCGGGCCGTCCTGGACAGCGAGGTGTCCGTCCGCACCCTGTTCGAGGCCCCGACGGTGGCCGCGCTCGCCCAGCGCCTCGACGGCTCCCACACCGGCCCCGGCCTGCCACGGGCCGTCCGCAACGGGCCGCTGCCGATGTCGTACGGCCAGCAACGGCTGTGGTTCCTGCACGAGTACGAGCCCGGCGGCATCGAGTACAACTCGCCGCTGGCGTTGCGGCTGACCGGCGAACTGGAGCCGGAGGCCGCCGAGGCGGCGCTGCGGACGCTGGTCGCCCGCCACGAGGCGCTGCGCACCACCTTCGAGGTCGTCGACGGGCAGGGCCGGCAGCTGGTGCACGACACCGCGCCGGTGCCGCTGCGATACCTGGACTGGTCCGCGCGCCCGGCGTCCGGGCACGAAGCGGAACTGGACCGGCTGCTGCGCGAGTACGCGGCGCTGCCGTTCGACCTGCGCCGGGGGCCGCTGCTGCGCGTGGTGCTGGTGCGCCTGTCCGAGCGGGAGCACGTCCTGCTGCTGGACATGCACCACATCATCACCGACGGCTGGTCAAAGGACGTGCTGGCGCGGGAGTTCTGCGCCCTCTACGAGGAGACCGTGACCGGCACCGCGGCGGTACTGGAGCCGCTGCCCGTGCAGTACGCGGACTACGCCGCGTGGCAGCGCGTCGAGGAACGGCGGCGCAGCGGCGCCGGGCCGCGCGAGGACCTGGAGTACTGGCGGCGCAAGCTCGCCGGACTCGGCCCGCTGGAGCTGCCGACCGACCGGCCCCGCCCACCGGTGCGCACCACCTCGGGTGACCAGCACGTTTTCGTCGTCCCCGCCGAACTGTCCGATCGGCTCGGCGAGTTGTGCCGGGACCAGCAGACCACGCTGTTCGCCACGCTGGTGGCGGCGGTCCAGCTGCTGTTGTCCCGCTACAGCCGCCAGCGGGACGTGGCCGTCGGCACGATCGTCTCCGGGCGCGACCGCGTCGAGTTGGAGAACGTCCTGGGCTACTTCGTCAACACCCTGGTCCTGCGCGGCGAGGTCCGCCCGGAGGCGACGGTCGGGGAGTTCCTGGCCGAGACCCGGCGCACCGTGTTGGAGGCGCTGACGCACCAGGAGCTGCCCTTCGACCGCCTGGTCGAGGAGCTGCAGCCGGAGCGGGACCCGAGCCGCACCCCGCTGTTCCAGGCGGGGGTGACGCTCCACCGGGTGCAGACCGTCGAGTCGCCCCGCCTGCGGGCCGAGGAGCTCCGCCTCCCCCGGATCAGCGCGATGTTCGACCTGGGCTTCGAGTTCGAGGACCGGGACGGCGAGCTGTCCTGCCGGGTGGAGTACAACACCGACCTGTTCGACCGCTCCACCGTCGAGCGGATGTCCGGGCACGTGCTGGTGCTGCTGGCGCAGCTCTGCTCCGGCACCCACCGCACGCTGGACGGGCTGCCGCTGATGACGGAGCGGGAACGGGCACTGGTCACCGGGCAGTGGAGCAGCCCCGCCCCGCGCACCGGCCGTGCCGACCACCCGAACGTGTCCGCGCTCCTCGCCGAACAGGCGGCCCTGCGGCCGCAGGCACTCGCGGTGGTGTCCGCCGACCGGCGCCTCACCTTCGCCGAGCTGCACGCCTGGGCCGACGCGCTCGCGCACCGGCTGGTGGCGTGCGGGGTACGCCCGGGCGAGGTGGTCGCCGTACACGCCGGCCGCGGCCCCGGCATGACCGTCGGTCAGCTCGCCGTCCTCAAGGCGGGCGCCGCCGTGCTGCCGCTGGACCCGGCACTGCCCGCCGACCGGACCGACTACGTCCTGCGCGACGCCGACGTGCGCGTCGTGGTCACCGAGCGGTCGCCGGCCGACGGCCCGGTGCCGGACCAGGGCCACGTGTTGTCCGTGGAAGACGCCGAGGGGCAGGCCGTGGACGGCCCGCCCGCCGTCGTGACCGGTCCGGACGACCTGGCCTACGTGTTCTACACCTCGGGCTCCACCGGCCGGCCCAAGGGCGTGCAGATCGAGCACGGCGGCATCCTCAACCTCCTGCAGTGGTACCGCGACCACTACCGGGTGGGTCCGGCGGACCGCGCCTCGCAGCTGGTGTCGCCGGGCTTCGACCCGACCGTGCTGGAGCAGTGGGGCAACCTCGGCGCCGGGGCGAGCCTGTGGTTCGTCCCCGACGCGCAGCTTGACGACCCCTACCTGCTCACCGAGTGGATGACGGCCAACCGCATCACGCTCGCCGTGGTGCCGGCGCCGCGGCTGGACTCCGTACTGGACCAGCCCGGCGTCTACCGGGGCGAGCTGCGCTACCTGCTCACCGGCGCCGACGTGGTCCGCCGCAGGCTGCCCGCGGACGCCCCCTTCACGCTGGTCAACCACTACGGCCCGACCGAGACCACGGTGCTGACCACGGCGGCCGTGCTGCGCGAGCGCGGGGACGCCTCCGACCAGCGGCTGCCGTCCATCGGCTCGGCCATCACCGGGACCCGCACCTACGTCCTCGACGAGCACCGCCGGCCGGTGCCGGTCGGCGTGCCCGGCGAGCTGTACGTCGGCGGCCGGGGCCTGGCCCGCGGCTACCTCAACCGCCCGGAGCTGACCGCCGAGCGTTTCGTCCCCGACCCCTTCGACCCGGAGGGCCGGCTGTACCGCACGGGCGACCTCGTACGGTGGCTGCCCGACGGCGAACTGGACTTCCTGGGGCGGCTGGACAACCAGGTCAAGGTCCGCGGCTACCGCATCGAACTGGGCGAGGTGGAGACCGCCCTGCTGCGGCTGCCCGGCGTGGCCAGGGCCGCGGTGGTCGCCGATCCGGGCGGGGCCGGCTCCGCCGTGCTGACGGGGTACGTGGTACCCGAGAGCGGCGGCGAACCCGACCCGGAGGAGCTGCGCCAGTGGCTCGGCGCCGACCTGCCCGAGTACATGGTCCCGCCGCACATCCTGGTGCTGGCCGCCTTCCCGGAAACCACCAGCGGCAAGATCGACCGCAACGCCCTGCCGAGGCCGGAGGCCAGGCCGCAGGGCCGGCGCGGCTACACCGCGCCCCGCAACGCGGTCGAGCGGGCTCTGACCCGCATCTGGGAGCAGGTCCTGGAGACCGATCGGATCGGCGTCGCCGACGACCTGGCCGCCCTGGGCGCCAGCTCCGTCGCCACCCTGCAGACCGTCTCCCGCATCCGCGAGGACTTCGGCGTCACCGTCTCGGTGCGCGAGGTCTTCACCGCCCGGACCGTCTCCGAACTGGCCGGCGTGGTCCGTGCCAGGGCCCGCGAACAACTGCGCCGCCCCGAGCCGGACACCACCACCCGCACCAGCGCACGAGGGGAATGACATGCCCGAACAGACCGCCGGCGCACCCGAGCCCGACGACCTCGACCTCCTGGACGACGCCGCCCTCGACGCGTTACTGGAGCAGCGGCTGAACGACCGGACCGGACCGGATCCGGAAGCAGACACCATCCGCCCCGTCGACGAGGGCCGGCCCGCCCCGCTGTCGTTCGGCCAGGAACGGCTGTGGTTCCTGGACCGGTACGAGTCCGGGGGCGTCGAGTACAACTCCGCCGTCGGGCTGCGCCTGCGCGGAGAGTTGGACCGCAGGGCGCTCGCCGCCGCGCTGGGACAGCTCGTCGACCGCCACGAGCCGCTGCGCACCGCCTTCGCCGTCATCGGGGACAGGCCGCACCAGGTCGTCCGCCCCGCCGCCCCGGTGGACCTGGCCGTACAGGACCTCAGCGGCCTGCCCGAGCCGGCCCGGCAGGAGCGGGTGGACGAGCTGCTGCGGGCCGAACTGAGCCGCCCCTTCGACCTCGCCGAGGGCCGACTGCTCCGGGCCGTGCTGCTGCGCCTGGGCGCCGTCGAGCACGTCCTGCTGCTCGACATGCACCACATCGCCTCCGACGGCTGGTCCAAGGGCGTGATCGCCCGCGAGCTGGGCGAGCTCTACGGGGCCGCACGGGAGGGCCGCGAGCACCGGCTGCCCCCGCTGCCGGTGCGCTACCGCGACTTCGCCGCCTGGCAGCGCGAGCGCCTGACCGACGCCCGGCAGGAGTCCGAGCTGTCCTACTGGAAGGACGCGCTGGCCGGAGTGGAGCCGCTGGAGCTGCCCACCGACCGGCCCCGGCCCGCCGTGCGCACCACCAACGGGGCACTGGCCCGCTTCGTCGTCCCGGCCGAGGTGGCCCGGGAGCTGGCCGAGCTGGGGAAGCGGCACGGCGGCACGCTCTTCTCGGTGCTGGTGGCCGCCTCGCAGGTGCTGCTGTCTCGCTACTCCCGGCAGCGGGACATCGCGGTGGGCACCGTGACCGTGGGACGGGACCGCAGCGAACTGGAGCCGCTGGTCGGATTCTTCGTCAACACCCTGGTGCTGCGCTCGGACGTGGACGCCGACCTGCCGTTCACCGACTTCCTCGGACGGGTCGTGGGCACCGTGTGGGACGCCCTGGCCCACCAGGACCTCCCCTTCGACCGGCTGGTGGACGCGCTGCGCGTCGAGCGGGACCCGAGCCGCACCCCGCTGGTGCAGGCCGCGGTCGTCCTGCAGAACACCCCCGCCGGCGAGATCTCACTGCCGGGGCTGGAGGTGACGGAGTTCCGCCCGGCATCGGTGTCCTCGGTCTTCGACCTGACGCTGGAGTTCACCGAGACCGCCTCCGGCGAACTGGCCGGCACCGTCGAGTACAACACCGACCTGTTCGACGCCGACACCATGGACCGCCTCACCGGCCACCTGGGCGTACTGCTCGCGGGCATCGCGGCCGACCCGCACCGCCCGGCGGGCGACCTCCCGCTCTTGACCGCCGGCGAACTGCGCACCCTCACCCGCGAGTGGGGCGACAACCGCGTCCCGTACCCGGCCGACGCCACCGTGCCGGACCTGGTCGCCGAGCGGGCCCGGCGCGATCCGGACGCGATCGCGATCGGCGGTGGGACGGGCGGGCTCAGCTACCGCGAGCTGGAGGAGCGCGCCAACCGGCTCGCCCACCACCTGATCGCCCGGGGCGCCCGGCCCGGCGGCTACGTCGCGGTCTGCCTGCCCCGCGGAGCCGACTTCTACCAGGCCCTGCTGGCCGTGCTCAAGGCCGGCTGCGCCTACGTGCCGCTGGACCCGGACCACCCGGCCGAGCGGCTGGCGTACATCCTCGACGACACCCGGGCGCCGCTCTGCCTGACCGACCGTACCCTGGTCGGCCGGATACCCGCCGACCACACCCGGACGGTCCTGCTGGACGAGGAGGCCGAGGCGATCGCCGCCCGCCCGCAGGACGCCCCGCGGGTCGCGGCCGGCCCGAGCGACGCGGCCTACGTGCTGTACACCTCCGGCTCCACCGGCACGCCCAAGGGCGTCGTCGTCGAGCACCGCTCGATCGTCCGGCTGGTCAGCTCCGCCGACTACGCGCCGCTGCGCCCGGACGACGTGGTCGCCCAGGCCGCGGACGTCACCTTCGACGCCGCCACCTTCGAGATCTGGGGCGCCCTGACCGCCGGGGCCGAGCTGGTGCCGCTGGACCGCGAGACCCTGCTGGACGCACGGGCGCTGAGTGCGGCCATCGACCGGCTGGGCATCACCACCATGTGGCTGACCGCCGGGGTGTTCGACCAGGTGGCGGCCGTCGACCCGGCCGCCTTCGGCCGGCTGCGGAACCTGCTCTTCGGCGGCGACGCCGTCAACCCGCGACGGGCGGCCGAGGTCCTCGCGGCCGCGCCGCCGCAGCGCCTGGTCAACGGCTACGGCCCCACCGAGACCACCACCTTCGCGACCTGGCACCACGTCCGCGAGGCCGACGGGACCACCCCGATCCCGATCGGCCGGCCCATCGTCAACACCTCGGTGTACGTGCTGGACGAGCGCCGCGCGCCCGTGCCCGCCGGGGTCCCCGGCGAGCTGTACATCGGCGGCCCGGGCGTGGCCCGCGGCTATCTCAACCTGCCCGAGCTGTCCGGGGAACGCTTCACCGCCGACCCCTTCTCCGACACCCCGGAAGCCCGGATGTACCGCACCGGCGACCTGGTGCGCTGGCGGGGCGACGGCACCCTGGAGTTCCTCGGCCGCACCGACCAGCAGGTCAAGGTGCGCGGCTACCGCATAGAACCGGGCGAGATCGAGTCCGTCCTGGAACAGCACCCGCTGGTCGCCGCCGCCGTGGTGACGGTGCGCCAGGACGGTGAGCGCAAGCAACTGGTCGGCTACGTGCGGCAGTCCGGCGACGAGCCGGTCGAGTCGGCCGGCCTGCGCGCCTTCGCCGAGGCCCGGCTGCCCGGCTACCTGGTGCCCTCCGCCTTCGTGGTGCTCGACCGGTTCCCACTCACCGCCAGCGGCAAGCTGGACCGGCGCGCACTGCCCGCACCTGCCGAGCAGCACACGCCCGGCGGTGACCACACCGCCCCCGAGGGCGAGGCCGAACAGGCGCTGGCGCAGGTGTGGTCCGAGGTCCTCGGCCTCGAGCGGGTGGGTACCCGCGACAACTTCTTCGACCTCGGCGGCGACTCCATCCTCAGCATCCAGGTCGTCGCCAGGGCCCGGCAGGCCGGCTGGGAGCTGACCTCCAAGGACGTCTTCGCCCGGCAGACCGTGGCCGAACTGGCGCGGGCGGCCGTCCGGGTCACCGCCGGAGCCGACACCGGGGCGGTCACCGGGGAGGCCCCGCTGACCCCCGTCCAGCGGTGGTTCCTCGCCCACCACACCCGCGCCCCGCACCACTTCAACCAGTCCGTGCTGCTCACCCTCGCCCCGGACACCGACGAGCGGGCGCTCGCGGAGGCGCTGCGCGGCGTGGTCGCCCACCACGACGCGCTGCGGATGCGCTTCCCCGGCCGGGGCGCCGAGCTGCGCCAGGTCAACCTGCCCGTGGGGGAGGGGATCGCCCTGGAGCGGGTCGACCTGAGCGGGCTCGACGCCGCGCAGCGGCAGCACACCACCGCCGCGCTGGCCGAGCGGGCCCAGGCCGGGCTCGACCTCGACGAGGGCCCGCTGCTGCGCGCCCTGCTGTTCGCCGGGGCGCCCGGTGAGCCGGACCGGCTGTTCCTGACCGTCCATCACCTGGTCGTCGACGGGGTGTCCTGGCGGATCCTGCTGGAGGACCTGGAGCGGGCCTTCGCCCGGACGGCGGCCGGCCGGCCGGTGGACCTGGGTGCCAAGACCACCTCCTTCCTCGACTGGGCCCGCCGCCTGGACGAGCACACCGCGGCGGGCGGCTTCGACGACGAGCTGGACCACTGGCGGGAGCTGGCCGCCCGGCCGACCGCGCCGCTGCCGGTCGACCGCGACGGCGGGAACACCATGGCATCGGTGCGCCGGGTGCGTGCCGTGCTGGACGCCGAAGCCACCGACGCCCTGCTGCACCGGGTGCCGGCGGTCTACCGCACCCAGGTCAACGACATCCTGCTCACCGCGCTCGGCCAGACCCTGTGCGCCTGGACCGGGGACGAGCGGGTGATGGTCGACCTGGAGGGCCACGGCCGCGAGGAGATCCTCGACGGGGTGGACGTCTCGCGCACCACCGGGTGGTTCACGTCGATCTTCCCCGTCCTGCTGACCGTCCCGCGCGGCGACGGGGCGGGCGAGCTGATCAAGTCCACCAAGGAAGGCCTGCGGGCGGTTCCGAGGCGCGGTGTCGGCTACGGAGCGCTGCGCCACCTGGCCGGCGGCCGTGCCGCCCTGCCCGAGTGCTCGCCCGCCGTCAGCTTCAACTACCTGGGGCAGTGGCGGGACGCCGGCGGCGACGGACTGTACACGGACGTCGAGTTCGACTTCGGCCGGGACCACAGCCCGCTGGAGACCCGCCCGCACCTGCTCGACATCGTCGGCGAAGTCCGCGGCGGGAAGCTGGAGTTCACGCTCTACTACGCGCAGGACGTGCACCACGAAACGACCGTGCGGGCGGTGGCCGACGGCCTGGTCGGCGCGGTGCGCGGCCTGGTCGAGCACTGCCTGCAGCCGGACACCGGCGGCGCCACCCCGTCCGACTTCCCGCTGGCCGGCCTCGACCAGGCCGCAGTGGACCGCCTGGCCGGCACCGGCGGCCAGGTGGCGGACATCTACCCGCTCACCCCGATGCAGACCGGCATGCTCTTCCACGCGCTCACCGAGCCGGACGGCGCCTACCTCGACCACGTCTCCTTCCTCCTGGACGGCGCCGGCGACGCCGACGCGCTGGCCACGGCCTGGCAGCGGGTCGCCGAGGCGACCCCGGCACTGCGCACCCACCTGGTGTGGGAGGGCGTCGAACGCCCGCTGCAGATCGTCCGGCGCGACGCCCGGCCGAGCGTGCGAACCCTGGACTGGCGCGACCGCACGGCAGACGAACGGGTCGTGCTGCTCGGCGAGTTGATGGCCCAGGAGCGGCGGTCCGGGATGGACCTGTCGGTCGGCCCGCTGACCCGGGTGGTGCTGGCCCGGGAGAGCGACAGCGCCGTCCGCGTCGTGTGGACCTTCCACCACATCGTCCTCGACGGCTGGAGCACCTCCCGGATCCTCGGCGACCTCTTCGCCTGCTACCGAGCCCTCGTCGACGGGGAGGCGCCGGCGCGGGCCGTCCCGGGCCGGCCCCCGTTCCGCGACTACGTCCAGTGGCTCGGCCGCCAGGACGGTGCCCGGGCCCGGGAGCACTGGCGCCGGACACTGGCCGGGCTGCACTCGCCCACCCCGCTCCCGTACGACCGCCACCCGGTGCCGGGCCACCAGTCCGAGGCCGCCGAGCGGGTCCGCGTGGAGCTCGAGCCGGGGCACTGCGCCGCGCTCACCGAGCGCGCCCGCGGCCACCGGCTCACCCTCAACACCCTGGTCCAGGGCGCCTGGGCGCTGCTGCTGTCCCGCTACAGCGGCGAGCGGGACATCTGCTTCGGGGCCACCGTCTCCGGCCGTCCGGCCGACCTGCCGGGCGTGGGGGAGATGGTCGGCAACTTCCTCAACACCCTGCCGGTGCGGACCCTGGTGGCCGAGGACGACCACCTGTCGGCCTGGCTGCGGCGGCTGCAGGAGGAGCAGGTCGAGTCCCGCGACTACGAGTACGCGCCGCTGACCGAGGTCCACGCCGCCTCCGAACTTCCGCGCGGCACCCGCTTGTTCGACAGCATCGTGGTCTTCGAGAACTACCCGGGCAACGAGGGGGCGGCGGCCGCGCACGGGCTGGCGGTCACCGGCGTCACGGCGGTGGACACCACCAGCTACCCGCTGGACCTGACCGCCTACCTCGACGGGGACCGGCTCGCCCTCCAACTCGCCTACGACCCCGCCCTGTTCGACCATGCCCGGGTGGCCCGGATGGCCGAGCACCTGGCGGCGCTGCTGCGCGGCATGGCGGACGGGCTGGACCGGACCGTGGCGGAGCTGCCCATGCTCACCGCGCAGGAGCGGGCCCTGCTACTCGGCGACTGGAGCGGGTCCCCCATCCCCTTCGACGAGGGCTGCCTGCACGAGCTGATCGCCCGGCACGCCCGGCTCACCCCGGACGCCGAGGCGGTGGTCTACGGCCAGGCCTCGCTCACGTACGCCGAACTGGACGAGATGGCCGACCGGTTGGCCCAGGAGCTGGCCGCGCGCGGCGTGCGCCCGGACTCGGTGGTCGCCATCTGCGTGGAGCGCGGGCTGCACATGGTGGTGGCCCTGCTGGGCGTGCTCAAGGCCGGTGGCGCCTACCTGCCGCTGGACCCCGCGCACCCCGCCGATCGGCTGGCGTACGTCCTCGCCGACAGCGCCGCCGAACTGGTGCTCACCCAGTCCGCGGTGGCCGGCCGACTGCCCGACGGCGTGCCGGCGCTGCGGCTGGACGAGGAGTGGCCGCGGATCTCCGGGCTTCCCGCGCGGACTCCGGCCTCCGGCGTCACCCCCGGCCACCTCGCCTACGTGATCTACACCTCCGGCTCCACCGGACGGCCCAAGGGCGTCATGGTCGAGCACCGTAGCGTCGCCTACGCCGCCGAGGCGTGGAAGCAGCTGTACCGGCTCGCGGACGTACCGCCGGCCCGCCAGCTCAACGTGGCCAGCATGTCCTTCGACGTGTTCGTCTCCGACCTGGCGCACGTGCTGTGCCACGGCGGTACGTTGGTCATCGCGAGCACCGAGGCCACCACCGACCCGGGGCAGCTGCTGGACCTGATGCACACGGCCCGGGTGACCCATCTGGAGACCGTGCCCTCGCTGGCCAACGCGGTGGTCGAGGAGGCCGAGCGGCGGGGCACCGGACTGCCGCCGCTGCGCGTGCTCGCCGTCGGCTCCGACAACTGGCGGACGCAGGACTGCCGCCGGCTCCTCGCGCAGACCGCCGCGGACACCCTGGTGCTCAACTCCTACGGCGTCACCGAGGCCACCGTGGAGTCCTGCGCGTACCCCGTCCGGGCGGACCGGGTACCGGATGGCGCCGGAGTGCCGGTCGGTCGGGCGATCCCCGGGGCGCGCACCTACGTGCTCGACGAGACGCGCCGGCCCGTCCCGGTCGGCGTCGTCGGCGAGCTGTACCTCGGCGGCCCCGGCGTGGCCCGGGGCTACCTGAACCGGCCCGAGCTGACCGAGGAGCGGTTCCTGCCCGACCCGTTCTCCGCCGAGCCCGGCGCCCGGCTCTACCGCACCGGGGACCTGGTCCGTCGACGGGCCGACGGCGACATCGAGTTCGCCGGGCGGGCCGACGATCAGGTCAAGATCCGGGGCTTCCGGATCGAACTGGGCGAGGTCGAGGCCGCCATGCGGCGCCACCCCGCAGTGGCCGACGCCGTGGTCGCCGCACGGACCGACGGCGACGGCCCGGCCCGCCTGGTCGGCTACGCCGTGCCCGCGCCGGGGCGGCCGTTCGCCGCCGTGGAGCTGCGCGCCCACCTGGAGGAGACGCTGCCGCGGTACATGGTGCCCGCGGTGTTCGTCGAGATGGCCGCGCTGCCGCTGAACGCGAACGGCAAGGTCGACCGCCGCGCCCTGCCCGCGCCGGACCCGGAGACGGCGCGCGGCACCGGACACGTGGCGCCCCGCAACCGGGTCGAGCAGGCCCTGGCCGAGGTCTGGGCCCAGGTCCTGCGCGTCGACCGGGTCGGGGTCGAGGACAACTTCTTCGACCTCGGCGGCGACTCCATCTTGAGCATCCAAGTCGTGACCCGAGCACGGCAGAAGGGGATTACGTTGTCGTCCAAGGACTTGTTCGCCCACCAGACGGTCGCCGAGTTGGCGTTCGCGACAACTGCCGCCGAGACGGCGCAGGGGGCCGCCGACACCCGGCGTGCCGAGCCGGTCGTGGGCCGGGTGCCGCTGACCCCGATCCAGCGCACCTTCTTCGACAGCCATTCGGCCGCACCGCACCACTCCACCATGTCGGTGCTCGTCACACTGTCCGAGGCGCCGGACGTCGCCGCGCTGCGCCGCGCCCTCGACGCCCTGCTGGACCACCACGACCAGCTGCGGGCCCGCTACACCAGCTCGTACGGGCGATGGCAGCAGGAGGTCACCCCGGCGGGCGCCGAATGGCCGCTGGAGGAGGTGGACCTGTCCGGCCGGGACGCCCCCGAGGAGGCCGTGCACGCGGCCGCCTCCCGTGCCCAGGCCGGCTTCGACCTCGCCGCCGGCCGTCCGGTCGCCGCGGTCCTGTTCCACCACGGTCCGGGCCGCGCTCCGCAGCTCTTCCTGACCGCCCACCACCTGGTCGTCGACGCGGTGTCCTGGCAGCTGCTGCTCGGCGACCTGGAGACCGCCTACGCGCAGGCGGCGGCGGGCCGGACGGTCGACCTGGGCGAGCGGACCACGTCGTTCCGCGACTGGGCGCTGCGGTTGTCCGAGCACACCGCGGCGGGCGGCTTCGACGACGAGCTGGACCACTGGGTGGCCACCGGCCGCCGGGCCGAGCCGGACCTGCCGGTCGACCACCCGGGCGAGGCGACGATCGCCTCGGCGGGCGAGGTGCGGGTGTCCGTGGGCGAGGAGGACACCCGGGCGCTGCTGCACGACGTCCCGGCGACCTACCGCACCCAGGTCAACGACGTCCTGCTCACCGCGCTCGGCACCGCGTTGGCCGACTGGACCGGCCGCGGGAGCGTGCTGTTCGACCTGGAAGGCCACGGCCGCGAGGACCTCTTCGACGACGTCGACACCAGCCGCACCGCCGGCTGGTTCACCAGCGCCTTCCCGGTGGCGCTCACCCCGTCCGGCGAGGACTGGGGCGAGCGGCTGAAGGAGGTCAAGGAGCAGCTGCGCGCGGTGCCGCGACGCGGCGTCGGCTACGGCGCGCTGCGCCACCTGAGCCCGGCCGGCTCGCCCGCCGAGATCCTCGCCGAGTCCCCGCGGGCCCAGGTGTGCTTCAACTACCTGGGCCAGGCGAACGAGTCGGCGGACGGCGGCGACCTGGTCCGCGACGTCCGTCTGGGCTTCGGCACCGAGCAGGCGCCCGAGGAGACGCTGGAGTACCTCCTGGACGTCGTCGCCCAGGTCCGGGCCGGCCGGCTGGAGATCTCCCTGTTCCACTCCACGGCCGTGCACGACACCGCGACCGTCGAGCGGTTCGGCGAGCGGCTGGTGGACGCCCTGCGCGGCATCGTCGCGCACTGCGCCGAGGCCGGCGCCGGCGGCGCCACGCCGTCGGACTTCCCGCTGGCGCGGGTGGACCAGCAGACGCTGGACCGGCTCGCCGAGCACGGCGGGCGGATCGACGACCTCTACCCGCTCACGCCCATGCAGGCCGGGCTGCTGTTCCACAGCCTCACCGAGCCCGGCGAGAGCATCTACCTGGGCCACCTGTCGTTCGTCCTGGACGGCGTCGACGACCTCGACGCGCTCGCCGAGGCCTGGCAGCTGCTGACCGACCGCAACCCGATCCTGCGCACCGCCGTCGTCTGGGAGAACGTGGACGACCCGCTGCAGGTGGTGCACCACGGCGTACGGATGCCGGTGGAGATCCTCGACTGGACCGGGCTCGGCGAGGCCGAGCGCGCCGGGCGCTTCGAACGGCTCCTGGACGAGGAACGGGCCCGCAGCATGGACCTGACCGTCGCGCCGCTGTCCCGGGTCACCCTGATCGCCGAGACGCGGCGCAGTGTCCGGATCGTGTGGACCTCGCACCACGTGCTGCTGGACGGCTGGAGCAGCGCGGACCTGCTGGCCGAGCTGCTGGAGCACTACCTGCGGGTGCGTGGCCTCAAGCAGGGCCCGCTGCCGGCCCGTCGGCCGTTCCGCGACTACGTGGCCTGGCTGGACCGCCAGGACCCGCGGGCCGCCGAGCGGCACTGGCGCGGCGTGCTGGAGGGCCACACCGAGCCGACCCCGCTGCCGGTCGACCACGACCTGCCGGGCACCGAATGGACCGGCTCGCGGGCCCGGATCTCCTTCCAGCTCCCCCAGGAGACCTCCGACCTGCTCGGTGAGCTGGTCAAGCGGCACCGGCTCACCGTCAACACGCTCGCGCAGGGCGCGTGGGCGCTGCTGCTGTCCCGCTACTCGGGGCGGACCGACGTGTGCTTCGGCTCGGCGGTGTCCGGGCGGCCCGCCGACCTGCCCGGCGTCGAGTCGATCGCCGGCATCTTCATCAACAACATCCCGGTGCGCACCCGGGTGGACGGCGAGCGGCGGCTGCTCGACTGGCTGGCCGAGCTGCAGCAGGAGCAGACCGAGTCACGCAGCCACGAGTTCGTGTCGCTGTCGCAGATCCGGGGCTGGGCGCAGGTCCAGGCCGGCACCAGCCTGTACGACAGCTACATCGTCGTCGAGAACTACCCGTACGAGGGCGAGATGGGCGCCGACTACGGGGTGAGCCTGCGCGACCCCCAGGCGATGGAGTTCACCAACTTCCCGATGGTGCTGGCCGTGTTCCCGGCCGGGCGGCTGGCCTTCCGGCTCGCCTACGACCCGGTGCTGTTCGAGCCGGAGACCGCCGAGCGCGTCCTGGCCGACCTGCGCGCCCTGCTGGAGGAGATCGCCCACGCGCCGGAGCGCACGGTCGCCCAGCTCGGCGAGCTCAGCGCCGAGCACCGGCGGGAGGTGCTCACCGCCCACCAGGGCCCGCGGATCACCTTCGACGACCGCCCGGTGCACCTGCAGTTCGCCGAGCAGGCGGCACGCACCCCGCAGGCCGTCGCCGCGGTGGACCGGAACGGTCGGCTCACCTTCGCCGAACTCGACGCCGCCGCCAACCGCCTGGCGCACCACCTGGCCGAGCGGGGAGTCGGCGCCGGGGCCCCGGTGGCGGTGCTCCTGGAGCGCGGCACGGACCTGGTCACGGCGCTGCTGGCGGTGCTCAAGGCCGGCGGCATCTACACCCCGGTCGACCCGGGGGCGCCCGCCGAGCGCCTCGCCCTGCTGCTGGAGGACACCGAGGCCCCCGTCGTGGTGACCCACGGCAGTCTGCGCGAGCGGCTGCCGCAGGGCCGGGCCGCGGTGGTGAGCCTGGACGAGGAGCGGGAGCGGATCGCCGCCCGGCCCGCCACCGCGCCGGTGACCACCGTCTCCCCGGACGACCCGGCGTACATCATCCACACCTCCGGTTCGACCGGGCGCCCCAAGGGCGTGGTGGTCGAGCACAGGAGCCTGGCCAACCTGTTCGACAGCCACCGCCGTACCGTCTTCGGCCCGGTCAGGGCGAGCGCGGACGGCCGGGCGGTGCGGGTCGCGCACCTGGCCCCGGCGTCCTTCGACGCCTCGTGGAACCCGGTGCTGTGGATGGCCGACGGCAACGAGCTGCACATCGTCGACGACACCACCCGCCGGGACGCCCAGGCGCTGGCCGACCACCTGGTCGATGAGGGCATCGAGTTCCTGCAGACCACGCCGTCCTACTTCCAGCAGCTGGTCGACACCGGCCTGCTGGACCGGTCGAGCCTGCGCGGCCTGGCCCTGGGCGGCGAGTCGATCGGCCAGGGGCTGTGGGACCTGCTGCGAGCCCGGCCGGGGCTGATGAGCTTCAACTTCTACGGCCCGACCGAGTGCACGGTGGACGCCGTGACCACCCGGCTGGCCGACAGCGAACGCCCGGTGCTGGGCCGCCCGGTGCAGAACACCCGGGCGTACGTCCTGGACAAGGACCTCGGCGTGCTGCCGGTCGGCGCCCCCGGCGAGCTGTGCCTGGCCGGTGCCGGGCTGGCCAGGGAGTACCTCCACCAGCCGGAGCTGACCGAGCGCTCCTTCGTCCGGGCCCCCTTCGGCTCCGGCGAGCGCCTCTACCGCACCGGCGACCGGGTGCGCCGCCTGCCTGACGGGACGCTGGAGTTCCTGGGCCGCCTGGACCACCAGATCAAGCTGCGCGGCTACCGCATCGAGCCGGGCGAGATCGAGCACGCGCTGACCGGCCACCCGGACGTCGAGGAGGCGGTGGTCGCGGTCCTCGGTGAGGGTGAGGTCGAGCGCCTGGCCGGATACGTCCGGGTGGCCGACCCGGCGGCCTTCGACGCCGAGGCGGTGAGCGCCCACCTCGCCGAGCGGCTGCCGGACTACATGGTGCCGCCGGTGCTGGTGCCGGTGGCGCAGTACCCGCTCAACTCCAACGGCAAGGTGGACCGCAAGGCCCTGCTGGAGACCGGGGTGCCGCAGGCCGCGGGCTCCGAGTACGTGGAACCGCGCACCGACACCGAGAAGGCCCTGGCGAAGATCTGGGCCGACGTCCTGGAGGTGGAGCGGGTCGGCGCCCACGACGACTTCTTCGCCCTCGGCGGGCACTCCATCCTCAGCCTGAAGACGCTCTCCCAGATCAAGCGGGCCTTCGGCGTCCGGCCCAGCTTCCGGGAACTGCTCGAGACCCCGACGCTGGCCGCCTTCGCCGAGCTGATCGAGGAGGCGCTGCTGCGGGAGCTGGAGCGCACCGCCACCGAGGGAACCACAGCGGACGGCACTGCCGGCCCGGAACGGAAGGCCTGAGACGTGTCCACATCGCGCGAGGACAGGATCGCCGCGCTGCCGGCGCACCTGCGCGAACAACTGCTGCGCCGCCTGGCCGGATCCGACGGCCCGGCGGAGGAGCCGGGCATCCCGACGGTGTCGCGCAGCGGGCCGCTGCCGATGTCGTTCTCACAGCAACGCCTGTGGTTCCTCAGTGAGTTGGAACCGGACTCGGTCGGCTACAACTCCTCCTTCGGGCTGCGGCTGACCGGTGAGCTCGACGCCGGGGTGCTGCGCTCCGCCCTCATCGGCGTGGTGCGGCGGCACGAGGCCCTGCGCACCACCTTCGACTCGGTCGGCGGAACGCCGGTGCAGATCCCGCGCGAGGAGTTCGACGTCCCCTTCGAGCAGGTCGACCTGACCGGACTCGACGGCGCGGACCGGCAGGCGGAGCTGGACCGCGCGGTGGCGCGGGACCTGGTCCGGCCCTTCGACCTGCGCACCGGTCCGCTGCTGCGGGCCCTGCTGGTCCGGTTGGCGGAGCGGGAGCACGTCCTCGTCCTGACGCTGCACCACATCAACCACGACGGGTGGTCGCTGAGCATCGTCACCCGGGAGATCGGCGAGCTGTACCGGGCCGAACGAGAGGGCCTGGCCGCCGACCTGGCGCCGGTGCCGCTGCAGTACGCCGACTTCGCGGTGTGGCAGCGCGAACAGTGCTCGCCGGACGCGCTGGCACCGTCGCTGGACTACTGGAAGGAGCAGCTGGCCGGCCTGTCGCCACTGGAGCTGCCGACCGACCGGCCCCGGCCGGCCGTGCGAACCTCGGCCGGGGACGTGGCGTCCGTCGCCGTACCGGCCGGGGTGGCCGACGGGCTGCGCGCCCTGTCCCGGCGGTGCGGGGCCACGCTGTTCATGACGCTGACCGCGGCCACCCAGGTGCTGCTGGCCCGTTGGACGGGGCAGCGTGACGTCGCCGTCGGCACGCCGGTGGCCGGGCGCGGGCACCCCGGCCTGGAGGAGGTGGTCGGCTTCTTCCTGAACACCCTGGTGCTGCGGGCCCGGCTGGAACCCGGCCAGTCGTTCACCGAGCTGCTGGCGGGCACCCGTGAATCCGTGCTGGAGGCCTTCCAGCACGAGAACGTGCCCTTCGAACAGGTGGTGGACGCGGTCCGGCCCGAGCGTGACGCGGGCCGGATGCCGCTGGCGCAAGTCCTGATCGTCCTGCAGAACGCCCCGGAGGCGCAGCTGGAGCTCAGCGGGCTGGGCGTCGAGCAGTACCGGCTCCCCCAGGCGAGCACCGGCTTCGACCTCGTCCTCGGCTTCGAGGAGCGGCCCGACGGCTCGCTGGGCGTGGACGTCGAGTACAGCGGCGATCTGTTCGACGCCGCCACCGTGCGGCGGCTGTGCGGGCACCTGGTGACACTGCTCGGCTCGATCGTGGCCGCACCCGACCTGCCCTGGGCCGAGCTGGCACTGCTGACCGAGGACGAGCACCGGCGGCTGACCGGCGAGTGGGCCCGCACCCCCGCGCCGGACATCGACGACATCGGCGTGCACGAGCTGATCGCCCGGCGCGCGGCCGAGCACCCCGAGGCGGTCGCCGTGGAGTGCGGCGAGCAGCGGCTGACGTACGGCGAACTGGAGCGCAGGTCCGGCGAGTTGGCCCGGCACCTGACCGGCCTGGGAGTGGCGCCCGGTTCGGTGGTGGGCATCTGCCTCGACCGCGGCCCGAACCTGGTGGTGGCCACCCTGGCCGTGCTGCGGACGGGTTCCGCCTTCCTCCCGCTGAACGCCGCCTTCCCGCCCGCCCGGCGGGCGCTGATGCTGTCGGAGACGGCGGCGCCGGTCGTGCTGACCCAGCGCTCGCTGCTGGGCGACTTCGCGGACCAGGCCACCCGCGCCGTCGCCGTGGACGCGCCGTGGACCGTCGACGGCACCGTCGCGCCCGCCGTCGACGAACCACGAGTGGGGTCGGAGGCACTGGCGTACGTCATCTACACCTCCGGCTCCACCGGCACCCCCAAGGGCGTGCTGCTCCGTCACCGCGGGCTGGTCAACATGGTCACGACCACCGCCCGACGGTTCGGGCTCGGGGTGGGCGGCAGAGTGCTCCAGCTGTCCTCGCCCAGCTTCGACGGCGCGGTGTGGGAGACCTTCGTCGCGCTGACCTCCGGCGCCACACTGTGCCTGCCCGAGAGCGGAGCCGACGCGATCGGACCCGAGCTGGTCATCGGCCTTGCGAAGGGTGAGCCGGTGCTGCTGAGCCTGCCACCCGCGGCCCTCGCGGCCCTGGAGCCCACCGACCTCGCCGCCGGCTCGACCGTGCTCGCGGTCGGCGACCGCTGTCCCGTCGAGCTGGCCCGTGCCTGGTCGGTCCGGCACCGCTTCGTCAACGGCTACGGGCCCACCGAGGCCACCGTCGGCGCGGCGCTGTTCGAGGGCGAGATCCCCGCGGACGCGGCCCGGCTGCCCATCGGCAAGCCGATCGCCGGCGTGGAGGTCTACGTCCTGGACGAGGAGCTGCGGCCGGTGCCGGTGGGAGTGACCGGCGAACTGTTCATCGGCGGACGCGGCGTGGCCCGGGGCTACCTCGGCCGCCCCGAGCTGACCGGGCAGCGCTTCGTCCGCCACCCCTTCAGCGACGACCCGCAGGCGCGGCTGTACCGCACCGGCGACCTGGGCGCCTGGCTCCCCGGCGGGGAGCTCGACTTCCGGGGGCGCACCGACGACCAGGTGAAGATCCGCGGCTTCCGGATCGAGCTGGGCGAGATCGAGACCGCCCTGGCCCGACTGCCCGGGGTGGACCAGGCGTGCGTCCTGGCGCTGGACCACGGCGGGCGCAAGCAGCTGGTCGGCTATCTGGTCCCGGTCGCGGGGGAGGAGCTCGACGCCGATCGGGTGCACGAAGAACTGACCGAGCTGCTACCGGAGTTCATGGTCCCGTCGGCCCTCGCCGTGCTGGACCGGATGCCGCTGACGGCGCACGGCAAGGTGGACCGGCGCGCGCTGGCCGAGCGGCCGGTGACGGCTCGGCGCGAGCACGTGGCGCCGCGCACCGGAAGGGAGGAGGCGCTGGCGGAGATCTTCCGCACCGTCCTCGGCGTGGAGCGGATCGGCGTGCACGACGCCTTCTTCGACCTCGGCGGCGACTCCATCCTGTCCACCCAGGTGGTCTCCCGAGCCCGGCAGGCCGGGCTGGAGCTGACGGTCAAGGAGCTCTTCCAGCTCAGGACCGTGGCCCGGCTCGCCGAGGTGGTGCGCACCGCCGACACCGCCGGGGCACGGCGGGACGAGCGGCCGGACACCGGGCCGGTACCGCTGACCCCCGTACAGCAATGGTTCTTCGACACCCACACCGCCAACCCGCACCACTTCAACCAGTCCGTCCTGCTCGAACTCGCGCAGGGCACCGACACCGACGCCCTGCGGGATGCGCTGGGGGCCGTCGTCGACCGCCACGACGCGCTGCGGCTGCGCTTCGCCCGCACCGCCGGCCAGTGGCGGCAGGAGACCATCGAACCCGACCCGAGCCACTGGCACTTCGCCCGGCTGGACCTGTCCGCCACCTCGGACGAGGAGCTGCCCGGCCGGGTGGACGAGGCGGTGCTCGCCGCCCAGACCGGGCTGTCCATCACCGAGGGGCCACTGCTGCGCGCGGTGCTGTTCGACCTGGGCGCGGGCCGGGCACCGCAGCTCTTCCTGACCGTGCACCACCTCGCCGTGGACGGCGTCTCCTGGCGCGTGCTGCTGGACGACCTGCGGATCGGGTACGGGCAGCTGTCGGCCGGCAAGGAGGCCGACCTCGGCCCGCGCAGCACCTCCTTCGGCCGCTGGGCACGCCGCCTGGCGGAGTTCACGGCGGCGGGCGGCTTCGACGACCAGGCCGACCACTGGCGGACCACCACGGCGGACGCGCCCCCGGTCCCGGATCCGGGCCGGGTCGAGGACGCCCGGGCCGTCCAGGAGCGGCTGAACGCAGAGGAGACCGACGCGTTGCTGCGCAGGGTCCCCGGGGTGCATCGCGCGCGGATCAACGAGGTGCTGCTGGCCGCGCTCGGACGGGCGCTGACCGCCTGGACCGGCCGGCCGCGCACCCTGATCGAGCTGGAGGGCCACGGCCGGGAGGACATCCTGGAGGGTGTCGACCTGTCCCGGACGGTCGGGTGGTTCACCGCCGCCCACCCGGTGGCCCTGGCCGTACCGGCCGACGCGCCGATGTCCGCGGCGGTCCGCACGGTCAAGCGGCAGCTGCGCGCGGTCCCACAGCAGGGCATCGGCTACGGCGCGCTGCGCCACCTCGCCGCCGACCGGCCCGACCGCCCTCAGCTGGAGCCGGTGCGGGCGCTGGTCGGCTTCAACTACCTGGGGCAGTGGGACTCCGCGCTCGCCGGCGACGAGCTCGTGGTGCGCCACGTCCCGCACGGCGGCGCGGAGCACGAGCCCGCGGAGCGGCGGGCGTACCCGCTGGACGTGGTGGGCTCGGTGCAGGACGGGCGGATGGAGTTCAGCTGCACCTACCCCGCCGACCGGTTCACCGAGGAGTCCGTCGCCGAGCTGCTGACGGGGATGCTGGACGGTTTGCGCGAGCTCGTTCGCGACACCCCCTGAACGCCTCCCCGCGCGGCCCCCTTCGCACCGCACACCATCGTCCGTCACACCTCCCGAGGAGAGACATGACGCACCAAGCGCAGTCCGCCGCCCCCGTCCGCGAGGCCCGTCGGCGCCGCTACCTCATGTGCCGTCCCACGCACTTCGAGGTCACCTACCGCATCAACCCGTGGATGGACCCGGCCAAGCCGGTGGACACCGACCTGGCCGTCACCCAGTGGGAGAAGCTGCGGGCGCTCTACCTGGAACTCGGCCACGAGGTGGAGCTGATAGAGCCGCTTCCGGGGTACCCGGACATGGTCTACGCGGCCAACGGCGCCACGGTGGTCGACGGCAAGGTCCTGGGCGCCCGCTTCCGCAACGTCGAGCGGTCCGCCGAGGGGCCGGCCTACCTGGACTGGTTCCGGGACAACGGCTTCGCCGAACTGCACGACCCCGAGCACATCAACGAGGGCGAGGGTGACTTCCTGGTGACCGGAGGCCTGATCCTGGCCGGCACCGGGTTCCGCAGCGCGCCCCGGTCACACGCCGAGGCCCAGGAGTTCTTCGGCTGCCCCGTCATCAGCCTGGAGCTGATCGACGAGCGCTACTACCACCTGGACACCGCGCTGGCCGTGCTGTCCGAGAACGAGGTGATGTACAACCCGCAGGCGTTCTCGCCCGGCAGCCGCGCCGTGCTGGAGCGGCTGTACCCCGACGCGGTGCTGGCCACTCCGGAGGACGCGGCGGTGTTCGGGCTCAACGCGGTCAGTGACGGACGGCACGTGGTGCTGCCCGAGGCGGCCACCGGCCTCGCGCGACAACTGCGCGAGCGCGGCTTCGAGCCGATCGGAATGGACCTGAGCGAGCTCCTCAAGGGCGGCGGCAGCGTCAAGTGCTGCACCCTGGAGGTGCGCGAGCCCGCTGCCTGACGTCACGGCGGTGAGGGCGCGGGAACGGACCCGGCCGCGCCCTCCCCGTCCCCTGCGCCTTCACCTTCCCTGACTGGAGACCCTTCGTGACCGAGCCGAACGCCACTTCCGTCCCCTCAGCACCCTTCACCGGCGGCCGGGTGGTGACCGCCCCCGTGAGCCCCGAGCCCTTCCTGCTGCGCATCGAGGCCGTCGAGCCGGGGGTGCGCCTGGACCGGTGGATCGGTGCCAACCACGCGCGCCTCACCGACGAACTCCACCGCCACGGCTGCCTGTTGTTCCGCGGCTTCACGGTCGACAGCCCCGAGGAGTTCGGCAGCGCCGCCCGGGCGTACTCGCCCGACCTGCTCGACTACCTGGAGCGGGCCGCGCCGCGCACCGAGATCGCCGACAAGGTCTTCACGTCCACCGAGCTGGCCGCCGACCGGTGGATCGACTTCCACCACGAGATGTCCTACTCCCACAACTGGCCGAGCAGGCTGTACTTCTACGGCGACCGCCCGTCCGCGCACGGCGGCGCCACCCCCGTGGCCAGTGAGCGGGCCGTCTTCCCGAAGATCCCGCAGGAGATCCGCGAGCGCTTCCAGCGCCACGGGGTCGCCTATGTGCGCAACTACAGCCCCGGGCTGGACATCCCCTGGCAGGACGTCTTCCAGACCACCGACCGGGCGGAGGTGGAGGCCTACTGCCGGGCCTCGCACACCGAGTTCACCTGGGTCGGCGACGACGGGCTGCGTACCCGTTCGGTTCGTCAGGCCGTGGCCCGCCATCCGCACACCGGCGAAACGGTGTGGTTCAACCACGCCCACATGTGGCACATCTCCACCCTCCCGGACGAGGTGGCGGAGTACCTCCTGGACGAGTACGGCCCGGAGGGCGTGCCCCGCAACGCCTTCTACGGGGACGGCGCCCCCATCGAGGACGAGGCCGTGGAGCTGATCGGCAAGCTCTACCAGGAAGCCGCGGTGTCGCTGCCCTGGCAGCGCGGGGATGTCCTGGTGGTCGACAACTTCCTGGCCACCCACGCCCGGGAGCCGTTCGCCGGTGACCGTCGCATCCTGGTGGCCATGTCCGACCTCCACGTGAGCCAGGGCATCTGAAGCCGTGTACGGCGGGCGGGCACCCGGTGGTGCAGTGCACTGCACCCGCTTCTGGGCGCCCGCACCCATGCGTCGCACGGCCCCCGCGAGGGACGATGGAGCCGTCCGAAGAAGCGGGGCAGTGGAGACGGTGAGGCCGATCCGCTGCAAGCGAGCCGCCGGTAGAGGAGCCGCAGTGGTGGAAACGTTGGCAGCAGGAGGGAGCACGGCCCGAGCGCGTCGACGGCCGGGCCGACGGGGGGCGCTCTGCGTGGCCGCAGCCTGCCTGCTCTCCCTCGGAGTGACCGCGTGCAAGGTCGACACCCAGACGAAGGCGGACCGGATCGAGGTGTGCTCCAAGGTTCTGGGGCTGACCCTGTTCAACCCCTTTCCCGACGACGCCGAGAAGGCCCGCAAGGACGTGCGCGAGCGTGCGGACAAGCTGGACGAGCTGGCCAAGACGGCGCCGGATGACGACCTGCGCAAGGCCATCGATTCCACCGCGCGGGGCCTGCGCGAGGCGTCGCCCAAGGACAACGGGGCCCGTACCGTGCTCGACTACCTGGCCGAACAGAACAACCGGCTCACGGAGTTGCGGAAGACCTGCACGGATTCCAAGAAGTACTGACCGTCCACGGGCCGCCTACTGGCTGTCGAAACGCGGACCACGAGCCCGGGTGGCGCGGGCCGAGCGAAACGCTCACCGCGCACCCGCTGGAACGCCGGGGTTGGCACATCCCCCGTATGCCGGCCCCGGCCCCGGCCGGACAGTGCGCCTCAAGACGATCCCCCGGGTCTTGAGGCGCACTCTCCCTCCACCTCGACGCCGGGCGGGCGGACAAGCAGACCTGCTTGCCCGCCCGCCCGGCGTCGAGCTTTAGCTGCGGTTCAAGTGGACGGGGTAGTGAGGAAATTGCGCTCGATCGGCTCGGTGAGTAGGGTTTCGCCGAATTCCCGGCCCGCGCACCCTCCATCCGTTCTGCGCCTCCCGGGCCGGGCCTGAGCGCTCTTCATTCGTCGGGGTCGAGTCCTGTGCCGAGCCCTGCGGCGACAAGGAATGCAGATGTATCTGGTGCACGTCTCGCTGGCTGCTCCGGCTGTTCCGTACGACCCGGTCGATCCGGTGGGGATACGTGGCGCGGTGCTGCGGGCGGTGCCGGCGGCCGCGCATGTGACGGCCCGGCTGGACCGGTGTCCGCCGGTCCTGGTGGTGTTCGTGGTGGGGGCCGACGCGGAGCACGCCGAGGTCGCCGTCGCCCAAGGCTGTCTGCGGTTGACCATGCCGGGGGAGGTTCTTGACGGATGGTCAATCCTAGGCAGTGAGGAGATGATCGTGCGGCAGTACTTCGATCGACTGCTGGACTGACCCCGCTCTTGGCCGAATGCTGCCGTTGCACGGTCCTGCAGGCCGGGACGGGTGACTGGGGGCGGTCCGGCGCGGAACCATGGCCGGGAGAGAACCGCGGAGCACCGTCCGCGGGTTGCCCGAGACACCTGGGAATCCATGGACCGCAGTCGCAGCACAGGCACGTATGACCTGCTAGTGGTGGGGGGAGGCCCGAAGGCCGCAAGTCTGGCGGCGAAGGCGCACTGTCTCAATCGGTTGAAAATCGCCGAGGTGCGCATTGTGGTGGTCGAATCGGCGGAGATTGCCGCTTCCTGGAGCGGCCGCCACGGAAATACCACCGGCAGTGAATTCCTCGGCACCAGGCCGGAGAAGGACGTCGGATTTCCGTACCGCAGTTCACGGCTTTTCGGGGCCGCCGGGGCGGAAGTGGACGCCATGATGGCCGGCACCTTCTCCTGGCAGCGCTTCCTGGTGTCCCGGGGCGAGTTCAGCCGCTGGGTCGACACCGGCGGGCCGGCCCCCACCCACCGGGTGTTCGCCGAGTACCTGGAGTGGGTGTTCCAGCAGGCCACCGAGGGCGTCGAGGTGGTCCGCGGCCGGGTGACCGGCCTGCACCGGGGGCCGGAGCGGTGGACCGTCGACCACCTGGACGCGGAGGGCCGTTCACGGTCGCTCGAGGCGTACGGCGTGGTGCTCACCGGGCCGGGCGAGTCGCGTCCCCTGCCCTGTGACGAGGACGCCGCGGACCGGGTGATCCCCGCGTCGGTGGACCGTTCGACCGTTCGTCCGCGGCTCGGCGGTGGTCGTGAAGTGCTGCTGGTCGGAGCGGGGGAGAGCGCGGCGAGCTTCGCGACCTACCTGCTCGGCACGCTGGGTGACGCCGTGTCGGCGGTCACCATCGTCTCGCCGACCCCGCCGTACAGCCGGGCCGAGTCCTACCTGGAGAATGGGGTCTACTCGGAGCCCGAGGCCGCCGGGTGGCGCGAGCTGCCGGAGTCGCTGCGCGAGGAGTTCATCCGGCGCACCGACCGCGGGGTGCTCTCGCCCGGCATGCTGGCCGGCCTGGCCGGCGACCCGCGGCTGGGCTTCGAGACCGGCCGGGTGGAGTACATCGGCTCCGGGGCGGACGGCCGGCTCGGCGCCGAGCTGGACGGACCGGCCGGCCGCCGCCGGATCGACTGCGACCTGGTGGTGAACTGCATCGGCAGCTCGCCGCTGGCCCAGCTGCGCCTGCTGCTCTCCG
The DNA here is from genome assembly GCF_055560835.1 of Kitasatospora sp. NPDC023120. Lineage (NCBI taxonomy): Bacteria > Bacillati > Actinomycetota > Actinomycetes > Kitasatosporales > Streptomycetaceae > Kitasatospora > Kitasatospora sp. NPDC023120. Next base: position 4,170 of record NZ_JBVHHY010000036.1, on the reverse strand, counting down.
CGACCACCGCTTGGGAGCTGGCGGCCGACGCCGGGGTGGACCTCGGCGACCAGCGCTCCGTGATGCGCGCCGTGGCCGCCGACCTGGCCGTGGAGGCCCCCGGGCCCCGGCTGCACGTCCCCGCCCTGGCCGGGCTCGCCCAGGGACCAGGCTTCGCCAACCTCAGCTGCCTCGGTGCGCTCTCCGACCGCATCCTGCACAGCTACGCGTCCGGTGGCCCCCGGGCGAACGGCGAGCAGCGGACGACGACCGGCACGACCGGTGCGGACGGCGTGAGCGCCGCGAGCGACCGGGCCCCCGCGGAGCTCGGCGTCCCCGCCTGAGCCGACCGGCGGCCCCGGGCCCGCCGACCGACCTACGACCACTCGAGGAGAACCATGCCCACCGCCGACCCGTCGGCCACCGTCCTGTTCGCACCGAGCAACCCCACCCCCAACGGAGACCTGCACGTCGGCCACCTGGCCGGCCCGTTCGTGGCGGCCGACGTGGCCCGCCGCTCGCTCGAGTTCCACGGCGGGCAGGGTCGGCTGCTGCTCGGTACCGCCTGGATGAACACCCACGTGATGTTCGCCGCCGAGCGGGCCGGCGTGCCGTACCTGGAGTACGCGGACCTGCTCAGCGAGCGGATCTGGGAGACCTTCCGGTCGGCCGCCGTCGAGCCGGACGTGGCGCTGCGGCCCGCCCAGGCGGACCGGGTCAACGCGGTGGTGCTGGAGATGCTCCGGCGGGCCCGGGAGTCGGGCGCGGTGCAGCCGCGCACCCGGCCCGCGCACTACTGCACGGCTTGCGCGGACTGGCGCTTCCAGGGCTACGTGAGCGGGATCTGCCCGCACTGCGGTACGGAGGGCGCGGCGGGGATCGACTGCGAGGCCTGCGCGCTGCACCACGACGACTCCGAACTGGTCGGCGGCACCTGTTCGGTGTGCGGCGGCGAGACCGAACTGCGGCCGCTGCAGCGGCTCTACCTGCTGCTGGAGCCGTTGCACGAGGAGCTGACCGGCTGGCTCGCCGGGGCGCACCTGTCGCCGGCCGCCCGCCGGTACGCCGACCTGGTGCTGTCCCGGGAGCTGCCCGAGGTGCCGGTCAGCTACGTGTCGGCGCTGGGCATCCCGCTCCCGGAGCGGCTCGATGACCTGACGGAAGGTCAGAGCATCTACCCGTGCTTCGAGTTGGCCGGGCGCTACCAGGTGATGGTGGAGCGGGCCCGGGAGGCGGGGGCCGCCCCGGAGGGTTCGCCCTCGGCGATGTTCTTCGGCTTCGACAACGCCTTCGAGCGGCTGTTCATCCTGCCGGCCGTGCTGCTGGCCGCCGGAACGGGTGTCGCACCGCTGCCGAGCTACCTGGACATGTCGTACTTCTACCGGCTGGACGGGGCCAAGTTCTCGACCTCCCGCAACCACCTGGTGTGGGCCCGGGACCTGGTGGCGCGCAGCTGCGCCGACGAGGCCCGGCTGTACACCTCGCTGACCCGCCCGGAGACCGGCGAGACCGACTTCACGATGGAGGAGTTCCTCGCCTCGCCCGCCCACGGGCTGGCCGGACGGCTGCTGGCCTGGGCCGAGGAGCTCGGCGCCACGGCACCGGAAGCCGGCGGTGGGACGGGGCAGTTCGGCCAGGGGCCGGCCGCGCTGGCGGCGGGCTGCGCCACCTGGGCCCAGGACCTGTGGCGGGCCTACCGGCTGGAGTCCTTCTCCTGCCGCTCGGCGGCCCACGCGCTGCTGCGGCTGGTCCGGGACGGGCAGGAGGCGCTGACCCTGGCCGCCGCCGCGCCGGAGCGGGAGGCCGGCGAGTACCGGGCCCTGGCGCTCCAGGTGCTGCGGACGGTCGCGGTGGCCGGCCTGCCCTTCCTGCCGGAGACCTGCGCGGCGCTCCGGCAGCGGCTCGGCCTGGCGGCGGAGGGCGTGCGCTGGGACGGCACGCTGCTGACCGCGGCCGATGCGGCCGCCGCGGCCGGCGACAGCCGGACGGACGGCCCCGGCGCGGCCCGGACGGCGGTCGCCGTATGAGGTACGCGGTGGTCGGCTGCGGGCCGATGGGGGCCGCGGCCGCCCTGCGACTCGCCGCGACCGACCCGGACGCCGACCTGGTCCTGGCCGACCGCGACCCGGAGCGGGTCGAGGAGGTGGCAGCCCGGCTGCGGGCCGGCACCGGGGCCTCGGTCCGGACGCTGGTCGGCGACACCGGCGACGCGGAGTTCCAGCGGACGGTGGGCGGCGCGGACGCCGTGGCGGTCGCCCTGCCCTGGGTCGCGGCCCGGCCGCTGCTGGACCGGCTGGTGGCCTCCGGGACCGCCGCCACCGGCATCGGCCGTCCGCCGGACGACGGGCTCACCGGGCTCGACGAGGCGGCCCGCCGGGGCCGGACCCGGCTGATCCTGCCGGTCGGCCTGGAGCCCGGCCTGACCGAGATCCTGGCCCGCCGCGCCGCCGCCAGGCTCCGTACCTGCGAGCAGCTGCGGATCTGGTGCGGCGGCATCCCGCTCAACCCCCGCCCGCCGCTCAACCACCTCGCCCTGTACGGGGACCGGCTGACCATCACGCCCCGGGCGACCTGGAGCGTGCGCGGCGGCTCGCTGGTGCAGGTGCCGCGGTTCGGCGGCGTGGAGTCGGTGCGGGTGGCCGGCCTCGGCACCCTGGAGGCCTACGACGACGGGATGCTGCCGAGCCTGGTCGACGACCCGGTGCTGGGGCGCGTCCCCGAGGTGAGCCAGAAGACGCTGCGCTGGCCCGGCTACGCGCAGAAGGTCCGGGCCTTCGCCGAGTGCGGACTGCTCGACGAGCAGCCGCGCACGGTGCACGACTCGCAGGTGGCACCGCGGGCGGTCCTCGACGACGTGCTCGCCGAGCACGTCCGCCGCCGGGACGGGGACGTGGACGTGACGCTGCTGCACATCCGCGCCACCGGCGGCGGCGACGAGGACTTCGAGACGGCCACCACCACCGTGGTGGACCGGCTGGACACCGACGGCCTCACCTCGATGGCCCGGCTCACCGGCTTCACCCTGGCCGCCTGCGTCCGGCTGCTCGCGGCCGGACTGCCAGCCGAGTACGGCCTGCACCCCGCAGGAGGTGTTCGCCGGCCGGTACGGCGACGAGCTGCTGGCGGAGCTGCGAGCGGCCGGCGTGCAGGTCACCGAGCGGGTCACCGCCGGCCCGCGGCCGGCCGAGGAGGACCTGCACCACTTCGCCCTGGCCGACCCGGCCCGGAGCAACCCGGCCGACCCGGCCCGGAGCAACCCGCGCAAGCCGGGCGACCCGGCCCCGAACCACCCCGAACCAAACCATTCCAAGCCGAACCACCCCGATCCGATGGAGACCAACGCATGAGCGTGACCGAGGAGTTCACCGCCCTGCTGCCCGAGGCGGAGTTCAAGCTGCGCCCCTCGGGCGCCCACCTCGCGGTGCTGGAGCTGCCCGACAGCCCCGAGCCGGTGGCACCGTTCACCTTCGCGCACATCCACGTCCCGCCGGGCGTGACCACGGCCGCGGACTGCCACCCGGAGCGGGAGGTCTGGTTCGTGCGCAGCGGCTCCGGGGTGCTGTCGGTGGACGGCGTTCCGCGCCGGGTGTCGGCCGGTGAGCACTTCTTCTACGACAGCGAGCACACCCACCAGCTGCACAACGACGGCGAGAAGCCGATCGAGGTGGTCTCGGTGTGGTGGCTGCCCTGATCTCGGCGGCCCGCGCCGTGAGGTGACGCGCCGACGGGCGGCATGGTGTTGCCAGGGCAACACCATGCCGCCCGTTTGTGCAGACAGCGGGGTGTCCGAGCGGCCAGTCTGGTGATCACAGCCCGGGGCGCGGCGGACGGCCGGCCCGGGCACACGCTCTCCGGTCCCATCACTCGCAGGAGTTCCACCATGCAGAAGATCGCCCGCCCGGCCCTCGTCGCCCTGCTCGCCGTCCTGTGCTCGGTGCTGGGTTCTTCCGTCGCGACCGCCGCCGACGCCCCGTCGGCACAGCCGACGGCCGCGACGAGCACCGTCACCCCGCAGTCGGGCGACAGCATGGGCTGGGACTGACCTCCGGCGAAGCGCACGGCAGGAAGACGCACGACGCACGACAGAGAAGCGGGGGGGGGGGGGGGGGGCGGGGCGGGCCCCCCCCGCGGGGGGGGGGGGGGGGGGGGTGGGTTGGGGTCTAAGACGGCCGGGGCCGGGGGGGGGAGGGG